>JBIOTN010000013.1:0-4859 GCA_044866005.1 Candidatus Rokuibacteriota bacterium | reverse complement strand
GTCACAGCGGATCGCGCTCGATGCCGCGCCGGTGGAAAAACGCGCCAAAGGAACCCGCGAGCATCGCGACGACAGTGATCGCGTAGGCCTGGAGGAAGATGTCGAGGGCCCGCGCAGGTGTCGAGATCGGGTTCGGGAGCTGGGATGAGACGGTGAGGAGTTGTGTGCTTGTCCAGAAGACGGAGTCTCCCAGCGACCTGATCCCGGTGCCGGCTTCATGGCGCTCGAACAAGAAGACGATCACGCTGGCGATAACGTCCATGACGACCGTCGCCACGGCGATGATCACCAGCCGCGTGCGCAGGTGGTCATGTGTCGGCGTAGCTCCGCGCGCAACCCTCAGAACCTCGCGGCTTCCCGTTCGTAGGGGCTGCGACACGGGGCGAGTATTCCGGACGGAGCGGTCGGGTCGCCGGGGGTGGCAGCCTAGCCGTCGCCGGCGCCGCCGCCCCGCTCAGCCTCCCGCTGCTGCTCGCGGCTAGCGCCGTTTCCCGAGACCTCCACGTAGCGGCCGTCGGGCTCGCGGCGCACCACCGTCCCCTCCCACCGTCGCAGCGGCCGGGCCTCCGACGCCTTCAGCTCGCGGCAGATACGCAGGGTGAAGACGAAGACGACGAACGGTCCGACCAGGGCCAGGATCCGGAAGAACCAGACCTGACCCTCGTAGGGGAAGCCAAGGTCCACGAGCAGGCGGTCGGCCGCCCCCGCCACGAAGATCACGAAGATCCAGGTGAAGAACCCCGCCCCCAGCGCGGTGCGCCAGGGCGCGTCGCGGGGGCGGTCGAGCAGGTCGTGGCGGGCGTGGTCGCGCGCAAGGCGCCGCTCGACCGCGGGCCACGCGTAGAGCACGGAGAACACCACCGTCGGGAACAGCACGCCGCCGAAGAAGGGGTTGCCGATGATCGTGGCGTCGCCGATCGTCACGTCAAATCCCGGCATCAGGCGCAGGGCCCCGATCAGCCAGCCCATGTACCAATCGGGCTGGGCGCCGTTGGTGCCCAGGTCCGGCTCGTACGGACCGTACTGCCAGATCGGGTTGATCTGAATCAGCCCGCCGAGCAGGAACAGCACCGCGGCCGTGGCCAGCATCATCCCCAAGGCGCGGAACGTGTAGGCCGGCCACAGCGGGCTGCCGATCACGTTCTGCTCGGTGCGCCCCGGGCCGGGGAACTGGCTGTGCTTCTGGCGAATGATGATGGCCAGGTGGAGGGTGATCAGGACGGCGATCACGACCGGCAGGATCAGCACGTGGGTGATGAACAAGCGGCTGATGAAGTCGGAGCCGCCCGGGAAGTTGCCGTCCCAGATCAGCACGGCGAGCTGTCCGCCCACGAAGGGGATCGAGAGTGCGACCCCGTACGCGATCGCGAGCCCCATTCCCGAGAGCAGGTCGTCGGCGAGGGAGTAGCCCGCGAACCCCTCGAGCAGCCCGAGCATGGCCAGGGTCACGCCGATGAGCCAGTTCGCGTCGCGCGGCTTTCGGAACGCTCCCGTGAAGAACACCCGCATGAGGTGGGCCACGATCGCCACCATGAAGACGAGCGCCGCCCAGTGGTGGGCCTGGCGGACCAGCAGGCCGGCCGGAACGTCGAAGACGATGCGGAGGGTGGAGTCGTAGGCCTCCGAGACCGCGGTCCCCTGGAGCGGGGCGTAGCTCCCCGAGTACGTCGTCTGGGCCGTGCTGGGCTCGAAGAACAGGGTGAGGTAGACCCCCGTGGCAACCAACACGATGAACGAGTAGAGGGCGATCTCCCCGAACAGGAACGTCCAGTGGTCGGGGAAGATGTACTTCATCGTCGCCTTGAGGAGCGGGGAGACCCCCAGCCGCTCGTCGAGGAAGCGGACGGCGTCGGCGGCCGCCTCCTCCTCCGAGCGGGCCGGTCGCCGACGGCGGAGCACCCTCACGTCTTCCGCACCCCCCACCACGACGGGCCGATGTTGCCCGACAGAGCGCCGGCCGCCACCAGGTAGCCCTGGGCGTCGATGCGAAGCGGCAGCTGGGGCAGCGGCCGCCCCGCCGGCCCGAACTCCACCTTTGCCCCGTTTCGCACGTCGAACGTGGAGTAGTGGCACGGGCACACGAGCGCGGGCGGCTTGGAGGTGGGCTCGTAGGTCGGATAGCGGAAGAGCGAGATCGCGCAGCCCGCGTGAGTGCAGATCTTCGAGTAGGCCATGATCCCCCGCGGCGCCCAGGCGCGGCGCACACGCACCTCCCCTTCCTCGATCTGGACCACCGCCACACTCGACCCGAGCTCGCGCCGGTCGGAGCCCTCGGCGAACGCGGTCAGCCAGCTGCCGACCTCGAGCTGATCCGCGGAGATCGGCGTGCCGTTCTCGTCCACCAGCCGGACACCCGCGTGCCAGGGGGAGGCCTTCAGGGTTTCGCTGACGTCGTTGGTCCCCAGGGAGGCCAGCGGCACGATCACTGCCGCCCCCAGCCCCACTCCGGCCACGCCCGCCGCGCCGGCCAGGAGCCCGCGCCGCGAGACGCCTTCCGCCGCGCCCACCACCCCGCCGGCCACCTCCCGCCCGAGCTCCTCGTCCACCAGCTTCGGCCGTTCCTCCACCGCCTTGGACTGGTCCACCACCCTCTTGCCCGTGACTACCGCCGCGAGCGCGGCGAAGGTCAGGCTCAGCCCGAGGCTCAGGCCCAGGAGCTGGGTGTTCTCGCTCTCGAAGGCATACAGCAGGACGAAGGCGGCGGCGCACACCCCCGAGGCCACGAGCGCGCCGGCCACCAGCAGCTCCCCGCGTGGGCTGCGGCTCCTCATGCCTCGTTCCGCTCCCCGATCAGGCGGGCCACCAGGAGCAGCGCCGAGCCCGCCAGGAGCCAGGCGACCATGCCCTCGGGAATGGGCCCGATGTGGCCGATTCCCCAGCCGCCGCGATCGTCCGGTTGCTGGGTGAGGGCGACGTAGCGAGCGATGTCGTTCACGTCCTGCTCTGTGATGTGGCGCTCATTGAAGGAGGGCATCAGGAAGGGACCCACACGAATGGCCTCACCGATCTGGGTGGGAGTGACGTCCGGGTCGTCGAGGCGCGGGGCCACGCCTCCGGTCACGATCCCCCCGGCGGCGCCGACCTGGTGGCAGCCGGCGCAGTCGAGGGTGAAGGTGCGCATCCCCGCGTTCACGCGACCCTGGTTTGGGCGCACGCGCGGGACCGCGGGCCCCCGCCCGAGCGATCCCACGTACGCCACGAGCGCGTCGATGTCGGCTCGCTTGTAAGCGGGCCTCGACCGGGTGGGCTCGTCGCGCGGGTTCGAGAGCGGCATGCGCCCGGTCGAGAGATAGAAGTCGGCGGCGGCGGCTCCCGCCCCGTACAGCGAGGGGCCGAGGTTGCGAATCCCCCGTGCGTCCACGCCGTGGCATGAGGAGCAACCGTCCGCGAACAGCGAGCGACCGCGCGCGATCAGGCCCCGCGCGGCGGGCGAGGGCGGGGACGCGGAGAGCGGATCCGCGCTCGCGCCCTTCTGAGCCCCAGCCCGGGGCGAAGACGCCACGTAGAGCGCGCCGGCGGCGCACAGCAGCGCTAGCACCACCATGACGGCTCGGGCGCGGCGGGAGCGCCTCATCGCGCCCCTCCCCAGACGGCCGCCCGGGCGCTGCGCGCGTCCTCGTAGGCCTCGCGGGCCCGGGCGCGACGCTCCTCGCGCAGCATCGCGAGCCACGCCGCACCGAGCGTGGCCAGGACCATCACGAGGCCGCCGCCGATCCACATGATGGCGGCCCCCGCGCGCTGGTCGTCGAGGGGCGAGACGCCGGCGGCCGCCGCGCTGGCCGCGTAGTGGGCGTAGGCGACCTGATCGGTCATCAGCAGAGCCGCTCCGATCGCGCTCATCGGCGCCATGGCCGCGACGAGGTATCCCACCACGCCCACGGTCGACAGGCGCCTGGGCAGCGGGTCAGCGGCCACCACCGGCGCCCAGAACAGCAGGGCCGTCCACAGGTAGAGAGCGTGCTCGACTGCGTGGAGGGAATCGCTCCGAAGCGCGAGCTCGTACACCGCCGGCACGTGGCTCAGGAGGAGCACCGCGGCGAACAGAGACCAGGCGACCAGCGGGTGCCCCAGGCAGCGGGCGAGGCGACCGTGCAGCAGGCGCGCCAGCGGAGCGCGGCCGGCTGGGGGCAACGTGCTCAGGGCCAGGGTCAGCGGCGCCCCGGCCGCCAGCAGAAGCGCCGCCGTCATCGTGATCAGGAGATGCTGGACCATGTGGATCGACAGCAGCCGCTCGGACCACGCGTCGATCCCGCTCTGCGACGCCACCAGCAGCACGGCGAGGCCGCCCAGGAAGGCGACGCTGCGCGCGGCCGGCCAGCGCCGGCGACTGCGGCGCACCCCGGCCAGGTAGGCGCCGGCCGCGGCCAGCAGCGCGATCAGGAGCACGGGATCGACCGCCCAGTCGGTGATCACCTGGCTAAGGCGCATCGGCACTCTCCTCGGCCCGGCGGACCGCCCTCCTTTCGGCGCGCCACTCGCGAATCAGGCCGCCCAGCCCCAGAAGCAGCACGCCGCCGCCGATCAGGATGAGATAGAGGCCGAGATAGGCGCCGACGAGCATGGTCGGCAGCGCGTATGCCAGCGCCAGGATCGAGACGCTGTAGTCGGGTACCGGCCGCTCGGCCGCCCCGGGCCCTGGCGCCTTCGCCCCGGCGCGGCGATCGCGCACGGCCACCGCCAGCGCGATCACGGCGATAGCTGCCGCGCCCCCCGTGAGAAGCGCGGAAGGCAGCGCGTACGGCGACCACACCCACAGGACAGCCGCAGCGATGCCGATCAGGAGCGCGTAGCAGGCCAGAGGCACCGCCGACGAGCTCACCCCGCCCGCTCCTCGCTGGCCGGTTGGCGGGCGTCGAACA
>JBIOTN010000012.1:0-43106 GCA_044866005.1 Candidatus Rokuibacteriota bacterium | reverse complement strand
CGGCCCTCCTCATAGGGCTGGGTGGGGGGGCCGGCAGACGCCTCGGGCCGCCTCCTTCCTGCGTCCCGGGGCTGCTCGGTTCTCGGCCCGGCGCGCAGGTCCAAGAGGCGCCGTGCCGAAGGTCCAGGAGGCGCCGTGCCGATAGTCCAGTAGGCGCGGTGCCCGGCGCGAGACCCTAGCTCGTCCCGACGGTTCCGCCTCGAAGCCGGTCGATGCCGCTCTCCCCCTCCCGCCCGGCCCCCTCCCCCGTCGATGGCTCGGACGACGGTCCCCGGCCTGCGGTGCCGGAGGCGGATCCGTTCGTTCGCCGGCGCAGCGTCGTCTTCACCGACTGGCCGGCCTGGCGCGGCTTGGTCCTCCGCTGGGGCGTCTCGGTCGCCTCGCTGATCGGCGGGCTCGCGGCCCTCCTCGTGTTCCGTCGCGGCCTCCCGCACGTGGGCTGGATCGTCGGGTACGTGGTCGTCCTCTGGCTCCTCTTCACGGTGCTGACCCAGACGCGCGAGCGGCAGGTGGAGACGCGCGGGCGTCGCCTCGTGGTCGCGGCGGGGGATTACACGATCCAGACGCTCTACCACGGGCTGCTCCTCTTCGTGCTCCCGGCGTACTTCGCGAGCACGACGTTCGATGGCGCCACGGCGCCCTTCTTCGCGCTGCTCGTCGCGGCGGCGCTCGTCACCACCATCGACCCCTGCTACTGCGCGCTGATCCAGCCGCGGCCGTGGGTCGGGCGGCTCTTCTTCGCCTTCTCGCTCTTCGCGGGCCTCAACGTGGCGCTGCCGCTCGTCGGCCTGCCACCGGTCTGGGCACTCCTCGGCGGCGCGCTCCTGGCCGGGCTCGCTCTGACGCCGGTGTTCGTCCTCCCCGGACGGTCCTGGTGGGACGCCGCGGGGCGGGCCGGGCTGTCGGCCGCCGTCGCGGTCGGTCTCGCCTGGGCCCTTCGCACCGCGATCCCGCCCGCGCCGCTCCACCTGGCGGGCGCGACCGCGGCGCGCGCCGTCTCGAGCCTCGCGCCCGTCGACCCGGTGGGCGGGCGGGTCTCCGCGGCGACCCTCGCCGCGTGGGGCGGGCTCGTCGCCTACACGCCGGTCTACGCGCCGGCCGGTCTCGAGCAGCCGATCCTCCACCGGTGGCGTCACGAGGGGCGCGTGGTGACCACGGTGCGACTGCCGACGCCGGTCCGCGGCGGCCGCACGGCCGGCTTCCGAACCTACTCGCGGAAGGCGGACTTTCCCGTCGACCCGCGCGGCCGCTGGACGGTGGACGTCCTGACCGAGCGGGGCCATCAGCTCATCGGCCGCCTCCGCTTCACGGTGGGACCGTGACGGCGTCCGGCGCCGCCGCGCCCGGCGCCGTGCTCTTCGACACGCACGCGCACCTCCACGACGCGGAGTTCGCGGGCGATCGGGACCACGTGCTCCGGCGGGGCCGGGCCGCGGGCGTGGCCCGCCTGCTGACGGTCGGCACCGATCCCGGCGCCTCGCGTGAGGCCGTCGCGCTGGCGGCGGCCCACGGCGACGTCTACGCGGCCGTCGGGATCCACCCGCACGACGCCGCCCGCGCGGACGATGCGGCGCTCGCCGCGATCGGCGCGATGACGCGGGAGCCGAAGGTCGTCGCCATCGGCGAGATCGGCCTCGATTTCTACCGGAACCTCTCCCCGCCCGCGGCGCAGAGAGCCGCGCTCCGCGGCCAGCTCGCGCTCGCCCGCGAGGCCGGCAAGCCGATCCTCCTCCATTGCCGCGACGCGCACGCGGAGCTGGTCGCGCTCCTCACGGCCGACGGGACGAGCGCGGCCGGCGGCATCATGCACTGCTTCTCCGGGGATGTCCCGCTCGCGCGGCGATGCGTCGAGCTCGGGCTGCTGATCTCGATCGCGGGGCCCGTGACCTACCCGAATGCCCGGCGGCTTCCCGAGGTCGTGCGGGCGGTCGGCCTGGATCGGCTCGTGGTCGAGACCGACTGCCCCTACCTGCCGCCCCAGCCCTGGCGGGGCCAGCGCAACGAGCCGGCCTACCTGCCGGTCACCGCGGCGCGGGTCGCCGAGCTTCTCGGCGTGCCGGCCGCGCTCGTGGGGCGGCAGACGACCCGGAACGCCTGCGCCCTCTTCGGGGTTCCGCCGCCGGACGAGGCCGGATGACCCTCGGCGGCGGCCCGCGGCGGGCGACCTTCTGGCGGCGCGAGCTCCGGCGCGCGCTGGGCGGCGCGCTGAACGTCTTCGCGGCCCGGCTGATGAACGTGCGGCGCCGCGACGCGCCGCCGGTCCCTCTCTCCCTCGAGGCGTACCGCGCGCTCGCGGCGCCGACGGCCCTGGACACGGCGCGGGTCCTGGCGGGACGCTCGAACGCCGCGCGCGCGGTGGCGCTCGAGACGGTCCTCGCCGCGCGCGGGGTTCCGGCGCGGCGCCTGCCCTATCGGACCGTCGAGGGGGCGGGCCTGAGCTTCGTCGCCGAGGTCGGGCGCGGGCCCCGGGTGCTGTTGCTCGCCGGGCACCACGACGCGGTCCCCGGCAGCCCCGGGGCCAACGACAACGCCGCCGCCGTCGGCATTCTGCTCGCCCTGTGGGACCGGCTGGTGGCCGATCCTCCTCGCCGGCTCACCGTCCGCCTGGCCTTCTTCGGCGACGAGGAGCGCGGCATGCTCGGCTCGCGCGTCTACGCGCGGACCGCGGCGCTGGAGGAGCTGGTCGGGGTGGTGAGCCTCGAGCTCTGCGGGATCGGCGACAGCCTCGCCCTCTGGGACGTCACGCCGGCGCTCGCCGAGACCGCGCTCCTCCAGAGCTTTACCGTGACCGCCGAGGCGCTCGGATACCGCCGGGACGAGAGCTACCATCTCGCCGAGCCCGTCCCGTTCTTCGGCAGCGACCACCGGCCCTTCGCCGACCGAGGCGTTCCGGGAGTCGGCCTGACCGTCGTGCCGACGGCCGCGGTGGAGGCGCTGCGCGCGTTCATCTACGGAGGGGTGCGCGGGGTCCTGGTCTCGCCCTCCCGCCGGCCGGCGCCGTTCACGACCTATCACACGGCGGGCGACCGCCCGGAGACACTGGATCCGGGCGCGCTCGCGCGCGTCATCGACGTCCTCGCCGGGCTCTGCCGGACGCTCGACGCGTCCGGCGGCCCGGTCTGAGCCCGCTCAGGGCAGCGAGCGGTCGGAGTCGGCGCAGGCCAGGATTCGCCGGCTGTCGGCGGCCGCCGGCCGGGGGACCAGGATCCGCACCTCGCCCTGGCCCCCGACGGTGAACGGGTGGACGGACTGGGCGACGTGGGTCCGGAGAATCGCGAGGATGCCGTGGGCATCGAGCAGGCTCTGGAGAACGAGCGCCTCGGCCTGATCGCCGGCCCGCGCGACCTCGACGAAGGCCTCGGCATCGTCCGGCTCGCGGGACGGTCGCCGGAAGGGGATGACCCGGCCGCCCATGCCGTTACTCTACCAAACGGGGTCGGGCTCCTCTAGTCGGCTCGGCCGGGGCCCGTCACGTCGCCGACCGGGGCCACGCCGCGCCGGTGGCGCTGGGCGAGCGCCCGGTACGCTTCGGGATTCACCTGGACCCACCGTTCGCCCGGGGTGCCGGCGAGCGGCCGCTTGACCTGGGCCGGGACGCCCGCGACGAGGACGCCTTCCGGCACCGTCATGCCCGCCGGCACGACGGCGCCCGCCGCGACCAGGCTCCGCCGGCCGATCCGCGCGCCGTCGAGCACGACGGCGGCGTTCCCGACGAGGCACTCTTCCTCGAGCGTCGCCGCGTGGAGCACGCAGGCATGCGCCACCGTGGCCCCGGGGCCGATCTCGACCGGACCCGCGGGCGTCGTGTGGACGACCGCGCCGTCCTGCACGTTGGCCCCCGCCCGGACGACGATCGGCGAGAAGTCCGCGCGGAGGACGGCGCCGTACCAGACGGAGGCGCCGGCCTCCACGGTGACGTCCCCGATGAGCGTCGCGGTCTCCGCGATGAAGGCCTCCGCGTGGACGCGCGGACGCCGGCCCTCGAAGCTGTAGAGCGGCATGAAACACTCCTTCCGGCTGCCGGCGGCTGGACTCCAGGGGTCCGGGATCAGGAGGCCAGATCCCGCCAGGCCGGGATCTGGCCCAGGGAGGTTGCCGCGCGCACGGCCCGCGGGACGGCTTCCGCCACGCAGTCGGCGGCCGCGAGGCCGAGGGCGTCGAGCGGCGCCGTCGCGGCGCCCGTCGCCAGACAGAAAAGCGTGTCGCCGTCCACGGTCGTGTGCGGCGGGGAGAGCACGGTGGCGAGCCCCACGTGCGCCAGGGCGGCGAGCCGCGCGGCCTCGGCCTTCGTCAGCCGGGCGTTCGTGGCGACGACGCCGATCGTGGTGTGGGCGCCGCCGAACGACGGCGTGATCGTCCCGCCGCGCAGCAGGGCGGCCGCGTCCACGAGCCGGCGGCCGGCGGGGCTGTCGCGCGCGCCGGCGAGGAGCGCGCCGGTCGCAGGGTCGCGGACGTCGCCGAAGGCGTTGACCGCGACGAGGACGCCGACCGTCGCCGCGCCCACCTGCCGGCTCGCCGTGCCGACGCCCCCCTTCATGGCGCGCGCGATCCCGAAGAGCTTCCCCACGGTCGCGCCGGTCCCTGCGCCGACCGACCCCTCCGCCACCGCCTCGCGGGTGGCGGCCGCGGCCGCGCGCGCGCCCATCGCACGGTCGGGGCGCACGCGCGCCTCGCCGACGGCCAGATCGTAGAGGATCGCCCCCGCCACGAGCGGCACCACGCCGCGGGGCGTCGGGAAGCCGATCCCGTTCGCCTCCAGGTGGGCCATCGCGCCGAAGACGGCCTCGAGGCCGAACGCGCTCCCCCCGGCGAGCACGACGCCGTGGATCCGCTCGGCGAGGTGGCGCGGGTCCAGGAGGTCGAGGCCGAGGAGCCCGGTCGCCCAGCCGCGGACCTCGACGCCGGCGACCGCGCCCTCGGGGCAGAGGATCGCCGTGCAGCCCGTCACCCTCGCGGGGTCGGAGGCGTGGCCGACCAGGACGCCGGGGACGTCGGTGAGGCCGTGGACCACGGAGGCGCGGGCGGGGCCGGCGGCGCCTACCGGCTGGCGGCGTGCCGGGGCTGGGGGGCGCGGCTCGCCGTGTCGGCGGGGACTCGGCCCAGCGCGACCTCGCCCGCCACCTCGAGGCTTCGCTCCACGAGCGCGCGGACGAAGGGGAGATGCCGCGCCGGGCGCGCCGGGTCGGCGAGGGCGTGCGCCACGGCGAGCGCTCGCCGCGCCTCGACGGGCCGGCCGGTCTCCAGGAGCACGAAGGCCTCTTCTTCGAGCCGGCGTTGCCAGAGCCCCCGGGCCGCGGGCTCGAGCTGGCCGTCGATCACCCGGTCGATCACCGCGGCGTGCCGCTCGGCCTTGATCTGGTCGCTCACGACGAGCCGGCTCTCCTTGGCCTGGAGGAGCTCGAGGGCCTCGGTCTGGACCGTGGCCGGGTCGAGGAACCAGCCCGCCAGCTCGGGGAGGGCCAGGAGCTCGGCCGACTGCTCGAGCGGCGTCGGGTCGGCGGCGAGGCTCGCGACATCGAGGCGGGCATAGACGGGCGGCTCGGGCGCCGCCGCCGGCTCGCCGAGCGCGGCGAGCCAGCGGGCGAGCTCGCCCGGCGCCGCCGTGCCCGCGACCTGGTGTCGGCGGCTTGCTTCGCGGAAAAGGTGGAGAGCCCAGGCCGCGGGCACCGCGACCCAGGGCAGCGGGCTCTCCGCCTGGACGGCGCGGAGGCGCTCGGCGAGGCGCTTCTTCGCGATCGGCCCGCCCGTGAAGTCGAGGACGCCTGCCACGTCGTTCAGGATCGCGGCGAGGAGCGTCTGCTCGCCGAGCGGCCCCTCCAGGGCGAGCCAGCACGCCCGCGAGCCGGTCCCGTCGATCGCCGAGGCCCAGGCCTCGCGCGGCGTCGGGCCGGCGGGGACCGGCTGCGGCCTCGGGGCGGCGGGGGGCGTGATCCCCGCCTGCCTCAACCGGTAGAGGGCGCGGCGCACCGCGGTTCGCACGGCCTTGGTCGGTGCGGTGGCCTCGGTCGCGGCGAGGGCCGCCGCGGCCTCGTGCGTGGGCAAGGTCGCGAGCGCCGCGGCGGCCGCCTCCGCCCACTCGGGTCGGGCACGGAGACACTGCCGGAGCACGGGAAGGGCGGCCGCGCCGTGGGTCTTCGTGAGGAGCCGGAGGGCGTTCGACACCTCGCCCGCCGGGATCGTGGCGAGCGCCGCGGCCACCGCGCCCGCGCCGGCCTCCGTGCCGACCAGCGCGTCGAGGGCCGCCGCTACCACGTGGCGGGCCGGGCCGGGACGCGCGCCGCCCGGCCCACGCGGATCACGGGCACGCCGCTACCATTCGGTGAGGAGGCGGAGGACCGGCTGAAGCGCGCCGGGCGAGTCGGCCGGACGCAGGTAGACGCGCTTCATGTACCGGAGCGCGGTGACGTAGCCCTCGAACTCCTTCGAGAGCGCCGCGAACAGCCGCGCGTCCGGCTTGAGCGCCGACCGCTGAAAGTCGGCGACCACCCGGTAGGCGCGCTTGCCCTCGCGGAGGTAGAGGCTGGTGCTGCCGCGGCGCTCGACGTGCTCCGGGAAGATGCCCGTCATGAAGAGGGCGAAGTCGCCGATGTGCTGCCGGAGCTCGCGCTCGCGGAGCGGGTCGAAGTCGGCCGCGTCGAACGCCCAGGCGCGCTGCACCTCGAGCAGCATCTCGACGACGGTGTCGAGCCGCCGGCCCGCGACGCCGCGCACGGCGTACAGCTGGTCGGTTCGGGCGAAGCGCGCGAGGAGCGCGGCGAGGTACTCGGCGACGGGCTCGCCGCCCATCCACAGGTCCGCCAGGCTTCGCCGCACGGGACGGTCGAAGAATCGTTTCAGGCTGGGCGCGACAGCCGGCTCCGGCATCGCGAGGCCATGATACCGCACGCGGTGGAACGGCGCCAAGAAGACCGAATTTCTTTGGGACGGGTCGGGGGCGCGGACTAGAATCGGCGCGGGAGGAGGTGCGCATGGCGACGATCCAGGAAGAGCTGAAGGTGCAGACTCCCGAGGAAGAGCTCGACGAGCTGTACGAAGAGGAGCCGCGCCGCCGGTCGTGGGCCGCGATCGTGAGCGTGGTGCTCGCCCTGGCGGTCATCTTCGTCGGCTACCAGTGGCACCAGACCGCGGGCCGGGAGCAGGGCCTCGCCTTCCAGGCCGCCGCGCTTCGCGCCGACGCCGAGACGCTGCGCCTGCGCGCCGAAGAGAGCCAGCGTGAGCTCGCCACGCTCCA
The DNA here is from genome assembly GCA_044866005.1 of Candidatus Rokuibacteriota bacterium. Lineage (GTDB taxonomy): Bacteria > Methylomirabilota > Methylomirabilia > Rokubacteriales > DASRDR01 > JBIOTN01. The sequence goes on along the minus strand of JBIOTN010000012.1, from coordinate 35,875 downwards.
GAAGCGGCTCGCCGCCGTGACCGCCGAGCGCGCCACGCTCGCCGAGCGCGTGGCCGCGCTGGAGAAGGCGGCTCAGGAGCGAGCGGCCGCCGCCAGCCGCGCCGCGGCGGACCGGGAGCGCGCGGCGGCCGCCGCGCGGGACCGGACGCGCGAGCGCGCCACGCCGGTCGTCGCGCCGAAGAAGCCAGTCCGCTGATCATTCGGAGGGGGCCTCGACGGCCCCCTCCGATGCCTCCCCCGGATCGGTTGCGGCGGCGAGAAGCCGCCGCTCGGACGCACGCTACCAACGCGCCGACGTCGTAACACGTCGCTTACCCGGATCGGACCCGCCTCGCCCTCGGTCGGACGTTCGGTGCCAGCCCGCCGCGAGGCTCGGATCAGCCGGGCGGCGGGGCGGCGAGGGCGGCGTCGAGGGCGGCCAGCATCCGCTGGTTCTGCGCGGCGGTCCCGACGCTGATCCGGAGGTGGCGCGGCAGGCCGACCGAGGCGCCATCGCGGACGAGGATCCGGCGGGCCCGCAGCGCGGCGACCACGGGGCCGGACTCCCCGGGAAGCCGCACCACGAGAAAGTTCGCGTCCGTCGGCACGAAGGGCAGCCCGCGCGCGCGGAGCGCGGCGTAGAGCGCGCGCTTCTGCGTCCAGACGAGCTGCCGCGTCGCCTCGCGATGCGCCAGGTCGCCGATCGCGGCGGCGGCGCCGACCTGGGCCAGCCGGCCGACGTTGAAGGGCTCGCGGACGCGCTCCAGCGCGGCGATGACGCCTGGCGCCGCGATCGCGTACCCCACGCGGAGCCCGGCCAGGCCCGTGATCTTCGAGAAGGTCCGGAGCAGCAGGAGGCTCTCGCGCGTGGCGAGGGTGGCGAGCCCGTCGGCGGTCGCGGCGGGCTCCTCCAGGAAGTCGACGTAGGCCTCGTCCAGCAGGATCAGCACGTCCTCGGGGCAGCGCTTGGCGAAATCGTCCCAGGCCCGCCGCGGCAGCGCGATGCCGGTCGGATTGTGCGGGCTCGAGAGGAAGACGAGCTTGGTGCGCGCCGTGAGGCGCGCCAGGATGTCGTCGAGGTCGATCCGGTAGTCCCGGAGGGGGCTCGGGACCACGGTGGCGCCGGCCAGCAGCGCCGCGGTCGTGTAGGGCTCGAAGGCGGGGGCCGGGACGACGACCTCGTCGCCCGGCTCGAGCAGCGCGCGGGCCACGAGCGTGATGATCTCGTCACCGCCGTTGCCGAAGAGGAGCTGCGCCGGGGCAATGCCGAGGCTGTCGGCCACCGCCTCGCGCAGGGCCGTCGCCGGCCCGTCCGGGTAGAGGTGGACGCGCGGCGCCTCCGCGCGGATCGCGTCCACGGCGCGGGGTGAGGGGCCAAGCGGGTTCTCGTTCGCGGAGAGCCGCGCCACCGGCCCGCCCAGCTCCGCCTCGAGTCGTTCCAGCCCCGGCGGCGCGACGTACGGATCGAGGCGAGCGAGCACGGCGCGCCATCGCGGCGGCATGGCGGTCGGAGTCTACGGGCGGGGGCGAACACTGTCAAGCCGCGCGCGCCTGCGTTACCATCCTTGCCATGCCCGATCCCGTCGCGTCGCCCATGCCCGGCGCCTCGTCGGCCCCGCACATCGAGGTTCGGGGCCTCGCCAAGCGGTGGCGCACGCGTGACGGCGTCGTCACGGCGCTCGACGGGGTGTCGCTCGGCGTCGCGCCGCGGGAGTTCCTCACCGTGCTCGGCCCCTCGGGCTGCGGCAAGTCCACCCTCCTGTCGATCATCGGCGGGCTCGTCAGGCCGGACGCGGGCGAGGTTCGGCTGGCGGGCAAGCCGTGCACCGGTCCGGATCCCCGGAGGGTGGCGATGGTCTTCCAGGATCCGGGCCTGTTTCCGTGGCGGACGGCGCTCGAGAACGTGGAGTTCGGCCTCGAGCTCCAGGGCGTGCCGCGCCGGCAGCGGCGGGAGGTCGCGCGCACGCTGCTCGAGCCCGTGGGGCTGCGCGGCTTCGAGGGCCGCTTCCCGCGCGAGCTGTCCGGCGGGATGAAGCAGCGCGTGGCGATCGCCCGGGCGCTCGCGCTCGACTCGCCGATCCTCCTGATGGACGAGCCCTTCGGCGCCCTCGACGAGCAGACGCGGCTGCTCATGGGCGAGTGGCTGCTCGGGATCTGGGCGGAGACCCGGAAGACGGTGGTCTTCGTCACCCACAGCCTGCAGGAAGCGATCCTGCTCTCGCAGCGCGTCGTCGTGATGACCGCCCGCCCCGGCCGGATCAAGGCCAGCGTCGAGGTCTCCCTGCCCTGGCCGCGCGACCTCACCGGCGCGCCGGCGGCGGCGCTCCGCGCGGCCTTGTGGGAGGAGATCCGGGACGAGTCCCGACGCGCGATGGCGGCCCAGCCGTGAGCGGGCCGGGGCCGATCCCCGTCGCATCCCGGCGTCCTGCCTCACGGCCGGGCCGCGCTCGGCCTGCGGCCTCGCGGCCGTCCCGGCCTCTGGGGGCGTCGGCCGGCCTCGACGTATGCGACATACGCCTCGGCCGGCCTCGCCCCTGCGTCCTTGGCCTGCTCGGGTCTCGGCCCGGCCCCATGCCACCCCCGCCGGAACGTCCGTCGCGCGGGGTACGCCCGTGAGGATCCTGGCGGCGCGCGCGGGCCTGCTGCTCCTGGGGCTGGGGGCCTGGGAGCTCTGGGCGCGCACGCAGAACCCGCTCCTCTACGTCCCCCCGTCCCGGGTCCTGCCGGCGCTCGTCCGGGTCGTGCGGCTCGAGGCGTACCCGAGCCTGCCCGAGCACCTGGCGCTCACCGTCGTCGAGGTGCTGGTCGCCTACGCGCTCGCCGTCTCCGTGGGGTTCGCGCTCGGCTTTCTCCTCGGGCTGCCGCGGCACGTCGGCGAGATCTACGAGCCGATCCTCGCCGGCCTCTACGCGATCCCGAGCGTGGTCTGGTACCCCTCGCTGATGCTCTTCTTCGGGCTCGGACCGGCCTCCAAGGTGGCGTTCGGCTTCCTGCTCGGCTTCTTCCCCATCGTCCTCGCCGTGCTCGCCGGGATCCGGTCCGTGGACCGCCAGCTCCTCACCGTCGCGCGCGCGCTCGGCGCCGGGGGCGGGGCCTGCTTCGTCAAGGTCATCCTGCCCTCGATGACCGGCACCCTGCTCGCCGGGCTCCGCGCGGGGCTCGCCCTCACGGTGGTCGGGGTGATCGTCGGCGAGGTCCTGGGGGCGCGAGCCGGCCTGGGCTACCTGATCAACTACGCCTACGGCTTCCTGCGCACGCCGGAGTACGCGGCGCTCGCGATCCTCGCGCTGGCCCTCGTGACGGTGATCGACGGCCTGGCGGCGCTGGCCGAGCGGCGGGCCCGCCGCTGGCACGCGCCGTGACGCGCGCGGGGCGACGGCTCGCGCAGGCCGCCTCGCTCGCGGTCCTCGTCGCCGCGTGGGAGGCGGGCGTGCGGCTTCACGCGGTGGACCCGCTCTTCGTCCCGGCGCCGTGGGCGGTGGCGCGGGCCGTCGTGGCGATCGGACCGGAGGCGGCGCGCCTGCTCGGGGAGACGGTCGGGAAGACGCTGATCGCCTACGCGCTGTCGGTGACGCTGGGCGTCGGGCTGGGGCTCGTCATCGGGACGGCCCGCCACCTCTATGCGGTGCTGAACCCGTTTCTGGTCGCGCTCTACGCGATCCCGAAGATCCTGGTCCTGCCGTGGATCCTGCTCGTCTTCGGCCTGGGGATGACGCCGGCGGTCGTGTACGGGGTCCTCCAGGGCATCTTTCCCGTCTGTCTCCTCGTGATCGGGGGCGTCCGCGACGTCGACCCGATGCCGATCGTGGTCGCGCGCTCGATGGGGGCGAGCTCCTGGCAGATCTACCGGAAGGTCGTCCTGCCCGCCGTGCTGCCCGCGGTCCTCACGGGGATGCGGCTCGGCATCGTCTTCTGCCTGCTCGGGGTGCTCGTCGTCGAGATGTTCGGGGGGATCCGCGGGGTGGGCTTTCTCCTGACCACGCTGGCCAACGCCTTCCGACCGGCGGAGCTGTTCGCGGCGACGGCCCTGGTCTCCCTGCTGTCGATCGGCATCGTCCTGGCGCTGGAGGGGCTCAACCGCCGACTGGGACACTGGCGCTGACGCTTCGGAGGGGGCCGTCGAGGCCCCCTCCGAGCTCAAAGCCGGACGGGCGTGAACTCGGCCGTGTAGAGGTCCTGAGTGGGCACCCGCTGCTTCTGGGCCTTGTACTCGAGTAGCGTCGTCTGCATGACGTCGATGGCCTCGACGTTGATGGTCCCGTCCCTGGAGAGCAGCGGCCCCGAGATCTGATGCGCGCGCTCGACCGCCTCCTCCGGCCACTTGAGGGTCTTCGCGGCGATGGCGGCCGCCTCCTTCGGGGAATCCCGCATGAAGCGCACGGCCTGGAAGAACCCGCGGAGGGCCCGGCCGATGGCGTCTCTATGCCCCTTGATGTACTCGTCGGTCGCGTAGGAGGACTGGCTGATCCACTTGGGCGTGACGCTGTCCAGTCGCAGGAGCACCTTCGACTTGCCCTGGAGCTCGGCGACCGCGCCGCCGTCGCCCCACACGTAGGCGTGAATCTCCCCGCGGGCGAGCGCGGCGAGCTGGGCGTCCAGACCGCCCAGGCCGACGACCTTCACGTCCCGCTCCGGGTCCCATCCCTGCTGCTTGGCGAGCATGACGGCGAACACCCAGGTCGTCGCGCCGACCCGGGTGACGCCGATCGACTTGCCCTTGAGGTCGGCGAGCCGGGCGATCCCGGGGGCCACGTTGAAGGTGAAGTGATTGCCGTCCACGTTGGTGGCGATGAAGCGGACCGGGACGCCCTCGGCGCGGAAGACCGGGATGTCGGTGCTGCCCGTCGCGCCGATCTGGATCTGGTCGGCCACCACGGCCTTCACGAGGTCGGGGCCGCCGCGGAACGGCTGGAACTCGACGTTGACGCCCTGGTTGCGGAAGAAGCCCTTCTCGAGCGCGATCACGATCGGCGAGACGAGCGAGTAGTCCCCGAGGACGGCCGTCCCGATCTTGACCGTCGGCCCCTGCGCGGGGACGGGCCGGGGGCCTCCGACGACGCCCGTCGCGGCGACGAGCCCGCCCGCCGTCACGCGGAAGAACTGGCGTCGTGATGTCACCATGGCGCTGACTCCTTTCTCGAGCTCACCGCGCTGCGGCACCGTGGGACGTGGACGGCAGGCCGGCCAGGCCCGCGGGCGGTTGGGATCATAACGGGGGGCCGCGCGACGCGTCAATCGCCGCGCCCGGCGCCCCGGCGCGCGGGCCGCCGGTTTGACACTCCCCACCCGGCATGCTAGTTTGCCTCTACGCGCAACTGCGGGAGAATTCGAGTGAACTGCCCCACGCGCCCCCACCCGCGACCGGCCCGAGCCCGGGCTGCCCGCGGAGCACGGACGAGCCGCGGCGAGGCCGAGCGGCCGAGGCCGGCATGACCCGGCGATGGCCGACACCCTAGCCCGTCGCCTCAGGCAGGCCGAAGAGGCCCTCCAGCGGAGCTTCAGCGGTCCGGACGTCGAGTGGCCCGAGCGCCGGCGGCGGCTCAGGCTGGAAGTCCTCCGCGAGCACCTCGCCGGCGCGTACGAGCGCCTGCGCAGCCGGCACGAGGACGGGGCCTCCGGCGAGGAGAGCGTCCGGGCGCACGCGGCCTTCATGGACGACCTGCTGCGCCTGCTCTTCGAGCTCGCCGACGGCGAGGCGGCCGCCGCCACGTCGGGGCAGGCGCCGCTCGTCCTCGTGGCCCTCGGCGGCTACGGCCGGGGCGAGCTCCACCCCTCCTCCGACCTCGACCTCATGCTGATCCACGGCGGCGAGGTCACGCCCTACGTCCGCCGGATGGCGCAGGAGATCCTCTACACCCTGTGGGACCTCGGGCTCCGCGTCGGCCACGCCTGCCGCTCGCTTGCCGATTGCCTGGCGCTCGCCCGCACCGACCTGCCCAGCCGCACCTCCATGCAGGCCGCGCGGCTGCTGGCCGGGGACCCGCGGCTGTTCGCGAAGTTCCAGCGGACCCTGCGGCAAGAGGTCTACCGGAAGGACTACGCCGAGTTCCTCCGCCAGACGCTCGCGGAGCGCGACGAGCGCTACCGCAAGCACGGGGGCTCCGTCTACGTCCAGGAGCCGAACGTCAAGGAGTCCGCCGGCGGCCTGCGGGACGTCCACACGGCGCTCTGGCTGGCCTTCACCAAGTTCGGCGCGCGGACGCTCCAGGAGCTCCTGGAGAAGGGACTCCTCACGCCGAAGGAGCGGGCCGCGACCGACGCGGCGCTCACGTACCTCTGGCGGGTCCGGAACGAGCTCCACTTCCTCTCCGGCACGAAGCAGGACGTCCTGGAGCGAGGCCTGCAAGTCCGGATCGCCAAGAGCTTCGGCTACGAGGACGACGAGACGCGACTCGCCGTCGAGCAGTTCATGCATGACTACTACCGGCACGCGGGGACGATCCACCGCGTCTCGGCGCGCCTCATCGCGCGCTGCCAGGAAGGGCTCGGCCGCCGCGTCACGGTGGGCCGGCGCGGGCGGCGGGCGGCCCTGGCCGATGGCCTGGTGGTCTACGACGGCCGGCTTCACCTGGCCGACCCGGGCGCCCTGGGGAAGGACCCGGCGCGCATCCTGCGCGTCTTCTGGCACGCGCAGCAACTCGGCTGCGACCTGGACGTCGAGCTGGAGCGCGCGGTCGAGGAGTCGGCGCACCACCTCGAGGCGGAGCGCTGGCGGGCCTCGCCGGAGCTGCGTCAGCTCTTCCTCGCCATCCTCGGTCCCTGGGGTCGTGTGGCGACGACGCTCCGCCGGATGCACGATACCGGCGTGCTCGGCGCCTACCTGCCGGAGTTCGGCGCCCTCACCTGCCTCGTCCAGTACGACCACTACCACCGCTACACGGTGGACCAGCACTCGCTGCTCGCCGTCGAGGTGCTGGAGGGGTTGGGCCCGGGCCAGGGCCCCGAGTCCGACGAGCTGGCGCAGATCATCGCGGAGCTCGAGCGGCCCGAGCTCCTGATGATGGGCATCCTCCTCCACGACATCGGCAAGGCCCTCGGGCACGGGCACGCCGCGAAGGGCGTGCCCCTCGTCAAGGGGCTGACCCGGCGGCTCAACCTCGATCCCGACGACGCGGCGGCCGTGGAGTTCCTCGTCGAGCACCACCTGCTCTTCTCCCACATGGCGGAGCGACGCGACCTGGACGACCCCAAGACCGTCGAGCGGCTCGCGGCGATCGTCCGGTTCCCGGCGTGGCTGACGATGCTCTACCTGCTCACGTGCGCGGACATCCGCGCCGTCGGTCCCGGGGTGTGGAACGCCTGGCGCGGCGCCCTGCTGCACGAGCTCTACGTCCGGACGCGCACGCGCCTGGCCGGGCGGCGCCCGAAGCCGCCGCGCCGCGCGGCGGTCGCGCACCGGATCGTCCAGGCGCTCGCGGACCCGGGCTACGCCCGGGCGGCGGCCGTTCACCTCCAGGCGATGTCGGACCGCTACGTCCGCACCACCTCGCCGCAGCGGATGGCGGCCCACCTCCGGCTCATCGACCGCCTGCGCGACGAGCCCGTCGCGACGGAGCTCTTCCACTACCCGGACCTCGGCGCGTCGGACTTCGTCGTCGTGACCCGCGACGTGGCGGGCCTCTTCGCCCTCATCGCCGGGACGCTCGCGGCCCACGCCGTGAACATCCTCTCGGCCCAGATCGAGACGCGCGCGGACGGCATCGCCGTGGACACCTTCCACGTCAACGACGCGGGCGGCGACGCGATCCTCGACGAGAGCCGGTGGGAGGCGGTCACGGGGGACCTGCGGCGCGCGCTCCTCGGCGAGCGATCGGTGGAGAGCCTCGTCGCGGGCCGCCGGTCCGGCCGGGCGACGCCGGCGCCCGTCGACGGGGGCCCCGTCCGGGTGACCGTGGACAACTCGCTCTCGGACACCCACACCGTGGTGGAGGTGAAGGCGCCCGACCGCGTCGGACTCCTCTACCTGATCACGCGTGCCCTCGCCGCGGAAGGGCTCAACATCGCGACCGCCAAGATCGCGACCGACCGCGACCAGGCCTTCGACGCCTTCTACGTCACCGACGCGGCGCGCCGGAAGGTCGACGCGCCGGTCCGCATCGCGCGGCTGCGCGAGGCGGTCACCCACGCGCTCGAGGGCGGGAGCCCCCTCCATGCTGGGCCGGTATAAGGAGCACGTGGCTCGCGTCGCGGACCCGGTGGCGCGCACCTTGCTCGGCGCCCGGATCCGACCGAATCAGCTCACCGTCCTCGGCCTCTGCGCCTCCGCCCTGGCCTCCTGCGCGTTCGCCACCGACCACACGCGCTGGGGCGGGGTGCTCCTCGCCCTGGCCGGCGCGCTCGACATTCTCGACGGCTCCCTGGCGCGCGTGTCCGGGCTCACGTCGCCCTTCGGCGCCTTCCTCGATTCCGTGCTCGACCGGTACTCGGACCTCCTGGTGCTCACCGGCGTGGTCCTCCTCTTCATGCGGGTCGGCGCGCCGCGGGACGTTCTCGCCACGCTCGCCGCCGTGATCGGGACGGTAATGGTCAGCTACACGCGGGCGCGCGCGGAGTCGGTCGGCGTCGAGTGCCGGGTCGGCCTCATGGAGCGGGGCGAGCGGCTCCTCGTGCTGGTGGCCGGCGCCCTCGCGGACCTCCTCGCGCCCGCCGTCTGGATCGTCGCGATCGGCGCCAACGCGACCGCGCTCCACCGGATCGGGTACACCTGGCGGGCGACGCGGGGGATCTATCGCTGACCCGGCCGGCTCCGTCCGACGGCGACCGGCTCGGCCCGGCGGGGGCCGGCCCGTCACGTCGGGCCCGAATTCTTGCTAGACTGAGACGATGACGCCCCGGCTCGTCCCCGTCGCGCTCCTGCTGCTCGCCGGGGTGGCGCTGGCCGCCGCGCCGGCCGCCGGGGTGGCCCAGCCCAAGCGTGACGAGCCCGGCCTGGCGCGCTACCGCGAGGCGCACGACGCGCTGGCGGGCGGCGAGTTCCATCGGGCGCGCGCCATCTTCGAGGCCATCCCGGCGGGCTCGCTCCTCGGTGACTACGCCGCCTATTTCGCGGCGGAGAGCCTGGCCCGCGCCGGCGACGGGGCCGGCGCCCTCGACCGCTTCCGCGCCTTCCCGGACCGCTTCCCGGACTCCGTGCTCGTCCCCCCGGCTCTCGTGGCCGCCGCGGATCTGAGCTTCTGGCTCGGGCGCTGGGCGGACGCCGAGCGGGACGCCCGGCGCGTGCTCGCCCGGGCCCCGGCTCATCCCGAGGCCGGCCGAGTCCTCGTCCGGCTGGCCGAGACCCGCGCCGCGCAGGGACTCGTGGCCGACGCGATCGCGGACCTCCGCCACCGGTGGCTCGAGGCGCCGGCCTCGCCGTGGGGAGAGGCGGCGCACGAGGTCATGCAGACCCTCGCCCAGCTCCACAACGTCCCGATTCCGCCGCTCGGCCCGGACGATCAGCTCCTGCAGGCCCAGCGCCTGATCGAGGCCAACGAGCTGGCGCCGGGCGTCCAGGTGCTCGAGGAGCTGCTCGCCCAGTCGCCCGAGCCCGCCCTCCGTCACCGGGCGCTCCTGCGCCTGGCGCCGGCGCTGGCCCGCCTCCGGCGCGGTCCCGAGGCCCTCGTGCTCCTCCAGGCGGCGGTCGTCGAGCCACCGACCGCGTGGCGGGCGCCGTTGCTCCAGGAGCTGGCGCGGCTGCTCCGCCGGGGAGGTCAGCCCGGGGCGGCCGTGCCGGTGCTGGAGCGGCTGATCGCCGAGCACCCCGACTCGCCGCTCGTGCCCGAGGTCTGGCTCAGCCTCGGCCGCGCCCGGCTGGAGCTCGGCGACGCCGACGGCGCGCGCGCGGCGTTCCGCGCGCTCGCGCCGGCCTATGCCGACCAGCCCGCCGCGGCGGCGGCCGGGTGGGAGCTCGCCTGGCTCGAGTACCGGGCGGGCCGGTTTCCGGAGGCCGCGGTGGCGTTCCGCCAGCTCGCGAACTCGGCGCCGGGCCAGCGGCTCGGCGCGCTCTACTGGGCGGCGCGCGCGCTCCAGGCCGGGGGCGACCGCCCGGGGGCGGCGGCGCTCTTCCGGGAGGTCCTCAGCCGCGCGCCCCACACCTACTACGGGATCCTCGCCACGCGTCGCATCCGCGGGCTGCCGCCGGCCCCGGTCGCGGCGCCCGTCCGCCTGCCGCCGGATCCGATCGCGCTGCTCGAGCCGGACCGCCACTTCCAGAAGGCCCGCGCGCTCTGGCGGCTCGGCTTCGAGGGCCACGCGCTCGGCGAGTTCGAGTTCCTGGGCCGCGACGTGCTCGTCGAGGCGGATCGGGCCTTCTCGCTGGGCGTGGCCTTCGCGCAGATCGGCGAGGCCGGGCGGAGCCTTCGCTACCTCCGCCGGGCCTTCGGCGCAGCGGCCGAGGCGGGGGCGCCGGGGCTCACGCCGGAGTTCTGGCGCCTGTTCTACCCCTTCGGGTACGCCGACATCGTGAGGGGGGCGGCGCGCCGGGCGCGGCTCGACGCGTTCTTCGTCGCGGCGGTGATCCGCGAGGAGTCCTCCTACGACCCCCGCGCGCGCTCCTGGGTGGGGGCGGTCGGGCTGATGCAGCTCATGCCCGACACGGCGCGCCTCGTCGCCGCGGACACCGGCGTCCGGCTCGCCGATCCCGCGGGGCTCTGGGAGCCGCCGGTCAACATCGCGCTCGGCGTCCACTATCTCGCGCAGCTGCGCGCCCGCTTCCAGGAGCCGCTCCTCGCCGTCGCCAGCTACAACGCGGGGCCGCACCGGGTGCAGCGCTGGCTCGCCGAGCGGGGGACGGCGGACCTCGAAGAGTTCGTCGATCAGATCCCGTTCGACGAGACGCGCGCGTTCGTCAAGCGCGTCTACACGAGCTGGCACCACTACCGCCGCCTCTACGGCACGGTGGAGCGGGCGCCGCAGCGCGGCGAGGCCGAGGCGGCGCCGGGACGCGCGCGCTGACCCGGGGCCGCCGGCCCTGCGGCCTGTGACGAACGCTCCCGGCGCGCCGATCATCCTGGCGGTCGGGCTCTACGTCGCCTGCGAGCTCATCGCCAACGTCACGGCGGCCAAGCCCATCGTGCTGGGCCCGGTCATCGTGCCGGCCGGCGTGTTCATCTACGCCCTGACCTTCACGCTCCTCGACCTCGTCAACGAGCAGCTCGGCAAGCGCGGGGCCCGGCAGGTCATCGCCACCGCCTTCTGCGCGAACCTCCTCCTCGCCGCGTACGCGCAGCTCACCGTCTGGGCGCCCGCGCCGGCCTTCGTCGACCCCGAGCCGTTCACGCGCGTGCTCGGCGCGACACCGCGGATCGTCGCGGCGAGCCTGCTGGCCTACCTCGGCTCGTCCCTGGTCGACGCGGAGCTCTTCGCCTGGTGGCGCGCGCGCGTGGGAGGCTACCGCTGGGTTCGCGTGCTGGTGTCGAACGCGGTCTCCACGGCGGTCGACTCGGCCCTCTTCGTCACCCTGGCCTTCGCCGGCGTGCTCCCCCTGGCCCCGCTCATCGCCGGCCAGTACGTGGTGAAGATGGCGATCACGGTGGCGAGCCTGCCGCTGATCTACGCCATTCGGCCGGGACGGCCGTCGGCGCGGCTGACCCCGCCGGCGTCCGGCCTGCCGGAGGGGGCATGAGGACCGTGCGCCGGGCGCCGGGGCGCGGGTCCGCGCGGGCCCTCGGGCTCGGGCTCGCCCTGGCCCTCGGGACGGCCGCCGTCGCCGCCCCGCGGCCGCCCGAGCCGCGCCTCGACCCCGGCAGCGCCCAGGCCGTCCCGACCGCCGTCGCCCGCGTGAGCCCCGCCATCGTGGGGATCCGGGCCGAAGTGCCGGCCGATCGCCCGTCCGCGGCGACGCTCGGCGCCGAGCGCGGCGGCTCGGGCGTCATCATCGACCCCGAGGGCGTGGTCCTCACGGTCGGCTACCTGGTCCTCGAGGCCGCGCGGGTGGAGGCCCTGCTGCCGGACGGCCGCACGGTCGCGGCGCGCGTGCTGGGCCACGACTTCGAGAGCGGTCTCGCCCTGCTCCGCCTCGGCGCGGGCGGCCCCTACCCGGCGGCGACGCTCGGCCGCTCCGATCCGATCGCCCCCGGCCAGCCGGTCTCGATCGTGGGCGTGGGCGAGGAGCGCAGCGTCCAGGCCCGGGCCGGCACCGTCACCGCGGTCCGGCGCTTCGTCGCGTACTGGGAATACCTCCTCGAGCGCGCGCTCATCGTCGCACCCCTCCACCCCGCCTTCGGCGGCGCGGCGCTCGTGGATCCCGACGGGGCCGTCGTCGGGATCGTCTCGCTCCGCCTCGAGCGCGAGCACCTCGCGATCCCCATCGACCTCTTCCATCCGGTGCGCGAGGCGCTGCAGCGCCAGGGGCGGCCGGCGCGGACCCCACGGCCGTGGCTCGGAGTGCGGGCGGTGGCGATCGACGGCGGCGTCGCCGTCGCGGGGGTGTCCGCGGCGGGGCCGGCGCGGGCGGCGGGCCTCCGGCACGGCGACGTCATCGTGCGGCTCAACAGCGACCGGGTGGCCGACCTGGAAGACTTTTACCGGAAGCTCTGGCGCATCACGGTCGGGACCGAGGTCGAGCTCCTCGTCTATCGGGATGGACGGCTCGAGACCGTGCGGCTCGTCCCGCGGGACCGGTATTCCATCTTCCAGTTCCGCCACCCCTGACCGCCGTGCCGATACCCGTCGCATCCCGGCGTCCTGCATCACGGCCGGGACGCGCTGCGGCCTCGCGGCCGTCCCGGCCTCTGGGGCCCTCGCCGCGCCTCCTCACAGGGATGGGTGGGGGGGCCGGCATACGCCGCGGCGCGCCTCGGGCCTGCGGCCTTGATCTGCTCGGGTCTCGGCCCGGCGGACCTCTGTCGGTCGCGCAGGCTCGCGAAGCGTGACCCCGGTGGACGGCGGCGGCCTCCGTCTGGAGCGCCTCACGAAGCGCTTCGGGGCGCTCCCCGCGGTGCAGGAGCTCACCGTGACGGTCGCGCCGGGCGAGATCTACGGGCTGATCGGCCCGAACGGCGCCGGGAAGACCACCACGGTGAAGATGCTGACCGGCCTCTACCGGCCGACGGCGGGCCGGATCGTCGTGGCCGGCGTGGACCTCGCGGCGGAGCCCGAGCGCGCCAAGCGGGCGCTCGGCTATCTGCCGGACGAGCCCTTCGTCTACGAGAAGCTCTCCGGGCGCGAGTTCCTGCACCTCATGGGCGAGCTCTACGGCGTCCCTCGCGCCGAGCGGACGGCGCGGATCGAGCGGCTCCTCGGGATCTTCCCCCTGTCGGCGGTGATCGACACGCACGTCGAGGGCTACTCCCGCGGGAACAAGCAGAAGCTCACGATCCTGGCGGCCCTGCTCCACGAGCCGCAGGTCCTGGTGGCGGACGAGCCGATCGTGGGGCTCGACCCGGAGAGCGCGCTCCGGACACGTCACCTCTTCACGCGCTTCGCCGAGTCCGGCGGCGCGGTGCTCCTCTGCACCCACACCCTCACCTTCGCCGAGGCGGTCTGCCACCGGGTCGGGCTGCTCCGCGAGGGGATCCTGGTCCAGGAAGGGGACCTCGCGACGCTCCGGAAGGCGGCCGGCCTGCCGGCGGCATCCCTCGAAGCGCTCTACCTCCACTTCACCCGGCGCGACGAGGCGGCCCCGCCCCCGTCGTGACGCTCCTCGGCGTCCTGCTCCGCTGGCGCATCCGGCTGGCCGCCAAGCTCGTCCGCGAGCCGGAGCCGGCGCGGCTCGCCGTCGCGGCCGCCTTCCTCCTCCTGTTCGCGGGCGTGATGGCGGGCGAATACGTCTTCTTCACGCGCTCGTTCGGCGCCGTGGCCGCGCTGGGCGTGGCCGGCCCGCCGCTCACCCTCTACGCGCTCGAGGCGTTCTTCGTGCTGGTCCTCGTGATCGGCGTGCTGAGCGCCGTCGTGACCGGCTCGGCCCTCTTCTTCCGCGTGGCGGAGAACCGTCTCCTCCTCGCGAGCCCGGTGCCGCTCCGCGCGCTCTTCGCGCTGCGGAGCGTGGAGACCTTCGCCCTGACGAGCTGGGCGTTCGTCGTCCTGGCGGCCCCGGCCCTGGCCGCGCTCGGCGCGAGCTACGACCGGGCGGCGGGCTTCTACCTGGCCGGGGCGGCGCTGCTCGGGGGCTTCCTGGTCTTCGCGGGCAGCCTGGGCACGCTCCTGACGATGCTCTTCGCGACACTCCTCGGCCACTTCCGCTCGCGCGCCGGGATCGTCGGACTCACCGTGGCGCTCCTCGGCGTCGCGGGCCTGGTCGTCGGGCGGTCCGTGGTCCCCACGCAGGCCGACTTCGACACGATGTTCGAGCCCGGCCGGCTGAACGGGACCACGATCGCGCTCCACTTCGTCGAGGCGAAGTTCGCGGGCTGGCCGAGCCACCCCTTCGCCGCCTCGCTCTTCGGCCTGGCGACGGGACAGGGGAGCGATCCGCGGGGGGCGCTCGTGGCGAGCCTCGTCCTGCCGGTTCTCGCCCTCGCCGTCGCGTGCGGGGGCGGGGCCGCGCTCTTCCGCCGGGTGGTGTGGAACGCGGCCGAGGGCGTGCTGCTGGCCCGGCCCGAGGGCGAGGCGATCCGGCCGCGCGGGTGGACGCGCTTTCCGATCGTCCTGCGGGGACCGGTCGGCGCGCTCCTGGAAAAGGAGCTCGTCACGGCGGCGCGAAGCCCGCAGGAGCTCGGCCAGGCGGCGTTCTTCGCGTTCCTGCTCCTCGTCTACACCGTGCTCTTCTTCCGGGTGCCGATCCCGGGTCGGGCCGGCACGGAGGACGTGACGGCCCGGCTCTGCGCGTTCTCGCTGCTCGCGACCGGGTATTTCCTGACGACCGTCGCGCTCCGGTTCGTCTACCCGGCGCTCAGCCTCGAGGGCCGCGCGGCGTGGATCCTCTTCACCAGTCCAGTGCGGCTCGGCACCCTCTTCTGGGCCCGGCTCGGGCTGTACAGCCTCGCGGGCTTCCTCGGGCTCGGCGGGGTCGCGCTGGCGGGCGGCGCCCGGCTGGGGCTCTCTCCCGGGGCCTTCGCGCTCTTCGCGGCCCTCCTCGCCCTCATGAGCGTCACGGTCACGACCGTGGCACTGGCGCTCGGCGTCCGCGGGGCCGACTTCCGGGGTCGGAGCGCGGAGGCCCTGGCGACGAGCGCCGGCGGGCTCTCCACGACCGCGATCTCGCTCGCCTACGTCGCCCTCGTCGGGTGGCTCGGCGACCGCCTGATCGTCGCCGCGCTGAGCGGCGCGCCGGCGCGCCGCCTGGTCTGGCCGCTCCTCGCGGCCCTCGCCCTGTCGGCCGCGGCGGTCGCGGGGCCGCTCTGGGCGCTCGCCTGCCGCCGCGCGAGGTTCGAGGTCAGCTGACCCCGGGCGGGGCGAGCCAGAGTCGCGTGACGGCGACGCCGAGCGGGCGCGCGTCCTGGGAGCCCGGGACGAGCTCGCGCGGGAGGCGGGGCGACTCCACGCGGAGAGTGATGCGAAGCCGGCCGGGGGCGGCCGGGACCGGGGCCTGGAGCTCTCCCCAGGTATCCGCGGGGAGCGCGAACGGCGCCTCGCCGACGGGCGTGAAGGCGCCCTCGGCCGGGGCGTGCGCGACGTGGAGCGAGCCCCGGGCCGGGCCGAGGTGGGCCTCGCCGCTGTACGCGCGGACGCGGAGCGTCGCGGCGCCGCCGGCGTGCGCCAGATACGCGACCGCCTCCGGCCCGCTCCAGCGCACCAGGCCGAGCCGTCCCCAGTCCTCGCGGTGATAGAAGCCCGGGCCGAGCTGCGCCTCGTCACCGCGCCCGATGGCGATCGAGGGAGCGGTGACGCGCTGGCGCACGTACAGGCTCTCCGCCGGGTGCCACCAGCCGTAGTCGAACGACTCCTCCGCCCGCCGCTCGGTCGCCGCGCGCTCGATCGCCGCCTCCACGGCGGCCGGCGTCGGGAGCCGCTCGACCAGCACCCACTCGCCGCCGACGTGGAGGCCCTCTTCCGTCCCGGTCACAGGATCGCGCCACGTCGTCGTCTCGAGGCCGACCCGGACGGCGCCGCGCGCGGCGAGGTCGGCGGGGACGACGAGCCGGACGCGGACCGGGCGGAGCTCGGGACGGAGCGGGAGCGTCATCGCCGGCTGCCCGTCGAGCGTCCAGCGCGTCCGCGCGGCGGGGGCGTCCTCGGCGACCGGGTGGGCCACCATGAGGGAGATGAGCGCGGGGCCCCGGCCCGGGGGGAGTGGGAGCTCGAACGTCGCGCGCGGGCCGGTCAGCCGGAACGGGAACGTGAGCCGGCGCGTGAAGCCCTGGACCGCGCGCTCGTCCTCGGTGAGCGGGCCGAAGCCCTCGACCCCCGCCAGCGCGCTCCACTCGGTGAGCGTCGCGCCGCTCCGCACGGCGCGCGCCATCAGCTGGGCCCGCGTGCCGGGCCAGAGCCGGCGGAGCAGCCGCGCGGCGAGCCGCTCCACCGGGCCGACTCGCTGGCCCGTGATGGCCGGGATCTCGTGGTCGTCGTCCAGGCAGTCCGAGTAGTAGACGCGCTCGAGCGCGAAGTCGTAGAGGTCCTTCCCCTGGCGCGCGAGGTAGTAGTGGAGCTCGCTCGCCGTGTACTCGCGATTGTGCCGGTGGTAGAGGAGCGAGGGGAAGAGGGCGTAGAACGGCCGGCTGACGGGAGGCTGCCATCCCCAGTCGCGGAGCCAGCGGAACAGCGTCTCGGCGCGTCTGAGGTTGGGGGTCGTCAGGACGAGGAGCCCGCCGGGCTTCAGGACGCGGAAGATCTCCTTGAGGGTGTGGAAGGGATTCCAGTGGAGGTGCTCGAAGAGCTCGCAGAAGAGGACGGCGTCGAAGGACGCCGTGGGGACCGGGAAGGGGTCGCGCTCGACCTCGCAGCCCAGGATCTCGATCTTTCGCTCCCGGCAGCGGTCGAGGAACGCGGCCCAGGGCTCGGCGCCCTCGATGTCGTTGTTGAGGCCCGCGACCTCCCAGCCCCGGGCCTGCGCGAGCGCGGAGAGGTGGCCGGGGAACGACCCGACGTCGAGGAGCCGCCGGCCGTGGCCCGGGGGGAGGAGCCGGAGCGTGTCCTGGTAGCGGCGGCGGTGGTACTCGAGGTACCCCGCCTCCCAGGGGGCGAGCGCGCCGCGGGCGAAGGTGGTGACCTCCGCGGTGATCGCCGCCAGGTCGGGCGGCGCGGTCGCCTCGATCGGGCGGGGCCAGAGCGCCATCGGTGTTCGGCTCCGGGAGGAGGCCGGCCTGACCTCCTCGAGGCTCCTAGGGAAGGTCGAGGAGCAGGAAGTCTGCCGCGGTCCCCGCTCTGAACGTCGCGTTCGGCGCGTCCTCGATCCGCCCCGCGTCGCCCGTCTCGAGCGGCTGCCCGTTCACCGCGACGGCGCCGCCGACGATGAAGACGTAACCGCGCCGCCCGGGCGCGAGCTCGTGCGCCGCCGACTCACCCGGCCCGAGCTTGCCCCGGTAAATCGTCGCCGCCTGGCCGATCGGGAGCGCGCCGCGCCGGTTCTCTCCCGAGACGACGGCCAGGAGCGGGCCGCGGCCCGCTTCGTGGCGGAACATCGCCTGCGCCCACGTCGGCCGCCCGCCGTGCCGGTCCGGTTCGATCCAGATCTGGAGGAGGTGGAGAGGCACGGTGAGCGACGGGTTCCGCTCCGCGTGGACGATGCCCGTCCCGGCCGACATGACCTGCACCTCGCCGAGGGTGAGGACGCCGCGGTTGCCGTGGTTGTCCTCGTGCTCGAGCGTCCCGGAAAGCACGACCGTGACGATCTCCATGTCCCGGTGGGGGTGGAGCGGGAAGCCGCTGCGCGGCGCCACGGTGTCGTCGTTGAACACGCGGAGCGGGCCGAAGCGGGTCCGCGCGGGGTCGTGGTAGTGGTCGAAGGAGAAATGCCAGTAGGCCGAGAGCCACTCGTTCTTGAAGTGATACCGCTGATCGTGCCGGTCCACCTGGATCACCGGAATCTCCTCGGCGCCTTACCTCGGGGGGGTCTCGGAAGCTCCCCCCGAGGCCCCCCCCCGGTTGCGGCGGCAAAAGCCGCCGCTCGGAGGGAACGAGCAGCCCGCGGCTCACTCCACGCATCGGCTACGGCTGCCGGACGGCGGCGTTGACGATCGTGCCTTCCCGGTTCACCCAGAAGAGGTACGACCGGACATAGACGCTCGGCGAGCGGTACGCCTCCTGGGCGGCCAGCGCGTAGGGGTCATTGGGGTTGATGCCGGCGCTGCGCGCCGTCGCGGCGTCCTGGAAGTTGCGGCTCGTCGTCTTCTCCAGCTCCTCGTAGACCAGGATGCGCAGCTCCCCGTCCTGCACCTCGCGGGTCGCCGGGCCCCAGTCCTTCTCCAGCGCGGCGACAGGCCGGCCGACCCAGGTCCGGAGCACTTCCGGACGGATGGCGCTCCCGCAGCCCGCGGCGACCGCGACGGCGGCGAGGAGCGTGAGCACGGCTCGGGGCGCGCGCATCGCTCCCATGCTACACCAGACGGCACGTCCGGCGGAGCCTCGCGCGGCGGTCGCCACGCGCCCGGCCCGGCGTCGCGCGCGCCGCGCGGCCGTCCTCGGCTTCCCCCGGTCGGGCTCCGGCGGTACAATGCCCGCACGCCGCCTCACGGGGCCGAGGCGGAAGCGACGATCCTGGCGAGTCGGCGGGCGCGCGCGCCCCGGCGCGCGCCCGTATTCCCCCCGGACCTGGAGAGCTTCCCGTGCTCGACGGTGGCGCTCGCGTCGGCGTCGTCATCCCGGCCCTCGACGAAGAGGCCGCGATCGCGGCGGTGGTGCGCGCCGTCCCCGCCCACCTCGTGGACGCGGTGCTGGTCGTGGACAACGGCTCGACCGACGAGACGGCGGCGGCGGCCCGGGGGGCCGGGGCGCGCGTGGTCCACGAGCCGCGCCGTGGCTACGGCGCGGCGTGCTGGGCGGGTGTGCAGGCGCTGCCCCCGCACGTCGCCGTCGTGGCGTTCCTCGACGGGGACGGAAGCCAGGATCCCGGGGAGCTGGCCCGGCTCCTCGAGCCGCTCGCCGCCGGCCGCGCCGACCTGGTTCTGGGCCGGCGACGCTTCGCCCGCGGTCGGGCGGACCATCCGCGCCATGCGATCCTCGGCACGCGCGCGGTCGCCGCGCTGCTCCGCTGGCGGTTCGGCGTCGCGCTCCGAGACCTCGGCCCCTTCCGGGCGATCCGCCGCGACGCGCTGCTCGCGCTCGAGCTCTCCGAGCGGGGGCCCGGCTGGCCGGTCGAGATGGTGGCGAAGGCGGCGCGCGCGGGCCTGCGGATCGCCGAGGTCGAGGTGACGCAGCGCCCCCGGATCGGCGGCCGATCCAAGGTCGCCGGGACGCTGGGCGGGAGCCTCCGCGCCGGCTGGCGCTTCCTGCGCGTCGCCCTGCGGGAGGCGCGGTGAGGGTGAGGACCGGCGCCGCCGGCAGGGATGCGTCGCGAGCCGGCGACCGGGGACGGCGGCGCAAGGTCGCGCTCGCCGTCATGGCCAAGGTGCCGGCTGCCGGAGAGGTCAAGACGCGACTCTGCCCGCCGCTCCAGCCGGCGGTCGCCGCCGAGCTGGCGCGCTGCTTCCTCCTGGACCGCGTGGAGCAGCTCGGCGGGATCGAGCTGGGGGACCCGCTCGTCGCCTTCACGCCGCCGGAGCGCGAGGCCGAGCTGCGCCGCCTCCTGCCGGTCGGTCTGCGGCTCGTGCCCCAGGCCGGCGCGGACCTGGGCGGCCGGCTCGACCGCCTGCTGACCGGGCTCCTGGGCGAAGGCTACGCGGGCGCGCTCGCCGTCGATGCCGACAGCCCGACGCTGCCGACGGCGTTCCTGCGGCTGGCCTGCCGCCATCTCCTCGACGCGACGGCGGAGGCGGTCGCCGGCCCCTGCGACGACGGCGGCTACTACCTGATCGGGCTCCGCCGGCCTGCCCCCGAGCTCTTCCGCGGGATCCCGTGGAGCACCGCGCGCGTTCTGCCCGAGACGGTGACGCGTGCCCAGCGGCTCGGGCTGCCTCTCGTCCTGCTGCCGCCGTGGTTCGACGTCGACCGGGGCGAGGACCTCGCCCGGCTGCGCCTGGACGCCTCGCCTGCGTCGGAGCCCTATGAGCCGCGGCGGACGCTGGCATTCCTCGAGGCGCAGCTGAAATGACCCTTGGTGCCGCCGCCCTCGGCCTCGCGGCCGCCTTCGGCGCGATGGCCGCGCTCGACGACCTCTTCACCGGCGTGCGGAGCTTCGTCCTGCTCTTCGTCGCGGCGAGCGCGGCGTACGGGATCGCGGCGGTCTCGGTCGTCCGGCGCCCGCCCCAAGGCCGGCGGGCGCTCGGGGGAATCCTGGTCGCCGCCGTGGCGTTTCGCCTGCTCCTCTTGCCCCTGGCGCCGACGCTCTCCACCGACCTCTACCGGTACCTGTGGGACGGCCGGCTCGGCGCCGCCGGCGTGAGCCCCTACCGCGCGGCGCCGACCGCCCCGGAGCTCGCGGCCTACCGCGACCCGGTGGTCTATCCACGGCTCAACCACCCCGACTGGCGGACCGTCTATCCGCCCGGCGCCCAGCTCCTGTTCACGGGCATGGCGCGCGTGGCGCCGGCAAGCGTCCTCGGCTTCAAGCTCATGGTCCTCGCGTTCGACGCGCTGACCATCGGGCTCCTGCTCGGCTGGCTCCGGAGCCTCGGCCGGCCGGCCGGCTGGGTACTCCTCTATGCCTGGCACCCTCTCGTGGTCGTCGAGCTCGCGGGCAGCGGGCACGTGGACGCCGTCGTGCTCGCCCTCACGGTCGGCGCGCTCTGGGCCGCGGCGCGCGGCCGGGAGGGCCTGGCCGGGGCGCTGCTCGGCGCGGGGGGGCTCGTGAAGCTCTACCCCCTGCTGCTGCTCCCGGCCGTCTGGCGGCGCCGCGTGGGGCGCCCCCTGGCCGCGGCCGTCGCCGTGGTCGCCGGCGGCTACACGCTCTACGGGCGAGAGGGCATGGCCGTCTTCGGCTCGCTCGGGCGCTACCTCGCCGAGGAGGAGTGGAACGGCGGCGCGCGCGCGGTGCTCGACTGGATCCTCGGGCCACTCGGCCCGGCGGGCCACGGGGCGGCGCGCCTCCTGCCGCTCGCGGCGCTCGCCGTCCTCGCCGGGGTCGTCGGCCTCCGGGCGCGCGCCGTCCCCGCCTGGCAGCGCGCGGTCTGGCTCGTCGGCGCCTATCTCCTCGCGACGCCCAACCTCTTTCCCTGGTACGCGCTCTGGCTCGTGCCGGTGCTCGCCGCCGCGCCGGCCTGGCCCTGGCTCCATCTCACGTGCGCGGTCGCGCTGACGTATCTCGCCTTCGCCGAGCCCGTGTGGGCGATCCCGGCCTGGGTCGTCGGCGCGGAGTGGGCGCCCCTGGCGCTGGGCCTCGCCGTGACCGCGTGGCGCCGGGGCCGTCCGGGATGGACGGGGGCCGGGCGCGCCGGGGCGCCGGCCCCTGCCCCGGACGTCCCGGGATGGCCCCGCGCGCCCGTCCTGGAGGAGGATGCCCGATGAGCGAGGCTCGCGGTCGGCTCGCCGACGTGCCGTGGCGGACGCGCGCGACGCGCCTGGTCTACCAGAACCCCTGGATCCGCGTCGACGAGGACGAGGTCGAGCTCCCCGACGGGCGGAGGACGATTTACGGCATCGTGCGCTGTCCCGGCGCCGTGGGCGTGCTCCCCTTCCTCGACCCGGAGACGGTCGTGCTGATCCGTCAGTACCGCTACGTGGCGCGCGCGGTGTTCTGGGAGATGCCGACGGGGGGGATCCACGCGGGCGAGAGCCTCGAGGCCGCCGCGCAGCGCGAGCTGGCCGAGGAGATCGGCTACACGGCCGGGCGGCTCACGCCCCTGGCCTCCTACCACACCTCGAAGAGCGTCGTCGACGAGACCGCGCACCTCTTCGCCGGTGAGGCGCTCACGCCGGTCGCGACGCCGCCCGACGACACGGAGTTCATCGAGGTCCGGCCGGTCCCGTTCGACGAGGCGCTGCGGATGGTCGAGACCGGGGAGATCAAGGACAGCATGACCGTCATCGCCGTGCTCTACGCGGCGCGGCGCCGCGGCCGGTAAGGCGGCATGAGCGATCCAGGGCGCCTGCCGCTGCCGCGCTCCCTCTACGTGGAGACGACCAGCCGCTGCAACTCGCTCTGCGAGACGTGCATCCTGACCTTCGGCGGGCGCGAGGCGCCGAAAGACCTCGCCTTCGCGGAGTTCCGCCGGATCGTGGACCAGTTCCCGGTGCTCGAGCGCGTCGTGCTCCACGGCATCGGCGAGCCGCTCCTGAACCGGGAGCTGCCCGCGATGATCCGGCACGCGAAGGCGCGGGGTGCCGAGGTGCTCTTCAACTCGAACGCGATCACGCTCACCTCCCGGTGGCACGACGCGCTGGTCGACGCCGGGCTCGACGAGCTTCGCGTCTCGCTCGACGGCTCGACGCGCGAGACGTACCGGCGCGTGCGGGGCGTCGACGCCCTCCGCAAGGTCGTCGCGAACCTCGAGGCCTTCGCGGCCTACCGCCGGGCGCGCGGCGTCGGGCACCCGAAGGTCTCCCTCTGGTTCACCGGGATGCGGGAGAACCTCCACGAGCTGCCCGGCCTCGTTCCGCTCGCCGTGCGGGCGGGCGCGGCGGGGATCCACCTCCAGCGCCTGGTCTACAACGGTCTCGGCCTCGCCGTGGAGGCGCAGTCGCTGTTCGGGCGGCTCACCCCCGAGCAGAGCCAGCTCATCCGGGAGACCGAGCTGGCCGCGACGCGCGCCGGGATCGGCTTCTCCGCATCGGGCGCCACGACCCCGGAGGTCAGCCTCACGCCCCACGGAGCCTCGACCCGGCCGTGGAGCCACTGCCGCCGGCCGTGGATCCTCGTCTACGTCACCGTGCACGGCAACGTGCTCCCCTGCTGCATCTCGCCCTGGGTGGCGGAGCCCTACGAGGGGATCGTGCTGGGGAACCTCCTCGAGCAGACGCTGGAGGCGATCTGGTGGGGGCCGCGCTACGAGGCCTTCCGCGGCGCGCTCCTCACGGAGGCGCCGCCGCAGCCGTGCCGCGGCTGCGGCGTCTTCTGGAGTCTCTAGGCCGGGCCGATGAGCGTCGCATCCCGGCGTCCTGCATCACGGCCGGGACGCGCTCGGCCTGCGGCCTCGCGGCCGTCCCGGCCTCTGGGGTCTTCGGCGCCCCTCGACGTATGCGGCATACGCCTCGGGCCGCCTCGGCCCTGCGTCCATCTGGGGCTGCTCGCGTCTCGGCCCGGCGACAGGCGGCGGGCAGCCAGCGGCGCTCCCGAGCGGCGGCTTTTGCCGCCGCCACGCCGGGGGGGCATCGGGGGGGTCTTCCGAGACCCCCCCGAAGGAACTAGGGCTGCTCGCGTCTCGGCCCGGCGAGCGGCGGAGCGGCGTCCTCTTCGAGCCAGGCCCAGGGGACCGTGACCACCGTGCGCGGCGTGTCGAGCTCGACGCTCGCCCGCCGGCTCCTCGTGTCCCAGCCCACGACGATGCCGGCGGCGCCCGCCGGAATCCACACGCGATCGCCGCTGGCGAGCGGGGTCCGCAGCCGGACCCGCGCGCCCGGCGCGACGAGCGCCGGTGGGCGGGCCGGTCCGCCCCGCCCCACGAGCCGTCCCAGGAGGCCGCCGAGCGTCCGGAACAGGGCCACGCCCCACTCTAGCGTCTTCGGCGGGGTCTCGGAAGGCCCCGATGGCCACCTCGGAGTGGAGCCGCGTGCGGCCGGCAGTTCGACTTCGTGCCGTGCGGGGCCGCGTCCGGAACCGCCGAGCGGGACGGCGGGTTCTTGTGGTAGACGGTCCGATCGGCCGGATCGGCCGGTGCCGCCTCGATAGGGGCGCCGGCCGTGTGACGTCTGGTATATGATCGGAACCGCAATCGACCGAGGTCCCGAAGGGGGGTGAGCCAGGTGTTTCGACGCTCCTGTGCGTGGGTGGTGATCGTGGCGGTGATCGTCGGCTCGGCGGCGCCGGCTCTGGCGCAGTCGACCACGACGCCCGCTCCAAAGCCGGCGCCGTCGACGACGGCTCCGGCGTCTCCGAAGCCCGCCACCGATACCGCCGCCAAGGGCAAGATGGCGGCCGGGACGGTGAAGAGCGCGTCGGCCAGCAGCCTGGTCCTGGTCACCGGCAAGGACAAGGACAAGAAGGAGCTGACGTTCGCGGTGACGAAGGACACGAAGATCATGCGAGGGGACAAGCCCGTCGAGCCCGGGAAGATCGCCGCGAACGAGACGGCGTCCGTCCTCTACACGGAAGCCAACGGGAAGATGACGGCCCAGCGAGTCCGGCTGAGGCCGGCGGGGAAGGCGACCGAGGCGAAGCCCAAGTCCTGACCAGCCTCCTGCTGTGGCCTTCGGGACGGGTCGGGCCCGGAGGCCACGGCGAGGCCGCCGCCCGCACGCGGCGCGCTCGCCGCGCGCGCGGCGCCGGCACGTCGCGCCCCTCGGTTGCTGCCTCCGCCCACCGTGTGCTAGAAGGGTTTCTGCCGGGACCGCACGACGCGCGCCCATCCCTCTCCAGGAGGAGCCCGTTGCCGACCGTCGCCGCCGATCGCCTGGAAGCCTTGACGACCCGCATCTTCGCCGCCCTGGGGACGCCGGAGGACGACGCCCGGTGGATCGCGACCCTCCTGGTCCGCGCCAACCTGCGCGGGCACGACTCCCACGGGGTGATCCGCATCCCGCAGTACGTCGGCTCCGTCCGCAAGGGCGAGACGAACCCGCGACCGGCCCTGAAGCTCGCGCTCGACACTCCCACGACCGCCGTCGTGGACGGTGACGGCGGCTTCGGTCAGGTCGTCGCCCGCCACGCCGCCCTGGTCGCGCTCGAGAAGGCGGGGCAGCACGGGCTGGCCGCCGTCGGCGCGCACGGCGCGAACCACATCGGCCGGCTCGCCGACTATGCCGAGATGGCGGCCGCCCGCGGGGTCGTCGCGATGGTCTGGACCAACGCGCCGGCCGCCGTCTCCGTGGTGCCCTACGGGGGGATGGAGCGTCGACTCTCCACGAACCCGCTGGCCGTCGCCGTGCCGGGGCCGGCCGGCGGCGTGGCGATCTCGGTCGACATGGCGACGAGCATCGTCGCCGAGGGCAAGGTGCGCGTGAAGCGGAACCGGAAGGAGCCGCTCCCCGAGGGGTGGGCGATCGACGCGGACGGCCGCCCGGTGACCGACTCGGGGGCGTTCTACGGGCCGCCCCGGGCCGGTCTCTTGCCCGTCGGCGGCCACAAGGGGACGGCGCTGTCGCTGGTCGTCGAGGTCCTGGGCGGCATCCTGTCCGGGACCGGCGCGATCAGCGCCAGGCCGGGACCGGTCCGCAACGGCGTCTTCATGGTCCTGGTGGACGTCCAGCGCTTCCGCCCGCTCGGCGACTTCACGCGGGAGGTGAGCGAGCTTCTGGCCTGGGTGAAGTCGGCCCGGCCGCTGTCGGGTGGGGCGGACGTGCTGATCCCGGGCGAGCCCGAGGCGCGCATGGAGCGGGAGCGACGCGCCCACGGCATCCCGGTCGAGGACGAGACGTGGCGCCAGATCGAGGACATCGCGGCGGAGCTGCGGGTCTCCTAGCGCCATGCTGACCACCTTCTCGATCGCCGCCCGGTGTCTCCGCAGCGGCGACTTCGGCGTCGCCGTCGCCACGGCGCGCCCGGCCGTCGGCAGCCTCGTGCCGTTCGTCTCGCGCCGGGCGGCGATCGCGACCCAAGCGCGGGTGAACACCGATCTCGGCCGTCACGGGCTCGCGCTCGTCGAGCAGGGGATGCCGCTGGGGCAGGCGCTCCCGTCCCTGCTGGCGGCCGATCCGGACCGGGAGCTGCGGCAGCTCCACGGCGTGGACGCCCGCGGGAGCGTCGTCCACACCGGCGCCCGCTGCGTCGAGTGGTGCGGCCACCTGGCCGGCGAGGGGTTCACGGTCGCGGGGAACATGCTCGCCGGCGAAGGGGTGATCAAGGCGATGGCGGAGGCCTTCCTGGCGGGCGCGGCGGAAGAGCTGGCGGCGCGCCTCCTCAGAGCGCTCGAAGCGGGCCAGCAAGCGGGCGGGGACAAGCGCGGCAAGCAGTCGGCCGCCCTCCTCGTCGCGGCCGACCCGCCGCGGGGCTACCACAATCTGCGGGTGGACGATCACCCCGACCCGGTCGCCGAGCTGCAGCGCGTCTACGCGGTGGCGGTGGCCCACTGGGAGCGGGTCGGCCGGGAGTACGGCCCGGAGGGGCAGCGGCTGTTCGGGCGGATCAAGTACTGACCGAGGGTCGAACGGACCGAAAGCGGAGGAGAGCGCCATGAGCGGGATGACGATCGCGTGGAGGCTCGCCCTGGGGATGCTGGTCGCCCTCGCGCTGGTGCCCGGGGACGTCGGCGCGCAGAAGAAGACGACGCTGGTCGTGGCCCTCAACCAGGATCCGGACATCCTGGACCCCACGCTGTCGCGGACCTACGTGGGCCGCATCATCTATGCCCAGATGTGCGAGAAGCTCTACGAGATCGACGAGAAGCTCAACATCTATCCCCAGCTGGCCGCCGAGCTGCCCCGATTCAGCGACGGCGGGAAGACCGTGACGATCCGGCTGCGCGCCGGGGTGAAGTTCAACGACGGCACGCCGATGACCGCCGAGGCGGTCAAGTTCTCCCTGGATCGCCACCGCGAGATGAAGGGGTCGAACCGCCGCAGCGAGCTGGACCACGTCGACGGCGTCGAGGTCGCCGATCCGACGACCGTGCGCCTGCGCCTCAAGGCCCCGTTCTCCCCGATCGTGGCCATCCTCGCCGACCGCGCCGGCATGCCCGTCTCGCCCACCCAGGCCCGGAAGCTCGATGACAAGTTCGGGACCGCGCCGATCTGCGTGGGCCCGTGGAGCGTGACGGAGCGGGTGGCGCAGGACCGGATCGTGCTCGAGCGCTCCACTCACTATTTCGACCCCAAGGCGGCCGCCTTCGACAAGCTGATCTTCCGGATCATCACGGACGACAACGTCCGCCTGGCGAACCTGCGCTCGGGCGACATCGACATGATGCACCTGGTGACGCCCACGCACGCCGCGACCCTCCGCAAGGAGGGCCGCTTCGACGTGGCCAGCGTGACCGGCATCGGGTATTCCGGGATCACGATCAATTTACGAAACAAGACCGGCAAGGACCAGCCGCCGGGCGACCTCGGCACGCCGCTCGCGAACGACCCGCGCGTGCGCGAGGCGCTCGAGCTGGCGATCGATCGCGAGGCGCTCAACCAGGTGGCGTGGGAAGGTCAGTACACCCCGGGCTGCGGTCCCATCTCGCCGGTCAGCCCGTTCGCCGACCGGTCGCGGAAGTGCCCCGGCCGGGACGTGGCCCGCGCCAAGAAGCTCCTGGCCGACGCCGGCCTCGCCGGCGGCTACGGCTTCGAGCTGACCGTCCAGAACCAGCCGCCGGAACGGCGGGTGGCGGAGGTGATCCAGGGCATGGCGAAGGAGGCCGGCTTCAACGTGAGCATCCGGCCGTCCGAGTTCGCCTCGGCCCTGAACGACGACGACGCCGGCAAGCTCCAGGCCTTCCAGGTCGGCTGGAGCGGCCGCGTGGACCCCGACGCCAACATCCACCAGTTCCAGACCTGTCGGGGCAGCCTGAACACGACGCATGCCTGCGACGAGGCGATCGACGCGCTCCTGAACCGGGCGCGGGAGGTCAGCGACCAGCGGGAGCGGATCGACCTCTACCGCCAGGCGATCGAGAAGTTCACGGCCCGTCGCAACATCATCTACCTCTATCACCTGAACTACATCGTCGCGTACCCGAAGAACCTCAAGGGGTACAAAGCCGTGCCGGACGGCCTCATCCGGATCAAGGGCGTGACCTGGCCGTAGTCTTCGGAGAGGGGCTCCGCCCCCCGGAGAATGCCCTCCCGGCGAAGCCGGGCCGTTCGGCCGTTCGTCGCGGCCGATCGGCCCGGGCCTGCCTCCCCCCGGGGAGGAGGCCTGTCGCCGGGCCTGAGACCGCTGACCCGTTATCGTAAGCGGCCGTGCTGGAGTTCCTGGCCCAGCGGACGGTCATCTCCGTCGTCACCCTCTTCCTGATCTCGCTCATCGTCTTCACCGGCGTGCGTCTGATCCCCGGCGACCCGGCCCGGGTGATGGGCGGGACCGAGGCCGACCCGGCCGGTCTCCAGGAGATCCGTCAGAAATACGGCCTGACCGATCCGATCCCCGTCCAGTACGTCCGGTGGGTCGGCCTCGCGTTGCGCGGCGACCTGGGGGAGTCGATCCGGACCCGCGAGTCGGTCGCTCGCACCGTCGCGCGGAAGCTCCCCATCACGCTCGAGCTCGCCCTCGCCGCCCTCACGGTGGCCGTGACCATCGCCCTGCCGGCGGGCGTCCTCTCCGCCCTCCGCCGGAACAGCGCGTGGGACTTCTTCCTGAGCGGGGCCTCGCTCTTCGGCGTCTCCATCCCGAACTTCTGGCTCGGGATCATGCTCATCCTGTTCTTCTCCGTGCGCCTCGGCTGGCTGCCGGCCTCGGGCTTCGTGCCCTTCGCCGAGGATCCCGTCGAGAACCTCCGGCGCATGCTCATGCCTGCCTTCGTCCTGGGAACCGCGCTCGCGGCCGTGCTGATGCGGCAGACGCGGAACGCGATGATCGAGGTGCTGGGCGCGGACTACATCCGGACCGCCCGGAGCAAGGGGCTCGCGCCGCGCGCCGTGGTGCTCCGTCACGCCATCCGGAACGGGCTCATCCCGGTGGTGACCATCCTGGGCCTCCAGATGGGCGCGCTCATCAGCGGGGCCGTGGTCACCGAGCAGATCTTCGTGGTCCCGGGCTTCGGCCGGCTGATCGTCGAGGCGGTGTTCACCCGCGACTACCCGCTCGTCCAGGGCGTCGTGCTCATCACCGCCAGCGCGTACGTGCTGATCAACCTGCTCGTGGACGTCTCCTACTCCGTGCTCAACCCGCGGATCCGCGCGCGAGGCGGGGTGGGCGGTGCCTGAGCGGCGGCCGGGGAGCCTGGCGCGACGCTGGCGGCGGCTCGCCCGGCGGCCGCCGGCGGTGGCGGGGGCCGCCGTCGTGCTGCTCTTCGTGGTCGTGGCCGTCGGCGCGCCCTGGCTGGCGCCGGCCGATCCGACGCAGACCGAGTGGAGCAAGATCCGCAAGGCGCCCACCCGGCAGAACCCCTTCGGCACGGACGACCTGGGCCGGGACAACCTGTCGCGCGTGATGTGGGGCGCGCGGATCTCCATGCGCGCCGGGGTGCTGTCGATCCTCTTCGCGATCGCGCTCGGCGTCCCGCTGGGGCTCGCCTCCGGGTATTACCGCGGGACCCTCGACCAGCTCGTCATGCGCCTGACGGACGCCTGGCTCGCCTTTCCGTTCCTGATCCTGGCGATCGGCCTGGTGACGATCCTGGGCCCGTCGCTCATCAACGCCACGCTGGCGATCGGCCTCGGCGCGACGCCCACCTACATTCGGCTGACGCGCGGGCTGGTCCTCGCGACGCGCGAGGAAGACTACGTCCAGGGCGCGCGGGCCGTCGGCGCGGGCGACCTCCGCGTGATGGCGCGCTACATCCTGCCGAACATCGCGAGCGCGATCCTGGTCCAGGCGACGGTCTCCATTCCGACCGCGATCATCGCCGAGGCGGTGCTCTCGTTCCTCGGGCTCGGCGTGCAGCCCCCGGACGCGAGCTGGGGCACGATGCTGAACACGGCCCAGCAGTACCTCGACACGGCGCCCTGGATGGCCTGGTGGCCGGGGCTGGCCATCTTCGTGCTGACGCTCTCCTTCAACCTCGCCGGGGACGGGCTCCGCGACGTCCTCGATCCGAAAGATTACTGAGCCTCGTGGTAGAGTGAGGCCCGTGCTCGGGCCCGCCAAGATCCGGATCGGCGTCATGCCGGGGCCGTGGCCGGAGGGCCCGGCCGGGCGGGAGCTCTTCTGGCGCCTGGCCGACCTGTGCGAGCGGACGACGATCGATTCCCTCTGGCTCTCCGATCGCCTCCTCGCGCCGACCCTGGAGCCCTTGACCGCGCTGGCGGCCCTGGCGGCGCGGACCCGCCGCCTCAAGTTCGGCACGGCGGTCCTCGTCCTCCCGTTCCGCAGCCCCCTTCTCGCGGCCAAGAGCCTCGCGACGCTCGACGTGCTCTCGGACGGGCGCGTGTTCCCCGTGGTCGGCGTGGGCCTGGACCACCGCCGGGAGTGGGAGGCGGGCGGCGTCCCGGCCGGCCGGCGCGGGGCGCGCACCGACGAGGCCATCGAGGTCATCCGGCGGCTCTGGCTCGAGGAGGAGGTGAGCCACCGCGGCTCGTACTTCACGCTCGACCGCGTGCGGCTCTTCCCCCGGCCCGTCCAGACGCCGCCGCCGCTCTGGATCGGCGGGACGAGCGAGGCCGCGCTCCGGCGCGCCGGCCGGCTCGGGGACGGCTGGCTCGGCTCGCTCGTCGCGCCTCCCGCGTTCGCGCGCGCCGTCGAGCGCATCCGGACGCACGCCGCCGCCGCGCAGCGCGCCATCCCCGACGACCACTTCGGCACGATCGTCCCCTTCGTCCTCGCCCCCTCGCCCGAGGACGGCTGGCGGGCGGCGCAGCCCTTCCTGCCCCGCGACCGGGCCGACGAGGCGACGCTCTCCGCGACGACCGCGGTGGGGCCGGCGGAGGCGGTCGCGACCGCGATCGAGCGGTTCGTCGCCGGCGGGGGCACGAAGTTCGTGCTCCGACCGATGGTCCCACCCGGCGCGATGCTGGACCAGCTCGCGCAGCTCGCCGAGGAGGTTCTCCCGCCCTTCCATGCGCGCTGAGCCGGGAAGGCGAGCGTGACCGACCCGCCGATCCCGCCGGACCCCCCGCCGGCGCCGGCCACCTCCGCGCCGCCCGTCGAGACCACCGCGGAGGGGCGCCGCCTCGTCGACGCGGAGGCGCGCCGCGCCCACTGGCGCCGCTGGGGCCCGTACCTGTCCGAGCGCCAGTGGGGCACCGTGCGCGAGGACTACAGCAAGGACGGCAGTGCCTGGGAGTACTTCCCGCACGAGCACGCCCGCTCGCGCGCCTACCGCTGGGGCGAGGACGGGATCGCGGGACTCTGCGACCGGCACGGCCTGGTGTGCCTGGCCCTCGCCCTGTGGAACGGGCGGGACGCGATCCTCAAGGAGCGGCTCTTCGGCCTGACCGGCAACCAGGGGAACCACGGCGAGGACGTCAAGGAGTACTACTTCTACCTCGACAACACCCCCTGCCACACCTACATGCGCTACCTCTACAAGTACCCCCAGGCGGCCTTCCCCTACGCCGAGCTCCTCGCCGAGAGCCGGCGGCGGGGCCGGCAGGAGCTCGAGTACGAGCTCGTCGACACCGGGGTCTTCGACGAGGACCGCTACTTCGACGTGATCGTGGAGTACGCGAAGGCGACGCCCGAAGACGTCCTGGTGCGGATCACCGCGCTCAACCGCGGACCGGACCCGGCGTCGCTCGACCTCCTGCCGACCCTCTGGTTCCGCAACACCTGGGCGTGGGGGATGGACGTGCGCCGGCCGCGCCTGCGGGCCGCGGACCCGGTCGAGGGCGGGCTCGCGGTCGAGGTGACGCATCCGGCCTACGCCCGCCACTGGCTCCTCTGCGCGGGCGCCCCGGCCCTCCTCTTCACGGAGAACGAGTCGAACGCGGAGCGGCTCTGGAGCGTCGAGAGCGCGACCCGCTACGTCAAGGACGGCATCAACGACTTCGTCGTGGGCGGCCGGCCGGATGCGGTGAGCCCCGAGCCCGTGGGGACCAAGATGGCCGCGCGCTACGGGCTCCGGCTCGAGCCGGGGGCCTCGGCGACGGTGCGGCTCCGGCTCACCGACCGGCCCGGTCGCGCGCCCTTCGGGCCCGAGTTCGACGCGACCGTCGCGGCGCGGCAGCGCGAGGCCGACGAGTTCTACGCGGCCGTCATCCCGCCGAGCCTCTCCCCGGATGCCCGGGGCGTCGCCCGCCAGGCCCTGGCGGGCCTCCTCTGGACCAAGCAGTTCTACCACTTCGACGTCGCGCGCTGGCTGCGCGGCGACCCGGCCGGGCCGTCGCCGCCGCCCGAGCGGCTGGAGCGCCGCAACCACCGCTGGACGCACCTCTACAACGAGGACGTCCTGTCGATGCCGGACAAGTGGGAATACCCGTGGTACGCCGCCTGGGACCTGGCGTTCCACACGATCCCCCTCGCCCTCGTCGACCCGGCCTTCGCCAAGGAGCAGCTCGTCCTGCTCCTCCGCGAGTGGTACATGCACCCGAACGGCCAGCTCCCCGCCTACGAGTGGGCGTTCAGCGACGTGAACCCGCCCGTCCATGCCTGGGCGGCCTGGCGCGTCTACAAGATCGAGGGCCGCGTGCGCGGCCGGCTGGACCGGCGCTTCCTGGAGCGCGTCTTCCACAAGCTGCTCCTGAACTTCACCTGGTGGGTGAACCGCAAGGACACCGAGGGGCGGAACGTCTTCCAGGGCGGCTTCCTCGGGCTCGACAACATCGGCGTCTTCGACCGCTCGGCGCCGCTCCCCACCGGCGGGCACATCGAGCAGGCCGACGGGACCGCGTGGATGGCGATGTACTGCCTCAACATGCTGGCGATCGCGCTCGAGCTGGCGCGCGACAACCCGGCCTACGAGGACGTCGCCTCGAAGTTCTTCGAGCACTTCGTCAACATCGCGCGCGCCATGAACGACGTGGCCGGCGAGGGGATCGAGCTCTGGAACGAGCGCGACGGCTTCTACTACGACGTCCTCCACACCCCGGACGGCGGGGCCCGGCCCCTCCGGGTGCGCTCGCTGGTCGGGCTGATCCCGCTCTTCGCGGTCGAGACGCTCGAGCCCGACGTCGTCGACGCCCTGCCGGGCTTCAAGCGCCGGATGCAGTGGTTCCTGGAGAACCGGCCCGAGCTGGCCATGCACGTGGAGACGGAGACCGGGGAGGAGGGCGGCATCCGGCGGCTCCTCACCCTCGCCAACCGCGAGCGGCTGCGACGGATCCTCCGCTACATGCTCGACGAGGCGGAGTTCCTCTCGCCCTACGGCGTCCGGGCGCTCTCGCGCTACCACCGGGAGCACCCCTATCTGCTCCAGTCCGGCGGCGCCGAGTACCGGGTCGATTACGAGCCGGCGGAGTCGACGACGGGACTCTTCGGCGGGAACTCGAACTGGCGCGGACCGGTGTGGTTTCCGGTCAACTACCTCCTGATCGAGTCCCTCCAGAAGTACCACTACTTCTTCGGCGACGCCCTCAAGGTCGAGTTCCCGACGGGCGGGGGCGAGCGGCTCAGCCTCTGGGACGTGGCCGGTGAGCTCTCGCGCCGGCTGACGCGCCTCTTCCTTCGCGGCGCCGACGGGCGGCGACCGGTCCACGGCGGGACGGAGAAGTTCCAGACGGACCCGCACTGGCGGGACCTGGTCCTCTTCTACGAGTACTTCCACGGGGACAACGGGGCGGGGCTGGGAGCCAGCCACCAGAATGGCTGGACGGCGCTCGTCGCCAAGCTCCTCCAGCAGTCCGGCGAGTGAGCCGGGCCGGCGCGCTCCGGCGCGCCGGGTGGCGGGCTGGCGTCAGCGCCGACGGATCGAGCGGCCCGCGCGCCCCTTCGCCAGGCCGGCGATGGCCGCCGCCAGCACGGCCGGCTCGACGGGCTTGGCCACGTGCAGCTGGAAGCCGGCCGAGAGCGCGCGGCGGCGGTCCTCCGCGCCCGCGTAGGCCGTGAGCGCGACGGCCGGGATCGCCCGGCGGGCGGGCTCGAGCGCCCGGACCTTGCGGATCAGGGCGTAGCCGTCTTCGCCGGGCATGCCGAGATCGCTGACCAGAACGTGTGGGCGGAAGCCCTGGAACGTCTCGAGCGCCTCGCCGACCGACGGCACCGCCCGCGCGTCGGCTCCCGCCTGTCGGAGGACCGTCGTGAGGAGCTCCCGCGCGTCGGCCTGGTCCTCGACGAGGAGGACGCGGACGCCGGCGAGGCTGCCGGCCTCGAGGGGCGCGGCGCCTCGCCGGGAGATCGACGGCGGCCGGCCCGACGCCGTGCGGGCGACCGTCAGCGGCAGCTCGACGGTGAATCGCGCGCCGCGCCCCTCGCCGCCGCTCTCGGCGCGGACGGCGCCGCCGTGGAGCTCCACGAAGTGCCGCACGATCGCCAGGCCCAGCCCCAGCCCGCCGTGCGCGCGCGCGCCCGGGATCTCGGCCTGGCGGAACCGGTCGAAGACGTAAGGGAGGAAGTCCGGGCTGATCCCCATGCCGGTGTCGGTCACCGTGATCCGCGCCACGGCCTCGAGCTGGTCGAGTCGGATCTCGACCCGTCCCTCCTCCGGCGTGAACTTGATCGCGTTGGAGAGGAGGTTCCAGACGACCTGCTGCAGGCGGTCCGGGTCGCCCGTGACCCGGCTGGCCGAGGGGTCCAGGACGACGTCGAGCCGGATGGCCTTGGCGTCCGCCAGCCCCCGCACCGCCTCGATGGCCGCCTCGACGACGAAGACGAGGTCGACCGGCCGCACGTCCAGGCGCAGCTTGCCGGTCACGATGCGCGAGACATCGAGCAGGTCGTCGATCAGCTGCGTCTGCACCCTGGCGTTCCGCTCGATGACGTCGAGGGCGCGGCCGGCGCCCGCGGAATCCAGGGTCCCGGTGCGCAACAGGCGCGCCCATCCCAGGATCGCCTGGAGGGGCGTGCGCAGCTCGTGCGACAGCACGGCCAGGAACTGATCCTTCGCCTGGTTCGCCTCGGCGAGCTGGCCCTGTGACTCCTGCAGGTCGCGGACGACCGCCTCGTAGGCGCGCATGTCGCGCAGGATGCCGATGGCCCCGATCACCTCGCCCTCGGCGTCGCGCAACGCCGACGCGTTGAGGGCCGTCGGGATGACTTCCCCGGACGCGCTGCGCGGGGTCAGCCGGGCGTTCCGCGTCAGCCCGCACTCGACGACCTCGCGCAGGGCCGCGAGGAACGCGCGGGTCTCCTGGGACGAGATGATCCGCGAGAGCGACTGCTCGATCAGCTCGTCGGGGCGGAACCCCAGCAGGGCGAAGACGGCGTCGTTGGCCTGGAGGATCTTGCCCTCCAGGTCGGAGACGAAGACCGGATCCGGGGCGTTCTTGATCAGACTCTCGGCGTACGCCCGCGCCTTGTCCAGCTCGCGCATGTCGCGCAGGATGCCGATCGCGCCGATGACCGTCCCGTCCGGCGCGCGGAGCGCCGCGGCGTTCATGGTGGTCGGAATGATCGCGCCGGAGGCGCTGCGCGGATGCAGGCGGGCATCCCGGGTGACACCGCGCTGGACGACTTCGCGCAGCGCGCCCATGAACTCCCGCGTCTCCTCGGGCTCGAGGAAGCGGGACAGGGACTGTTCCAGGAGCTCGTCCGGCCGGAGCCCGAGAAGCTCGGACACCGCGGCATTGGCCTGAAGGATCTTCCCCTGGAGATCGGAGACGAAGACCGGATCGGGGGCGTTCGTGATGAGGCTCTCGGCATAGGCCCGGGCCTTGTCGAGCTCCCGCATGTCGCGCAGGATGCCGATCGCCCCGATCACCCGGCCGTGCGGGTCGCGGAGCGCCGAGGCGTTGAGCGTCGTGGGAATGACCTCGCCCGCCGCGGTCCGCGGATTCAGCCGGGCGTTGCGGGTGACGCCGCGCGCGACGACCTCACGCAGGGCCGCCGTGACTTCCCGCCGCTCGTCCGGGCTGATGAAGCGCGAGAGCGACTGGTCCACCAGCTCGTCCTGCCGAAAGCCCAGGAGCCACGAGGCGGCCTCGTTGGCCTGGAGGATCTTGCCCTCGAGGTCCGTCACGAAGACCGGATCCGGGGCGTGGGCGACGATGAGCTCGGCGTCGAGAGGCCTGTGCGAGCGCTGGTGCAGGCTAGCCATCGTCGATGGCTCTCCCGGGTCGCGGTCTCCCGGGGCGGCGTGAGGAGCGGCCAGCGCCCCCCGGGGCGCCGTGACGCTGTCCGAGTGAGGGCGGTCGATCCCGCCCGCGTGCTCGGGGCGCGGCGGCGGGCTCACGCACGGCCGCGGCCGACGGTCGTCAGGCGACAGACCCGGTCGGCCTGATACGGGCAGGGGTAGAGGTC
>JBIOTN010000011.1:0-19575 GCA_044866005.1 Candidatus Rokuibacteriota bacterium | reverse complement strand
GGTTTACGACCCGAAGGCCTTCGTCCCCCACGCGGCGTTGCTCCGTCAGGCTTTCGCCCATTGCGGAAGATTCCCCACTGCTGCCTCCCGTAGGAGTCGGGGCCGTGTCTCAGTCCCCGTGTGGCCGGTCATCCTCTCAGACCGGCTACCCATCATCGCCTTGGTGGGCCGTTACCCCGCCAACTAGCTAATGGGCCGCGGGCCCGTCTGGGAGTGACAGCTTGCGCCGCCTTTCCTCCCCAGGACTTGTGTCCCGGGGAGCGTATCCGGTATTAGCGGCCCTTTCGAGCCGTTATCCCGGTCCCCCAGGTGGGTTACCCACGTGTTACTCACCCGTCCGCCGCTGACCGCCTGAGTTGCCCCAGGCGATCCGCTCGACTTGCATGTGTTAGGCACGCCGCCAGCGTTCGTTCTGAGCCAGGATCAAACTCTCCAGTTTGATCTTCGAAACAGATTCCCACGTCGTGGCCGTTCGGCTTTGACAGGGAAAGGGCATGCACACCTTACCGGTGAGCCAGTAGCATATTCAGCTTTCAAAGAGCCGAAGAACTTCTTACGAGAACGTGACCGCTGATGTGAATCAGCCGGGCGGGTTTCTTCGAACCCAACGCTCAGGACACCAGGTGCCCCGAGCAACACCTAACGGTACCAGCCACCTGTGGGGCTGTCAAGCTCCTTTTTGGCTCGACCGGACCCCGTTCGACCGGGACCACCCGTCCGAGGCCGAACACCCGACCCCCAAGGAGGCCGAGCCCGGGTCGATCCTAGCCCCAGGCCGCGGGCGCGTCAAGCGCCGCGCGAGGTTCCACTCCGTCCGGCGGAGTCGTCGGCCACCGCCTTCACCCGGCGGAACTCGCGCCGACCTTTCTGGACGAGGACCCGGTCGCCCGGCCGGATCGTCAGCGAGTGGTAAGGGTCCTCGACGCGCTGGTCGTCGATCTTGATGCCGCCCTGCTGAATGAGCCGCTTGGCCTCGCTGGCCGAGCTCGCCAGCCCCGTCGTCAACACGAGCTGGAAGAGGCGCAGCTCCACGCCGCGCGGCGGCGCCGGGACCGGCACCTCGGCCACCTCGGCCGGCACCTCGCGCGCCTGGAACTGGCGGGCGAAGCCCTCCTCGGCACTCCTCGCCGCGCTCTCCCCGTGGAACTGGGCCACGACGGCGCGGGCGAGCCGCTTCTTGGCCTCCATGGGATGCAGCCGGCCGGCCCGGACGTCCTGCTCGACCCGCTCCACCTCCTGGGGCGACAGGCCGCTCACGAGCGGGTAGTAGCCGAGCATGACCTCGTCGGAGATGGACATGAGCTTGCCGTACATCTGGGCCGGCGGTTCGGTGATGCCGACGTAGTTGCCGAGGCTCTTCGACATCTTCTGGACGCCGTCGGTCCCGACGAGGATCGGCATCGTGATGGCGATCTGGGGCTCCTGCCCGACGGCGCGCTGGAGGTCGCGGCCGACGAGCAGATTGAAGGTCTGGTCGGTGCCGCCCATCTCCACGTCGGCCTGGAGCGCGACAGAGTCCTGGGCCTGGAAGAGGGGGTAGAGGAATTCGTGCAGGTGGATCGGCCGCGCCTCCTCGTACCGTTGCGCGAAGTCCTCGCGGGCGAGCAGCCGCGCCACCGTGACCTGCGCCGCCATGCGGATCACGTCCTCCGCGCGCAGGCGAGCCAGCCACTCCGAGTTGAAGGCGATCCGGGTCCGCTCCGCGTCGAGGATCTTGAAGACCTGCGCCCGGTAGGTCTGGGCGTTGGCCTCGATCTCCTCGCGTGTGAGCGGCTTCCGCGTCTCGGACTTCCCGGTAGGGTCCCCGATCATCCCGGTGAAGTCGCCGATCACGAAGACGATCGTGTGGCCCAGCTCCTGGAGCTGCCGCATCTTCTGGATGATCACGGTGTGGCCGAGGTGGAGGTCGGGCGCGGTCGGATCGAAACCGACCTTGACGACCAGCGGCGTCCCGGTGCGGACGGAGCGCTCCAGCTTCGCCCCGAGCTCCTCCTCGGTGACGATCGCCGCCGTCCCGCGGCGAATCAGCGCGAACTGTTCGGTGGCCGGACGTCCGTGGGACGCTGGCATGGCGGACTTGTACCACGACGCGCCGCGCCGCTGCAAGGCGCGGTGATTCGGGACCGCGCGTCGCTTCACAGTATAATGGGGCCGGCGACGAGCCACCCGGAGATCACATCGCGTGTCACCCCGCTCCCGACGCGCTTCGGCGCTCTGGCGCCGGCGCAAGCCCGGCACCTGGCGGCGGCGCCTGGCCGCGGGCGGCCGTCGGCGAGTCCGCCTGCCGCGCCTCCTGCCGTCCTGGCGCTTCGTCCGCTGGCTTCTCGCGGTCGCCGTGCTACTCGTCGTCATCGCCACCGCCGGGCTCGCCCTCGGAGCGTACGTCTTCTGGCCGACCGACCTGCCGTCGGTCCGGGCGCTCGAGGAGTACGCGCCGACGCCGGGGACCAAGGTCTACGCGGACGACGACGAGCTGCTCACCGAATTCCAGGCCGAGCGGCGGATCTTCGTCCCGCTCCGCGAGATCCCGAACACGGTCCGGGACGCCTTCATCGCCATCGAGGATGCCCGGTTTTATTCGCATCACGGCGTCGATCTGCGTGGCATCGTGCGCGCCGCCTACGCGAACTTCCGCCACGGGCGCGTGGTGGAGGGCGGCAGCACGATCACCCAGCAGCTCGCCAAGGTCCTCTTCCTGACGCCCGACCGCAGCTTCTCGCGGAAGGTCAAGGAGGCCCTCCTCGCGTTCGAGCTCGAGAAGCGGTACTCCAAGGACCGGCTGCTCGAGATCTACCTGAACCAGATCTACCTGGGCCACGGCTCCTACGGCGTGGAGGCGGCGGCCCGGACGTTCTTCGGCAAGTCCGTCCAGGAGCTCACGCTCCCGCAGGCCGCGCTCCTCGCGGGACTGACTCGCGCCCCGACGACCTATTCGCCCTTCGAGCACCCGCCCGCCGCACAGCGGCGCCGCGCGCTCGTCCTGCAGCGCATGGTGGAGCAGGGTTACGTCCCGTCCGCCGACGCCAAGCGGGCCACCATGGCGTCCCTGGAGACCGTCGCACCCGAGCGGCGCCGGACGAGCGGCCAGTACTTCCTCGAGTACCTGGAGCAGAGCCTGGAGGCGAAGTTCGGCAGCGATCTCCTCTACAAGGGCGGGCTTTCGGTCTACACGACCCTCAACCCGGTCGTCCAGCGCATCGCCGAGCAAGCCCTTCGCGAGGGACTCACGACCATCGCCGCGCGGCAGACCTCCAAGGTCGCCGGGCCGAGCGCCACCCGCGCGACCCGCCCCGAGGGCGCCGTGCTGGTCATGGAATCGACGACCGGCTACATCAAGGCGCTCGTCGGCGGCTCGGACTTCGGGCGCAGCGAGTTCAACCGCGCGATCCACGCGCGCCGCCAGCCAGGCTCGGCGTTCAAGCCGTTCGTGTACCTGGCGGCGCTGGAGGCCGGCCGGACTCCCGCCGACCTCGTCGACGACAGTCCGGTCACGTACGGGCGCGGGCCCGCCCGCGCGTGGGCGCCCGAGAATTACGACGGCAAGTTCCGCGGCCCCATCACCCTCCAGCAGGCTCTCGAGGAGTCCGTCAACGTCCCCACCGTGAAGCTCCTCGAGCAGGTCGGCGTGGGTCGTGTCATCGAGGTGGCGCGGCGGCTCGGGATCGACAGCCCGCTCCAGCCGAACCTCACGCTGGCCCTGGGGAGCTCCGACGTGACGCTGCTCGAGCTGACCGCGGCCTACGCGGCGCTGGGCAACCAGGGCGTCCGGATGGAGCCGATCGCCGTCCGGTACGTCACCGACAGCCAGGGACGTCTGGTGGAGGAGAACATCCCCCAGGGGCGCGAGGCCGCGCAGCCGGCCGCGGCCTATGTCCTCACCCAGATGCTGCGCGGCGCCGTGGAGCGGGGGACGGCCGTCACGGCACGGACTCTCGGCCGGCCGATCGCGGGAAAGACGGGGACCACCAACGACTTCTCGAACGCCTGGTTCGTCGGCTATACCCCGTCACTCGCCGCCGGCGTCTGGATCGGGTACGACCGCATCCGGAGCCTCGGCCACGACGAGACGGGCGCCCGCGCGGCCCTGCCGATCTGGATCACGCTCATGCGGGAGATCCTGAAGGATCGGCCCGTCGAAGACTTTCCCCTGCCGGACAACGTCGTCATGGCCCGCGTGGACATGGCCACGGGCTTCCTGGCCAACCCGACGTGCCCGCGGCCCGTGGTCATGGCGTTCGTGGCGGGGAGCGAGCCGACGCGCTTCTGCCCCTTCCATCCCTAGTTTTCTCGGAAGACCCCCAGGACCCCCCGGTTGCGGCGGCAAAAGCCGCCGCGCGGAGCGGCAGCCGACCCCGGGTGCCCGTCGACCTGGCCTACCCTCCTGCGCGGATGCGCTGCACGGCGGCTTCCAGGACCGCGGGGTTGCTGTAGCCGGCCAGGATGGCCTGGAGCGAGGACCGGGCGACGTCGCCGAGGTCCCGGACCTCCGCGACCAGCAGGGGCAACGCCCGTACCACGTTGTCCACGATGGTGACGCTGGCGGTCCTCGCCGTCCGGGAGAGCGGGTTCAGGTCCACGGTCACCACGCCCTTGCCCGCTCCCCGGAGCGCGGCACAGCGGTCTCCGTCCTCCAGCGGCACGAAGACGACATCGGCGCGCAAGATGCCCTCGGGATGGACGAACCGCCGGTTCGACTCGAGGCCGGGGAGCTGGGCGGCCTCGGTCGGCAGCAGCACGCGCTCCGCGCCGTGCGTGATGAGGTGGCGCTCGATCGTCCGCTCGCGCGCCTTCGAGGTGTGGAAGAGGTTGACCTCGAGCGGGGCGGGAAGGAGCCGGCTCAGCTCGACGAGCCGTTCGGGTACCAGCGCGGCGGCGTTGCCGTTCACGGAGATCACCGGCCGCCGGCCCAGCCGGAGCATCGCCGCGGCGGCCCGGACGGCGGCCCGGGCAAAGGGCTGGGTGGTCTCGCCGATGAGATAGTCGAAGGCCTCCCCGCGGCCATGGGCGATCAGGCCGTGGAGCGAGGTGATGCCCCGTTCCACGCCGGCGACCAGAGCCTCGCGGATCGTCAGCGACACGTACCGCGGATGGCTCTCGGGAACCGGGGGCATGTCAGACCATCCCGACCCGGTACCGGCCGAGCCGGGTCTCCTGCGCGCCCTCGAAGGGCCGCGTGCTGAACACCGCGTGGCCGAGCATGATCATCGAGGCCGAACCACCGTCGGCTTCGATCGCCCGGATCGCGCCCTGCACCCGCTCATCGCGCAGGAGCCCGCTGTCGCGCGCGAAGGCGGCGGCCAGGCGGATGCAGGCGTCGAAGTCGACGCTGGGGAGCCTCACCAGCTCTGCCAGCCGCGCCAGCGCCGCCTCCGCCGCCCGGTTGATGCGCTCGCGCTCCACGGGATCGGCCAGGATCTCCTTCGTGTGGATGGGACCGAACGATCGGTAATAGATCGGCTGCTCCGGTACCGGCAGGGGCTCGGCGGCCAGGGGATGGCCGGCCTTCAGCCTGACCCGGCAGCCGCCGTGGTATTGCCCGCACACGTCCCCCAGGCCGGTCAGGTTCTCGACCTCGGCGACGTGCGCGGCCATCGCCAGCTCGACCTCGGGCCGGCCCAGCCCCAACAGCGCATTCACCGCGTAGGCCGTGGCCAGCGCGGCGGCCCCGCTCAATCCGAACCCGGAGCTGAGCGGCAGCGGAGACTCGAGCGCCACTCGCAGCGGCTCGGGCGTGAGCTTCCGCAGGACCGACGCGACGGTCGGGAAGGCGATCTCCCGCCCGTTCAGCGAGATCGTGGCCCGGCGGTCGCGCGCGACCGTCACCACGACGCCATCGCGGACGGTGAACCCCATCCCGAGCGAGTGCATGCGAGCGGGGTCCTCGTGAGCCACGATCTTGAACACGCAGGAGACGTTGCCGGGCGCGAAGGCCCGGGCCGCGTCCACGCCGTCTCTAGCGCCCGGTATCCCGCGCGCTCGCCGGCTCATCCACCTCGGCCGGCAGCGTCTGCGCGAGGAAGCGGGGCGTCCGGAGCGGTGCGCCGGTGAGCGCGGCGAGGTAGCCGTCCAGCACGGTCGCCGCCTCGCGCTCGGTGGCGGGCGCGATCCGGGCGCGAAGCCGCGCATCCCACGGCGCGGCCTGCAGGCCGCGCAGGACGCCGACGGTGCGCGGCGAGACCGGCAGGGCGCCCGGAGCGCCGCAGCGGGCGCACACCGCGCCGCCCTGGGACGGATCGAATGCGATCTCCACCGTGCCGAGCGGGCGGCCGCAGCCGACGCAGCGGTCGAGGCGGGGTCGATGGCCCAGGAGGTCGAGGAGCCGGAGCGTGAACGCGAGCTGGACGCGCGCCGGCGGGCCGTCCTCGAGCGCTCGGAGCCCCCGCAGCAGGAGGGCGAAGCCGGCCGGATGGGGGTCCCGCTCGGCGGTCAGCCGCGCCACCGCCTCGACCATGCGGGCACCCTGCCCGAGGCGCTCGAGGTCCTCCCGCAACCGGCGGAAGGAGCGACGGATGTCGAAGTGGTCGAGGCGCACGAGGTCACGGCCCTCGCGCTCGAAGCCGACCACGTCGCCCCACGTGAAGAGCTCGAGCGCTCCGCCGAACCGCGACCGCAGGCGCCGCGCCCCCTGAGCGACCCCGGTGAGCCGGCCCGCGTCGCGGGTATACAGGGTGACGAGGCGATCGTGCTCCCCGAGGTCGCGGGCCCGGAGGACGACGCCCTGTGTCCGGAGAAGGGCCATGGCGGGGGCGGCTCAGGAGGTCAGGCGATAGCCGAACTCGCGGAGGGCCGCGTCGTCGCGGCGCCAGTGCTTTCGCACCTGGACCCAGAGATCGAGGTAGACGGGGACCCCGAAGAACGCCTCGAGCTCGCGCCGAGCCGACTGGCCGATCTGCTTGAGCAGGGCGCCGCCCGCGCCGATGACGATCGCCTTCTGCGACGGCTGCTCGACGAAGACGACCGCGCGGATGTACAGGCGGCCGCCATCGCTTTCGCGTTCGACCAGCTCCTCGACGCGCACGGCCGCGGCGTACGGCACTTCTTGCCGCGTGAGGAGGAAGAGTTTCTCCCGGATCGTCTCCGCCACGAAGAACGTCTCGGGCTGGTCCGTCAGGGTGTCCGGCGGGTAGTACGCCGGCCCCGGGGGGAGGAGCGCCAGGATGGCCGCCTCGAGCCGGTCCACGCCCGCCCCGGTCTCCGCAGAGATGGGGATCAGCTCGCGGAACGCGTGACGTGCCGCATAGGCCTCGAGGAGGGGCAGGAGTCGCCGCTTGTCCGGCAGGAGGTCGACCTTGTTCAGCGCCAGCAGGACCGGCGCCCGGACGGAGGCGAGCGGGGCGAGCGCCTCGGCGTCCAGCGCCGCCGGGTTCTCCGTCGCCTCCGCCACCAGGACCACGCCGTCCACCTCCTCCAGAGCCTGGGCTGCCGTCGCCATCATGAACTCGTCCAGCTTCCCCCGCGGCGGGTGCAGCCCCGGCGTGTCTACGTAGACGACCTGCACCCCCGGCAAGGTGCGGATGCCGGTGATCCGGTTGCGCGTGGTCTGCGGCTTGGGAGAGACGATGGCGAGCTTCTGGCCCAGCAGCCGGTTGAGGAGCGTGGACTTCCCGACGTTCGGCCGGCCGACGATGGCGACGAAGCCGGACCGGTGCTCAGGCGACGACGTGGAGGGTGGGGGCAGGGCGCTCATAGAGCCGGCCGAGGAGGGCCATCTCCCGCGCGTGCATGAGGCGGGCTTCGCGCGGGTGCCGGTCGTCGTAGCCCACGAGATGCAGACAGGCGTGGCAGCAGAGCAGATCCAGCTCTTCGCGGAGCGAGTGGCCGAGGGCCCGGGCCTGGCGGCGGGCGCTCTCCACCGAGATGATCGCCTCGCCCAGGACCGGGGCGGGCCCGGCGAGGGGAAAGGCGAGCACGTCGGTCCGGCGTCGCACCCCGCGGTAGCGAGCGTTCAGCTGGCGGATCTCGCGGTCATCGACCAGGGTGAGGCTCACCTCGTGGTCCCAGACGCCGAGGGCGCGAAGCGCCGAGCGAATCGTCCGCCGGATGCGCCGAAGGTCGACCGGGATACGCTGCCGGTCGGTGACGGCGATCACGGGGCGGCTTCGGAGGTCGGACGGGGCCCTCCCCCGGATTCTCGCGATCGCTGCCCCCATTCGTCGTACGCCTTGATGATCTCGGACACGAGCTCGTGCCGGACGACGTCCTTCTCGGTGAAGTACACGAACGCGATCCCGTCGATGCTCTTCAGCACGGACTGGATCTCGATCAGTCCCGAGGCGCGCGAGGACGGCAGGTCGACCTGCGTGATGTCTCCGGTGATGACCATGCGCGAGTTGAATCCGAGCCGGGTCAGGAACATCTTCATCTGCTCCGAGGTCGTGTTCTGCGCCTCGTCGAGCACGATGAACGCGTCGTTGAGCGTCCGGCCTCGCATGTAGGCGAGCGGTGCGATCTCGATCGCCCCCCGCTCGGTCAGCGTCGCGACCTTGTCCGGCTCCATCATGTCGTAGAGCGCGTCGTAGAGCGGCCGGAGGTAAGGATGAACCTTCTCGTACATGTCCCCCGGGAGGAAGCCGAGCCGCTCCCCCGCCTCGACCGCCGGGCGGGTCAGGATGATCCGCGACACTTCCCGCCGGGTCATCGCGGAGACCGCCATGGCCATCGCCAGATAGGATTTGCCCGTACCCGCGGGCCCGATGCCGATCACGACGTCGCGGGCGCGGATGGCGTCCACGTATCGCTTCTGTGTCCCCGTCTTCGGCGTGATCTGCTTCTTCCGGGACGGGACCGGAATCGCGTCGAGAAAGATGCCGCGGAGGTCCGCGCCCGCGTCCTCGTCGAGGACCCGCAGCGCCGCGCGCACATCCGGTGCCTGGACGGGTAGGCCGGCGTCCACC
This sequence comes from Candidatus Rokuibacteriota bacterium, assembly GCA_044866005.1. GTDB lineage: Bacteria > Methylomirabilota > Methylomirabilia > Rokubacteriales > DASRDR01 > JBIOTN01. Next base: position 10,681 of record JBIOTN010000011.1, on the reverse strand, counting down.
CGCGCCTGGAGCTCCTCGATGACCCGCGTGGCGCGCGCCACCTGCCGCTCGTCGCCCTTCAGCGTGATCTCGGCGCCGCGGGCGATGATGCGCAGATCGAGGTGTGACTCGAGCAGCCGAAGGTTCTCGTCGTTCCGGCCCAGGAGGGGCAGCAGGTCGGCGTCCGACGCGAGCGTGATGCGGTGGGTGGTCTGCTCAGGCACGCGCGCTTTCGGACCCCTCCATCTCGCCCCCAGTATAGCAGAGGCCCCGCCCCGTCAACTCAGCCCGGCGACGGCGGCGCATCCTCGATGCTCTCGGCCTCGATGGCGATGCCGAGCTCAGCGAGCTGGGCGGGGCTGACCGGCGCGGGCGCGTCCGTGAGCGAGCAGACCCCCTTCTGGGTCTTGGGGAAGGCGATGACCTCCCGGATCGACTCGACCCCGGCCAGGATCGCGACGATCCGGTCCAGGCCGAACGCGATCCCGCCCATGGGCGGCGCGCCGTACTCGAGCGCCTCGAGGAGGAACCCGAACTTCGCCTCCGCCTCGGCCGCCCCGATACCGAGGATCTCGAAGACGCGTTGCTGGACCGCGCGGGTGTGGATCCGGATCGAGCCCCCGCCGATCTCCTGGCCGTTCAGGACCAGGTCGTAGGCCTTGGCCCGCACCCGCCCGGGCTCCGCCAGCCCCGTCGCCGCGTCGTCGTCGCGGGGGGCCGTGAAGGGATGGTGCATCGCGTCCCAGCGCTTCTCCTCCTCGTTCCACTCGAAGAGGGGAAAGTCCACGACCCACACGAGCCGGTACGTATCGGCCGGCACGAGATCGAGCCGCTGGGCCACGCGCTGGCGCAGCCGTCCCAGCACGAGCGCGGCGAGCGGCATCGCGTCGGCGACGAGGAGAACGACGTCCCCCGAACCGGCGCCGCAGCGCGCCAGCAACGGCTCGCGCACCGGCTCGAGGTGTCGCGACGCCGGAGACTGGAGCGCCCCGTCGCCGACCCGCACCCAGACGAGCCCCTTCGCCCCGAAGCCCTTCGCCTCCTCGACCAGCTCGTCGAGGTCCTTCCGGGAGAAGCTGCCGCCCGGCACCGTGAGCGCCTTCACCGCGCCGCCGCGGGCCACGGCCTGCGCGAAGACCTCGAAGGCCGCGCCGCGGAAGAGGTCCGAGCAGTCGCAGAGCTCGAGGCCGAAGCGAAGATCGGGTTTGTCCGACCCGAAGCGCGCGAGCGCCTCGTCCCACGACAGCCGCGGAAACGGGCGCGGCACCGCCCGCGCTTTGACCCGCTGGAAGAGCTCCGCGACGAGGCCCTCCATGATGGGCAGGAAGTCGTCGCGATCGAGGAACGAGGTCTCGACGTCGATCTGGGTGAACTCCGGCTGCCGGTCGGCGCGGAGGTCCTCGTCGCGGAAACAGCGGACGATCTGGAAATACCGCTCGAGCCCCGCGACCATCAGGATCTGCTTGAAGAGCTGAGGGGACTGCGGGAGCGCGTAAAAGCTGCCGCGGGTCAGCCGGCTCGGCACCAGGAAGTCGCGCGCGCCCTCGGGCGTCGACCGCGTGAGCGCGGGGGTCTCGACCTCGATGAACCCCTCGCGATCGAGGTAGCTCCTGACGGCCTGGCAGACCTCGTGGCGCAGGGTCAGGTTCCGCAGCATCGCGGGCCGGCGGAGGTCGAGATACCGGTACCGGAGCCGCAAGGGCTCGACGGTTTCCTGGCTCTCGTCGAGGGGGAAGGGCAGGGGCTTGGATTCGTTGAGGACCCGGAGCGCGTCGACGTGGAGTTCGACCTCCCCCGTCGGCAGCGCCCGGTTCGCCGTCCCCGGCGGCCGGCGCTGGACCGTCCCCCGCACGGCGAGGACGAACTCGCCCCGGATCGCGCGCGCGGCCTCGTGCGCCGCCGCATCGGTCGCGGGGTTGAAGACGAGCTGCGTGACGCCCTGGCGGTCCCGCAGGTCCACGAAGATGAGCCCCCCGTGGTCGCGCCGACGGAACGCCCAGCCCATCAGCGTGGCGACCCGACCGGCGTCCTCCGCCCGCAGCGCCCCGCAGGAGTGGGTGCGCCGCCAGTCGCCGAGCGCCGCCGTCACCGGGGCTCTCCGAACCACTGCACGGGGCTGGCCGGCCCCTCGAACCAGACGAACCCGTCGAATCCCTGTGCCTCCAGGGTCGCGAGCTGCGGCCCGCGCCGGCTGGCGCGAAGCTCGAGGGATACCGCGTATCCGCCTCGCTCGCGAAGCTCGCGCGCCTTCTCCAGGACACCCTGCAGGTCGGGCGAGCCCTCATCGAAGATCAGGGCCAGGCGCTTCTGAGAGCCGCCTCGGCCGCCCGCGCGCTCCATCAGGATCAAGATGACTCGCTCGAATCCGATGGAGAAGCCGGTCGCCGGGACGTCCTGGCCGAGGACCTTGCCGATGAGCCGGTCGTAGCGCCCGCCCCCGGCGATGGATGAGGGAAACCGCGCCGAGCCGATCTCGAAGATCGGCCCGGTGTAGTACGACATCCCGCGGACCAGCGTCGCGTCGAATCGGATGGAGCCGTGTCCCGAGCGCGCCGCATCGATGATTCGCTTGAGAGCGGACCACGCCTCGATCCCCTCGGGGGTCTTCACGGTGCGAAGAACCAGGTCGTCCGGCAGTTCGCCCTGGACCTTGAATTCGCCGAAGAGCTCGATCAGCTGCCCTATGGCTCGATCCGCGTGCCCGGCCCGGACGAGCTCCGCCGCGATCTCGGCCGGTTCGAGCTTGTCCCACTTGTCCAGCGTGATGAAGACACTGTCGTGACGCTCCTCGTCGAAACCACAGTGGCGCGCGATCGCGGTCAGCAGCCGGCGGTCGTTGATCCGGACGGTGAGGTCCTCGAACCCGAGCTTGCTGAGCGCCTCGGTGGTGGCGAGGATCAGCTCGATCTCCGCGACCTCCGACTGGACGCCGAGGATGTCGATGTCGCACTGGGTGAACTGACGAAACCGGCCCCGCTGCGGGCGCTCGGCGCGCCACACCGGACCGAGCTGCACCGCCTTCAACGGCTTCGGCAGCCGGGCGTGGTTGTTGGCGTAGTAGCGGGCCAGGGGCACCGTGAGGTCGAATCGCAGCCCCAGATCCACGAGCTCCGCCTCGGTCGTGGCGCGGCCGAGCTCGAGTTTCTCTCCGCGCTTGAGGACCTTGAAGATGAGCTTCTCGTTCTCTCCCCCTTCGCCCCGGGTCAAGAGCTGGATGCTCTCCAGCGCCGGCGTCTCCACCCGTCTGAAGCCGTAGCTGCGGTAAACGGCCAGCAGCCTCTGTGCCGTGGCGTCGCGCAGCTCCGCCTCGTCCGGCAGGATGTCGCGCATCCCGCGCGGGGGCTCCGTGCTGATCGGCGGCGGCTTCCTGGGGCGCGGTTCCGTCATGCCGGGCCCGGACCGTCCTCTTTCTCCTCCCGGTAGACGGCCGTCAGCTTCACGTAGTTGCTCGTCGGGCGGTGGATGAGCTCGAGGTCCGAATCGGTGAGCGTCCGCACCGGTCGAGCCGGGCTGCCCATCATCAGCGTCCGGCGCGGGATGTGGGTGCCAGGCGTGACGAGGGCTCCCGCGGCGACGATCGATTCCTCGTCCATGACGACGCCGTTCAGCACGATCGCGCCGATGGCGACGAGGCAGTGCGAGGCGATGCGCGCCCCGTGGAGCCGGACCGCATGCCCCAGGGTCACGTGGTCGCCGATCTCGACGGGATGGCCTCCCCGGTCGACGTGGATCACGGTCCCGTCCTGGATGTTGGTGTGGTGGCCGATGTGAACGTAGTTCACGTCGCCGCGGATGACCGTCTGGAACCAGACGCTGGAGTGCTCCCCGATCACGACGTCTCCGATCACGTCCGCCGTATCGGCGACGAACACCGTCTCGTGGATCTGCGGCAGCTTCCCCTGGAAGGGGCGGATCATCACGCCTCCGATGACGGCCACGCGTGGGCGCCGTGAGCAGCAAAATGGTAACAGGGGCAGTGGGAGGCCGCAAACGAAAAGCCGGAAGGGCACTTAGCGCGCGGCGGGAGCGCGGCGCCTTGACAGTCGCGGAGTGGCGCGGTATACAGCGGATAGACGATCACGCCGGACGGGGGAGCGCGGGACGCTCCCTTTTTGTTGCCCGGCGGTGCCAGGGGGGACGCGGAGCACCGGTGCCGACCTACGAGTACGAGTGCGACGCTTGCGGGCGGGTCTACGAGGTGCGGCAGCGCATCTCGGCGGCGCCCCTGACGACCTGCCAGTATTGCAACGGCCCGGTCCACCGGCTTCTCGCGCCCGCGCCGTTCATCCTGAAGGGCGGTGGCTGGCACGTCACCGACTACCCGTCCGAGTCGCGGAAGAAGGCGATGGAGGCGGAGAAGAAGGGCGGCGCGGCCGCCGAGAGCCCGGCGGGGTCGAAGTCGGGCGACGGCGCGGCCGGGTCGGGGGGGCAGGCGGAGTCGAGCTCCGCGACCGCGCCGGCACCCCCGCCGAAGGCGCCCTCGCCCAAAGAGTGACCGGCGCGCCCGGCGCGACCCCGAGCCGCTTCACCGCGCTCCCCTCCCGGACGAAGATCTCGAGTCGCCCCGAACTCTCCAGCACCGCGCCCAGCGCGCCTCCCGGCCGCTCGGCGTAGGTCCCCACCACTCCCTCGATCCGCGTCGCGCCGATCTCGACCACGCACGCGTCGGGGGGCCCCGGCAGGTCCGCGACCGTCACGTTGGTCAGCAGGTTGCCGAACCGGTCGGCCAGAAGGACCTGGCCGACCACCTGATGGCCTCGGCGCTGCGGGCGGGCCCAGGCGAGGCGCACGGGATCGCCGACGACGGGGCCGAACCGGCGGGGCGACACCCCGAGCGACCGGTGCGCCGCCACCGGCGCGAAGATGTCGCGCCCGTGGAAGGTCCGGCTCGTCGGCGTCCGGTGGTAGGCGCGGTTCTCGAGCGCCACCGCAACGGCGTCGGCCGCGTCCAGGAGGAAGCCGAACAGCCCGTTGTCCGGACCGACGAAGACGTGGCCGTGGGCCTCGACCAGCAGCGGCCGGCGCGGCGAGCCGACGCCGGGATCGACGACCGCGAGGTGGACGGTGCCGCGCGGAAAGACGCGATACGCGGTGTCCAGGGCCAGGGCGCCGCGCAGGACGTCGTGCGGGGGCACGCGGTGGGTGAGGTCCACGAGGCGCGCGGCCGGATTGATGCCGAGGATGACCCCCTTCACGATGCCGACGTAGGGGTCCTCCAGGCCGAAGTCGGTGAGAAGCGTGATGACGCCGCTCGGCGTCGCACGCGTTCCGCTCATCGGTCGCGGTGGATCACATACTCCGCGATGAGCTCGAGCGCCTCGCGCGCGTCCGAGAGCGGGAAGCCGGCCAGCCGGGCCGTCGCCTCCGCCGCGTAGGCGCCGGCCCGGGCGACCGCATAGCCCACGCCGTCGTAGACCTTGACGAGCCGGTGCACCTCGGCGACGTCGGCCTCCCCGACGTCGGACCGACCGAGCGTCCGGACGATCCGGGCGCGCTCGCCCGCCGCCGCGCGCTCCAGGGTGGCGATCAGGGGGAGCGTCCGCTTGCCCTCCCGCAGGTCCGTGCCGATCGCCTTGCCGAACCGTGCCTCGTCGGCGTCGAAGTCGAGCGAGTCGTCGATGATCTGGAACGCGATCCCGAGGTGCTCGCCGTAGCCCGCGAGCGCGTCCACCGACGCCGGCGGGAGCCCGCCGGCGATCCCGCCGATCCGGGAGCAGGCCGACATGAACGTGGCCGTCTTCTGTCGGATGATCCGCAGGTAGTCCGCCTCGGTGAGCCGGCCGTCGCGCTTCCGCTCGAGCTGGAAGACCTCGGCCTCGGTCATCGAGACCATGGCCGTCGCCAGGGCCTTCATGACCCCCAGGTCGCCGTCCTCGACGAGGAGCGCCATGCAGCGCGAGTAGAGGTGGTCGCCCACCAGCACGGACGCGTCGTCCCCCCACCGGGCGTTGGCCGAGGGATGACCGCGCCGCAGCGGCGCCTGATCCACGACGTCGTCGTGGATCAGCGTGGCGGTGTGGAGGAGCTCGACGATGCAGCCCAGGCGCGCGGCGCGCGGTCCCGGGCCGCCGCCGGCGAGGCGGGCGCTCAGCAGCACCAGGATCGGGCGGAGCCGCTTGCCGCCTGCGAGCGCGACGTACTCCCCGAGGTCGCGGATCAGCGGGACCGGTGAGCTCGTGAGCTCGTGGTGGATCTCGGCCTCGCACCCGCGGAGCTCGTCGCCGATCAGCCGGCCCAGGCGATCCCGGAGGGTCGCCTCCAGGGAAAGGTTCACGCGGCGCTCGAGGCCGATCGTGAGGAGGGGCCGCTCACGGGGGCGCGGCGCGGCTCAGCGGAACAGCAGGCCCGGGAGCCGGGACTGGCGGATGTCAGGACGGTCGCCGGGGTCCGGCTTGGGAGTCCGGTCCTTCCAGCCGAGCACGATGGCGGGCGCGCCGGCCCGCAAGGTCGCGAGCGGCAGCCGGACGAAGACGCGATCGCCCTCGCGCCAGTCGCCCACGTGGGTCGTCGCGCGGTCTGCCGCGCCGTTCGGCGTGGTATCACCGTCGGTGACGACGTCCACCTGGCTCCGCGCGACGAGGAACTCGATCCCCTCGGCCCCGCGCGGCACGGGGACGCCGTCAGCCAGGGCCACGGGCCGACCGAACGGTACCTTGACGACCGGCACGCCGGAGGCGGGAATGAGCGCCCGGCGGGCGAGGGGCAGCTCCTCCAGGCCGCGGGCCGGCGTGAGCACGAGCAGCGTCTCGAGCACCTGGGTGATCGTGTTGAGCTCCCCACCCACCTCGAGCACCAATACGTCGCCCGGCTGGCCGCTCTGCGGGGCGACCTCCACGGTCGTCCAGGCCGCGGTGGCGCTCGGCGGCACGACGTTCACGAGCTGGAACGTCCCGCGGGCCCCGAGCGGCGCCGCCTCGGCGGGCGGCAGGACCCGGATGGGCTTCGGCACGAGGCTCCTCCGCTCGATCGCCCCGCGGCGCCACCAGAAGACGACCCCGTCCGTCACGCCGCTCTCGACCGCGGTACGGAGCTCCGGCGCCAGCACGCGGCCTCCCACGGGGCTGACCGCGGCCCGATGCTGGTTGATGGTCCACTGGGGGAGAAGCGCGAGGCGGACGCGGGCGGGCGCCGGCTGGGCCATCCCGACCCCGAGGCCCCCGGCGACGAGCACGCCGCCGAAGACGAGCGCGCCCACGAAGGCGGAGACCCGGATCGCGCAGGGGAGGAACCGGCTCATGGCAGCCTCGTCGCACCCATTGTCCGGTCGGACCCCGACGGAATCAAGGGGAAAGAACACCGCCGGGACGCAGCCGTCCCGGGGTCCGTCAGGTGCGGCGGGCGCTCAGAACGCGAACCGGGTCCGCCAGGTGACGCCCCAGGCGTCGTCCCCTCTGTCCGGGAGAACGTACCCGGCGATCAGCTGGATCGAGAGGTTGGCGTTGTACGTGTACAGGGCCCCCGCGTCGAGCTCGACGGCGTGGTCGCCGTAGACGCCCGTGCCCTCGGACGCGGCGACGAAGGCGCCGCCCGCCCCGAGCGCCAGCGCCCGTGACAGGGGCAGGATCGCCGAACCCCCGACGGTCCAGGTCCCCGACGGGTCCCCGTAGTGCGTGGCGCCGGCCACCCCCGGCGCGCCCAGGGTCGGGAGGCCGAAGATGTACTCCGCGATGAACGGCACCGTGAACCACGAGGTGCCGGCGATGATGATCGGGAGCTTGTCGGAGTCGCGCGTGAGGTTGGTCGAGAACGACCGGGTGGAGAAGTCCTGGCCGGCCGGGAGCAACGGCGGCCCCGAGGGCGGGTTGCAGAGCGGATGGGCCGTGGGCAAGGTGTGACACCCCCCGCCCGCGATCCGGTTGTCGTCGCCGGACGTGTACCGGCCGAGCCACCAGGTCTGCACCGGGCCGACGGGCGCGCGCGCGACGAGCTGGGCCCCCCAGCCGCTCTCGCGGATGTTCTTCTGGAGCGGGGCGGAGAAGAGCTCGCGCCGCCCGTAGATGATCGCGCCGTCGAGGCTGATGCCGGCGATCTTCGTGGCCGCGGTGCCGCCGACCCAGAACGTCTCGCCGAAGTCCGCCGACACGCATCCCCCGCTCGCCGTCGTGGGACCCGCCACCGTGACCGCCGGCCCGCCGATCACGGGCCCGGGCGCGACGCCGGGCGGCCCGGTCGCGCTCTTCCGGGTGAAGCACTGGGCGTTGACGATCATGCCCTCGAGGGTCAGGCGGGAGTCCTTGTCGAGCGTCACGCCGAGCCGCGCCGCGTACAGGTCGTTGTCGTCGGCGTTGGCGAGGGTGTTCTCGCTGGCCTTGACGACGTAGAGCTGGAGGTCGAGGGGATCGAATTTGAGGTTGAGCTGGATGCCCGCCCCGTCGTCGTCCAGGAACCCCCCGGCGGGGGTGTCGAGGAAGCGGATGTTGTGGATGCCGGCGAGGAGGTTCGCGTTCGGAATGCCCGGGATGTCGAACTGGAGGTACGCGCCCTTGGTCTCGACGTTGACGCCGTCGGCGCCGAGCGCCCCGCCGAAGCTGTTGCCCACGCGCGCGGTCGCGCCGCCGAACTCGGCCCCGGATGCGCCGCCCAGGTTCCCCCAGAAGAGGTCCCCGACCTCCAGGTGCCAGACCGCCCGCGCCTTCTTGTCGATCGACTCGACGGTCGTCCGGAGCCGCCAGCGCTGGAAGTAGAACGACTCGCTGTCCTTGTTCCGGGTCGGCGAGGGAACGGTGCCTGGCAGCACGCTGGCCTTGCCGGTGTCCACGAAGTCGGACATGTTGTCCGACACCACGCCCACGAGGCGCATCTCGCCCCCGAAGCTGACCGTGAAGCCGGCCTGCTGCTGGGCGAGGACCCGCGGGATGGGGACGCCAAGGATCAGCATCCCGACCGCGGCCAGCATCGGAAGTCGCTTCATCCGCTGCACCTCCCGTCACCTGCGGGGTTGGCGGAGGCACATCCTGACGACGCCTCGAGTCCCGGGCCGGGGCTGACGACACCCTTCGGCGGTTCCAGCCGGCGACTATAGCACCGGCTCCCGCGGCCGACGCCAGAAAAAGCGACGCCCCGGGGCCGACCCCGGGGCGTCGGGTGACTGGAACCGAGGTTCTCTTAGAAGGCGAAGCGCGTCCGAACGCCCACGCCCCAGGCGTCGTCGCCCTTGTCGGGGAACAGGTAGCCGGCCAGGAGATCGATGCTCTGGTTCGCGTTGACCTTGTACGCGGCGCCCGCGTCGACCTCGATGATGCGGTCGCCGAAGGTCGCCGTGCCGGTCTCCGGCTCGACGTAGGCGACGCCGCCGCCGACCGTGAAGTTCGGGAGGAGCGAGAACAGCACCGAGCCGCCGACGCCCCAGGTGCCGGTTTCGTCGGCGCCGATGGCGTTGGCGTTCATGCCGGTCGGGCCGCCCCAGATGCCGAGGCCGGTGAGCCACTCGCCCACGTACGGGGCGCTGTTGTAGCTGTCGTTCGCGGCCGGGAGGGGCAGCTTGTCGGAGTTCTTGTTGAGCCGGGTCGTGTTGGAGTTGACCGCCCAGTCCTGACCCACGGCGATGTTCTTGGTCGAGGACGGGTTGCAGGCGCCGCAGAGGCCGTCGCCGCCGCCCACGATCCGGTTCTCGTCCCCGCGCATCCACCAGCCGTGGCCCCATACCGCGAGCGGCCCGACCGGCACCTGCGCGGTCCCCATGAAGCCGAAGCCCTTCTCCTTGATGTTCGCCTGGTTCGTGGCCGAGAACAGGGCGCGCTCGCCGTAGACGGCCATGCCGCTCAGCTTCATGCCGGCCACGCCCACCGAGGCCGTGGCGCCGATCCAGAAGCTGTCGCCCAAATCGGCCTTCACGCAGCCACCGGTCGCCGTCGTGGCGGGGGCCGTCGTGATCGCCGGCCCGCCGACCACCGGCCCGGCCGCGACCCCGGGGGCCCCGGTGACGTTCTTCCGGGCGAAGCAGTGCTCGTCGATGACCATGCCCTCGACCGTGAACCGGATGTCCTTCGTCAGGTTCACGCCCGCACGCACGGTGTACATGTCGTTGTCATCGGGGTTCGCGAGACTGTTCTCGTTGAGCTTCGCGGCGTAGAACTGGATGTCCACCGGATCGAACTTCAGGTCGAGCCGGATCGCCGCGGCGTCGTCCGAGAAGAAGTCGCCGGCCGGCATGCTGAGGAAGCCGACGCCCTGGAGCCCCGCCGTGAGGGTCGCGATCGGGAGGAAGGGCACCTCGAACTGGAGGTACGCGTTCTTGGTCTCGACGTTGATGCCGTCGTTGCCGAGGCCGCCGCCCGAGCCGTTGCCCACGCGCGCGCTGGCGCTGGTCGTGCTCGCCCCGGGTGCCGTCTGGCCGGACCCGGCCGTGCCGAACTCGTTGCCGGAGGCGCCGCCGCCGTTCCCGAAGACGATGTCACCGACCTCGACGTGCCAGACCGCTCGCGCCTTCTTGTCGGCCGACTCCACCGTGGTGCGCAAGCGCCACCGCATGAAGTAGAACGAATCGCTGTCTTTGCAGCGGCCGCAGTTCGCGTCCGGCGCGGCGCCGGGCGTCGTATCCGTGAAGTCCCGCATGTTGTCGAAGACGAAGCCGAAGACCCGCATCTCGCCGCCGAAGCTCACGGTCGGACCCGGTGGCGGCTGGGCCAGCGCCGGCAGGGCCGATCCGAGGATCAAGGCGCCCGCCGCAACCCACATCCCAAGTCGCTTCATCCTGCACCTC
>JBIOTN010000010.1:0-11990 GCA_044866005.1 Candidatus Rokuibacteriota bacterium | reverse complement strand
CTTGGTGACGGCCTGGGAGGAGCGCTTGCTGCCCCAGCCGGGGATGTAGGCGGAGAACGCCCCGGCGCGGCCCCCGGCGGCCACGATCAGGATGTCCTCGGGCGATCCGACCAGCGGCCGCATCCGCGCCTCGTCACCGTCCGCCACCGGGCGCGACATCCGGTAGGTCCGCTTCAGGTGCGCGTACGAGTTCTGCGTGTGCTCGAACAGGAACTGCCGGATCCGAGGCTTGGTCCAGCCGTCCCGCGCGATGATCCGCATGTGCTCGCCCGCGAAGATCACCAGGTACTGGGGCTGCCCCATGACGTGCCCGGAGATGCGCATGTCGTCGGCCAGCGTCGTGAGGAGGCCCTCCGCGGTCGCCGAGAGCTGGTTGTAGAACTGGTGCGGCCCCTCCGCCGCCATGACCGTGACCGTGCTCTGCTCCGGGCGGAAGCCGCGCTCGACGTGGAAGGGCGGCCAGGGACTCTCGGCCTCGTTCTCCGCAATCACGTACGAGAGCCGGCCGGGATGTCCGAGGGTGGCCCGGTCGAGCGTGCCCGGCCGCGAGCCGCAGACGTTTCGCATGACGAGCCGGACGGCGCGGCCGATGGTGGCGTTCGCCCGCCGTCCCGGGCCGAACAGGTCGTCGCCGGCGTTGACGTCGAGCGCGCGCGCGATCGGCCCGTTGACGATGATCAGGACGCCGGCGCCGCCGGTGGACGTCCCGGGGCCGTGGTAGCTCCAGGCCGGGTCCCCGATGCCCTCCACGGCGGCCACCACGACCGGCATGTACTCCGGCTTGCACCCCGCCATCACCGCGTTGATCGCGACCTTCTCCGCGGTGACCGAGACGGCGCGGTGGACGATCCGCGCGACCTCGTGCCCGGGCTCGAGGCCGCACGCCTGGAGCATGCGCTCCACGCGCTCGGCGGTCGGCGGCACCACGGGCAGGCCGTCGGTCCACCCCTGCGCGTGGCAGAACTCGATGGGGTCGGCGACGTCCGGGAGGGCGTGCCGCCGCGACGTCAGGCTCGTGGCCATGACCCCGCCGCCCGGCTCAGCTCCCGCCCTTCTGCTGCGCCTCGCGGACCGCCTTCTCCGCCGCCTGGAAGCCGATCTTCGAGTGCGTGCCGTCGCAGAACGGCTTGGTCGTCGAGCCGCCGCAGCGGCAGAGGGCGATCACGTCCCGGTCGACCCGGAACTCGTTGCCGTCGGCGTCGACGAGGCGGATGGGGCCCTTGACGAGGTAAGGGCCGTTCAGCCGGGTGGTGATGGTCGTGACCGTGGGCTTCTCCACGTGGGCCTCCTTGGCGTCGGTGTCGGGACAGGGTCTCGCTAGAGCATGGGGAATTCCCGGAGCCTTGTCAATCTCGGGTGCTCACTAACCAGTCACGCCCCCCGCGCCCCAGCCCTGGATCAGGTAGCGCTGGACGCCGGCGAAGAACCCGATCGTCGGAATGGTGATCATGACGCCGGCCGCCATGATCATGCCCCAGTCCACGATCGTCGCGTTGAACAGGTCCTGCACGCCGACGGGAAGGGTCTTCAGCTCGTCCGAGGTGATGAGGACGAGCGCGAAGAGGAAATCGTTCCAGGCAAGGATGAACGTGAAGATGCCGGTCGCGATCATCCCGGGAAGGGCCAGCGGCAGGACGACGTGCAGGACGGCCCGGCCACGCCCCGCGCCGTCCACCAGCGCCGCCTCCTCCAGCTCGAGCGGGATGCTCTCGAAAAAGGCGCGGAGCAGCCAGAGGCAGAAGGGCAGGCAGAAGGTGGTGTACGAGAGGACCAGGGCCAGGTGCGTGTTCACGAGACCGACCTGCTTTACCAGGATGTAGAAGGGGATCACGATCATGATCGGCGCGAACATGTACGTGAGCAGGATGAGCCCGGCCACCTTCTCCCGCCCGGGGAACCGGAACCGCGTGAGCCCGTAGGCGCCGGCGGTGGAGACGGCCAGCGCCAGCACGACGGTCGCCAGGGAGACCACGAGGCTGTTCTCGAAGTAGGTGAGGAAATTCGATTCCCGGAACAGGCGGACGAAGTTCTCGAGCGTGGCGTGGCGGGGCACCAGAACCGGCGGCGTGGCGAACACCTCTCCGGACGGCTTGAACGACGTGGAGAGCATCCACAGGAGCGGGAACGCCGCGACGAGGAAGAGCACGCCCCCCCCGCCGTAGAGGAGCGCGGTCCGCCTGGCACGCCGGCGCGGGGTGCCCACTAGAGGACCTCTTGCCGGCGGAAGAGCTGGAAGTAGGCGACCGTCGCGGCGATCAGGAGGGTGAACATGATCACCGCGAGCGCGGCGCCCATGCCGGCCTGGAGATACGTGAAGCTTCGCATGTACGCGTACACCGGCAGCGTGCGGATGTACCGTCCCACGCCACCCTCTCCGGCGAGCAGCCAGACCGTGTCGAACTTCGTGAACATCCAGATGCTGCGCAGCAGGATGATCACGAAGAGCACGTTGCGCGTCTGGGGCAGCGTCACGTGCCGGAAGCGCCGCCACGCGCCGGCCCCGTCGACCGTCGCGGCCTCGTAGAGCTCGGGCGGGATCGTCTGGAGTCGAGCGAGATACGCGATGACGACGAAGGGGAAGAACTGCCAGACGCTCGTCAGGATGAGCGACCACATGATGTAGTCCTTGCCCAGCCACGGGACCGGCGTCCGGACGACCCCCAGCGTGAGCAGGAGATGGTTGACCAGACCGAACTGGTCGTTGAGCAGCCACTTCCAGAGGATGACGGCGACGACGGTCGGAATCATGTACGGGAAGAGGACGACGCCGCGGAGAAGGTTCCGGCCGCGGAACGTCTCGTGGAGGAGCAGCGCGGCCGCCACGCCGAGGCCGAGCTGGATCACGATCGTGGAGACCGAATACACCGTCCCGTACCAGAAGCTCGACCAGAACTCCTCGTCGCCGGCGAAGTACCGGTAGTGCCCGAGGCCGACGAACGTCTGGACGGGAAGGAAGGCGTGCTTGTCGAAGAGGCTGAGCCAGAGGTTGTAGCAGACGGGGTAGAGGATGAGGCCGCCGATCAGGAGAAGCGACGGGGACAGGAGCAGCCAGCCGGCCAGCGCGTTCTTCCGCACGGGCAGGGCTCGAAGCCCTAGGGATCGATCGGGCTACCCGCGCGTCGGGTCACGCCGAACGGCGACACGAACGCTCGTCCCTCCGAGCGGCGGCTTTCGCCGCCGCAACCCCCGGGGGGGGATCCGGGGGGGTCTTCCGAGACCCCCCCGGACAAACTTAGGCCCAGCGCTTGAACCCGAGCTGACTGAACAGCTCCTCGGCCCGCCGCTGGGCCCGGTCGGCCTCTTCCTTCACGCCCTTCCCGCCGGCCATCACGCCGCTGACCATGTCCATGACGATGCCCGAGCCGTCCAGCTCCGCGAGGAAAGGGAGCAGGTTGTCGTCCGGTCGCGTGAAGCCGATGGGCAGGAAGCGCCCCTCCTGCAGTCCCTTGACCATGAAGTCGTGCCAGGACCGCCACGTCCTGATGGTCGGGTGGCTGAGGTACTCGGGGTCGTTCAGGATCGGCGTCAGGATCGGGGTGAGGTGGATCGGCACCGTGTGGCAGTACTTGATGTAGTTCTCCCGCTTGTAGAAGAGCTTGAGGAACTCGATCGCCTCGTCGGGGTACCGGGACTGCGTGAAGATCGCCCAGTTCTCGCCGTCGAGGGCGGCGATGCCCTTCGGGCCTCCCGGGCCGTGCACCTTGAACATGGGCTGGAAATGGTCGGGGTCGCGCATCCCTTCCGGGGCATACCGCTCGATGTAGCCGATGGTCCGCGCGCCGCTCAGCCACACGAGCGCCACCTTGTCGGTGGCGAGGGCGGCCAGGGTGTCGAGGTATTTCTGGCCGGACCAGCCGGAGGGCATGTACCGCCCGAGCTTCTGGAAGAACTCCAGGATCTCCAGCATCGGCCGGTCGTTGAGCTTCGGCCGCCAGGTCTTCGCGTCGACCCAGCTGCCGCCGTTCGAGGCCAGGGTCTCGGCCGGGTGCACGAATCCCATGTAGAGCTTCTCGCCCGGCATCTGGACGCCGTAGCGCTTCCCGGTCTTGGTGTCCTCGGTGAGGGCCGCGGCGACCTTCAGCATGTCGTCGAAGGTCTCGGGCGGTCGGAGGCCCTTCTGGCGCAACAGGTCGGCCCGGTACGCGTAGAAGGTTCCGCCCATGGCGTGGGTCACGCCGTAGTACTTCCCGTCGAAGAACTGGAGCTTCCGCGTCGCCTCGTGGATGTTCTGCTCGCCCAGGTGCCTCACCAGGTCGTCCATCGGCCGGAGGAGGCCCTTCACGTGGAGCGACGCCGTCATGAACGGGTTCAGGTGCGTGAGGTCGGGCGGGCCGCCTGCGGCGATCGCGGCGAGGAGCTTGGTGTTCAGGTCGCCCCAGCCCAGGGCCTGCTGCTTGATCTTGAACCCGGGGTGCGCCTTCTCGAAGTCGGCGATGATCTCGTCGATCGCCTTGACGCTCTTGGGATCGACCTCGGTGTGCCAGACCTGCAGCTCCTTGAGCCGCTGGCCGCGGGCCGCCGGGGCCCGCGCGAGCACGGAGGCTCCGGCCGCCGCGGCGGCCGTGCCCTTGAGAAGCTGGCGACGTGAGATGGACTCGGAGCGCGTGGGGGTGGGGTGGACCATGTCCCTTCCTCCTCCTCTCGGTTGAGCGCGAGGCGTCGGCGCCCGCGTCGAGGGACAGGGGTGCGCTCGGCGTGCCGACGGAGTTGGGCCGACTGTACGGCGGGGCCCGGAAAGCTGTCAAGGGCACGACCCGGGGGGCGGGCTCTCCGGGGCGGGCCGGCCGTCAGCCGACCCCGAGGTAGGTGCCGAGGGTTTTCGGGTCCGCCCGCAGCGCCGCGGGCGTTCCGTCGAAGACGATGCGCCCCTGGTCGATGACGTAGACTCGGTCGGCCAGGGCGCAGGCCAGCTCCACGTTCTGCTCGACGAGCAGCAGGGCGACGCGCTCCTGCTTGAGCTGGACGATCGTCCCGACGACCGCCTCGACCACGAGCGGGGCCAGCCCCTGCGAGGGCTCGTCGAGGAGGATCAGCTCCGGCCCGGTGACGAGGGCCCGCGCGATCGCCAGCATCTGCTGCTCGCCGCCGGACAGGTACCGCCCGCGGCGGTCGCCCAGCTCCGCGAGCTTCGGGAAGCGCTCGAGCACGGCGGCCGGCGTCCACCGAGAGCCCGGGCGGCGGGCGATGTCGAGGTTCTCCCGCGCGGTGAGATACGAGAAGATGCCCCGTGTCTCGGGCACGAGGGCGACGCCCGCGCGGCTGATCCGGTAGGGCGGCCAGCCCGTCACGTCCCGGCCGCGATAGAGGACGCGGCCGCGGCGCGGCGGGACGAGGCCGACGATGCTCTTGAGCGTCGTCGTCTTGCCCGCGCCGTTCCGCCCGAGGAGCGCGACGACCTCGCCTTCGCCCACGCGGAGCGAGACGCCTTGCAGGATGTGGCCGGTCCCGTAGTAGGTGTGGAGCTCCTGGCAGTCCAGCATCAGGGAGCCGGCGCCGGCCGCCCCGGCCCCGTCGAGACCGTGCCGAGGTAGGCGCGACGCACCTCCGCGTTGCTCTGGATCTCGCCGGGTGGACCCTCGGCGAGGACGCCGCCGAAGTGCATGACCGTGACACGGTCGGAGACGCTCATCACGAGGTCCATCTTGTGCTCGATGAGCAGGATCGTGTAGCGGTCGCGCAGGGTCCGGATGAGCCCGATCATCCGGCGCGTCTCCTCGGGGGAGAGCCCGCTCGTGGGCTCGTCGAGGAGCAGGAGCTTCGGCCGGCTGGCCAGCGCGATGGCGACCTCGAGGAGCCGCTGGTCGCCGTGCGAGAGATGCCGAGCGTGCTGCCCCGCCCGGTCCGCCAGGCCGACCTCGCCGAGCGCGGCCATCGCGCTCGCTCGCGGCTCCCGGAACGCCGCGACGGGGCGCCACAGGCGGACGCCCCCTCCGGCGCGCGCGAACGCCGCGGTCCAGACGTTCTGGAGGACGGTCAGGCTGGGGAAGAGGTTGTTCCGCTGGAAGGACCGGGCGATCCCGAGACCCGGCATCGCGTGCGAGGGCCGGCCCGTGATGTCCCGCCCCTCGAGCCGGATCCGCCCGGCGGTCGGCGCGAGCTCGCCCGTGATCAGGTTGAAGAGGGTCGTCTTCCCGGCGCCGTTCGGCCCGATCACGGAGTGGAGCGTGCCGGCCTCCACGGCGAGGCTCACCCCGTCGACGGCGCGGAGGGCGCCGAAGGCCCGGGTCAGCCGCTCGGTGGCGAGGAGCGCCGTCACCGGGCCGGCTCGGGACGACGCCGGGCGAGGGCTCGCAGCCGCTCCCAGGCCTCCACGCACCCGCCCCGGAAGAAGAGCACGACGACGACGAAGGCGAGCCCGAGAAGGATGGGCCACCGGTCCCACCGCGGGCTCACCCACTCGGCCAGCACGGTGTAGACGCCCGCCCCGATGATCGGTCCGTAGAGGCTGCCGCTGCCGCCGATGAGCGTCATGAAGACGATGTCCCCCGACCGGAGCCAGTGGATGGCGGCGAGCGGGACGATGCCGTAGAGCATCGCGTAGAGCACGCCGCCGAGGCCGGACACGGCGCCCGCCAGCGTGAAGGCCAGCCACTTGTAGCGCTTGACGTCGTAGCCGACGGCGGCCGCGCGCGCCCCGTTTTCCCGGATCGCCTGGAGAATGAGCCCGAAGGGCGAGTCGACGATCCGCTTCATGACGACGAGCGTGAGGAGAAAGCTCGCCGCGGTGAAGGCGTAGAAGGCCACGCCGCTCTCGAGGAACGCCGGACGCGGGACGCCGGGGAGCCCGTCCTCGCCGCCGGTGAGGTCGGTCCACTGGTAGGCGATGAAGTAGGCCATCTGGTTGAAGGCGAAGGTCAGCATGATGAAGTAGAGGCCGACCCGCTGGATGCAGAGGGCCCCGACGAGGGCCGCCGACACGGCCCCGGCCAGGACCCCGATCGGGAGGACCAGCGCCAGCGAGAGCCCGTAGTGCTTGAGCAGGAGGCCCGCGGCGTAGCCGGCGATCCCCGAGAACGTCGCCTGCCCGAAGGAGAGGAGGCCGGTGTAGCCGAGAAGGAGGTTCAACCCCAGCGCGAGGATCGCGAAGATCCAGATCTCCGTCGCGATGGTGTTCCGCAGGGCGACCGGCAGCAGGACGCAGGCGGCGAGCAGCAGGGCGCTGGCGCGCAGGCCCGGCATCAGCGACTGCCGAAGAGACCCTGCGGCCGGAGGAGCAGGACGACCGCCATCACGGCGAAGATCACCACGATCGAGGCGACCGGCCAGACCAGCGCGACCAGGCTCTGGGCCAGCCCGATGACGACGCCGGCCAGGATCGCGCCGGGGAGGTTGCCGAGCCCGCCCAGCGCGACGACGACGAAGGCGATCCCGAGGATGTCCCCGCCCATGCTCGGCGTGAGGCCGCGGACCGGGACCATCAGGGCGCCGGCGACGCCGGCCAGCCAGGCGCCGAGCGCGAAGGCGAAGGTGAAGACGCGGTTGACGTTGATCCCGAGGACGGCGACCATCGCCTGGTCCTCGATCCCGGCGCGGATGATCGCGCCGAGGCGCGTGCGCTCGAGGAAGAGCCAGACGGCGAGGATGAGGAGGGCGGCCACGACCATGGCGAAGAGCCGGTAGCGCGGGTAGAAGATGACGCCGAGGTCGACCGCGCCGCCGAGCGCCGGCGGCGGGAGAAGGCTCATCCCGACGGGGCCCCAGACGAGGATGATGACCTGCTCGAGGATGAGCGCCACGCCGAAGGTGAGGAGAAGCTGGTAATCGTGGCCGGCGGCGTAGAGGCGCCGCATCCCCCCGTACTCGATGACCGCCCCGAGGAGCGCGACCCCCAGGGGCGCCGCCACCAGCGCCAGCCAGAAGCTCCCCAGCCACTGCACGCAGGCGAAGAGGAGGTACGCCCCCACGGCGTAGAGCGTGCCGTGGGCGAAGTTCGGGAGGTTCAGGATCCCCAGGATCAGCGAGAGCCCGACGCCCATGAGGGCATAGAGCATCCCGGTGACGACGCCGTTCAGGACCTGTCCCAGAACCAGCGAGACGTTCATCGTCGGAGAGGCGCCGCCGCCGCGGGGTCTCCCGCCCGGGTGCCCGCCGCCGCGGGTCCTGTCGCCCGCGTGCCCGCCGCGGCGCTCAGGCCGACGGCGCCGACGCTACAGGCTCCCGATGTCTTTGCACTCGTTGAGGTCGCGCGGCTGCGGCGTGGTCCCCGTGGCGATGATGTCCGCGAAGTCCATCGGGTCCTTCATCTGCGTCTTCGGCTTGCAGCGCATGAAGAAGTACGGCCGGAGCGTCTGGTGGGTCCGCGGGTCCACGCGCATCCGGCCCACCAGGTCGTCCACCTCCAGCCCCTCCAGGGCCTTGACGACGTCGGGGATCTCCGTGGAGCCCGCCTTCTCCATGGCCTTGAGCGTCAGGCGCGTCATCCCGTAGGCCGCCGCCGGGGCGTAGCCGGGCGGGTTCCCGTACTTGGCCTTGTAGTTCTTGGCGAACTCCCGGGCCACGGGCGTGTCCGCGGTGTAGTAGAAGTTGGAGCCGACCCACATGTTCTCCCGGATCTCGGGGGTGAGCTGGATCAGCTCCTCCACGCCGGAGGACCAGGTGAGGATGAGCGGGAGCTTCGGGGTCAAGCCGAAGTTGAAGATCTCGCGCGCGGCCTGCACGGTGTCGAGCCCGAAGTTGACCATGCAGACGACGTCGGGGCGGGCGCCGGCGGCGCGGTTGACGTAGTTCGAGAACTCCCGCTCGCCGAGCGGGTGGCGGTCCGCCCCCACGATCTCCACGCCGTGCGGCTGCGCCACGAGCTTCAGGTACTTCTCGACCGACCAGCCAAAGGCGTAGTCGGCGACGAGGAGGTACCAGCGCTTCGCCTTCGGGTTGGCCTTGACGAAGTTGTCCATGACGGTCTGCGCGGCGGTGTAAGGGCTCGCCGCCCACTGGAAGGAGTAGCGGTGGCAGCGCTTGCCAGCGATGTCCTCGGTGCCGCCGGAGAAGTAGTGGAAGACCTTCCGCCGCCTGGCGACCTCCGACACCGCGAGCGCGACGCCGGAGGACCAGGGGCCGATGATGAACTTGACCCCCTCGGTCTCGATCGCCTCCTCGGCGCGCCGGGTGGCGGCGTCCGCCTTGGTCTCGTCGTCGCGGGTCACGTACTTGATGGGCCGGCCCGCGGCCTTCATCCCGTGCTCTTCGAGGGCCATCTTCATGCCGCGGTCGAGCACCGGGCCGACGTCGGCGAAGGCGCCGGTCAGCGACCAGAGGCCGAGCATGACGACGTCCTTCGGCTGCGCCCGGAGGATCAGCGGGCCCGGAAGGCCGGTCCCGAGCCCGAGGCCCGCGGCGGCCGCGGTGCCGATGCGCAGGAAGTCCCGACGCGAGAGCTGCTCCATGGGTGCCTCCATCATGCCGAGGGGTGAAAGGACGGTCGGTGCGGCCATTCATAGCGCGCGCCCCGGAGCGGCGTCAAGGGCCCGCCAGGCCGGCGAGCCCGCCGGCCCCGGCGCCGCCCAGGACGAGCCAGGCCGAGTTGACCCGGAACCGGAGGAGGAGCAGGCCGGCGACGACGGCGAGGCCGGCGGTCAGCCAGTCCACCAGGGCGGCGCGGCCGAGCTCGACCGTCACGAGCGCCATCAGCGCGACCGAGGCGGCATTGGCGCCGTCGAGGAAGCCGGCCGCCCACGGCGAGCGCCGGAGCCGGGGGATCAGCGGATTCGACAGCGCGACGAAGACGAAGGACGGGAGGAAGATCCCGAGCGTGGCGAGGAGCGCCCCCGGGACGCCGGCGAGGAGGTAGCCGATGAAGGTGGCCGTCGTGAGGACCGGCCCGGGCGTGACCTGGCCGACGGCGATCGCGTCGAGCAGCTCGCGGTCGCTGAGCCACCCCGTGCGCTCCACCAGGTCCGGGCGGAGGAAGGCGAGCAGGACGTAGCCGCTCCCGAAGAGGACCGAGCCCACCTTGAGGAAGATCAGCGCGAGCTTCGCCAGGGTCACCGGCGCCGCCGCGCCGCCGCCCAGCGCCGCGACCCCGGACACGGCCGCCGGGCTCGCGCCCCAGATGGCAGGCCCGACCAGGAGCGGCGCGATGCCGCGCGCCGCCGTCCCGTGGGCGGCGGCCCGGCGCAGGCACGGGACCAGCACGGCGGCCCCGAAGAGGAGGCCCACCTCGTTCGCGCCCCAGGCGGCGAGCCCCACCACGGCCGCGGCGACCACGGCCGCGAGCGGGGTCCGGAGGGCCTGGCGCGCCAGGGCCCACAGCGCCTGGACGACCACCGCGATGATGACGGGCTTCACGCCGTAGAGCAGCCACGTCGCCTGAGGGAGCGCGCCATAGCGCCGGTACGCCACCGCGAGGGCCAGCACGATCACCGTCGCCGGGAGGATGAAGCAGCCGCCGCCGGTGACCAGGCCGGGCCACCTGGCGCGGACGAAGCCGAGGTGGATCGCCATCTCCGTGGAGTTCGGCCCGGGGATCAGGTTCGTCGCGCCGAGAAGGTCGAGGAAGTGCTCGCGGCTCACCCATCGGCGCCGCCGGACGACCTCGTCCTCCATCATCGCGATGTGCGCCGCGGGGCCGCCGAAGCCGATCAGGCCGAGCTTGAGGAAGAGCGCGGCGACCTCGCGGGCGCGGCCGGGCGCCGCAGGCGCGGCGACGGGTCGGGAGACGGAGGCGCGCGGCGGGTCGGCGTCGGTCATGCTCTCGCCGACAGAGTATACTCGGCATGGAGCTCCCGCATGAGCGCGGAACGGAGCCACGCGCGGCCGACGGCACCCCGCGAGGAACGCGGTCACGACGCCCTGTCGCCGACCCTCCTCGGCTGGCTGGCCGCGGAGCCGCTCGCCACGGGCACCGTGCTGGACGTGGGGACCGGGAGCGGGCGCCTGGCGCTGGCCCTCGCCCCGCGCGCCCGACGGGTGCTCGGCCTCGACACGGACGCCGGCGCGCTCGTCGAAGCGCGGCGGCGGGCCCGCCGGGCGGGGATCGGCAACGTCCTCTTCGTGGTCGCGGACGCCGAGCGGGTGGACTACCGGACGCTCGGGCGGCCCGACCTCGTGGTCGCCCACCTCTGCATGTCGGACGCCATCGTCGCGCGCGCCGCCGAGGGCCTCGCCCGCGGCGGCGTCCTGGCGTTCGCCGCGTTCCACGTCGACCAGTGGCGCGAGACCGGCCGGGTCTCCCGCTTCGCGTACGACGAGGGGGGGGCCCGCGCGGTGCTCCAGGCGGCGGGGTTCCGCGTGGAGGGCGTCGAGGTGGAGACGGAGGTCACCACCTTCGCCTCCGCCGACGAGGCGCGCCGCGCCACGGCGCGCTTCCGCGACAAGTGGGAGGCCGGCGGGCGCCTCGCGGGATGGGAGCGGTTCCTGGACGAAGGCGGGCGAACCCTGACCGAGAGCCGGCTCGTCGTCCGCGCCCGGAGGGGGTGATGACGCCGGCGTCGCTCTCGGCGCGTGTCAAGGCGACGGGCCGGCGCCTGGGCTTCGACCTGATCGCGATCGGGCCCGCGCACCCGCCCGACCACGGCACGGCGTTCGGGGCGTGGCTGGACGCGGGCTACGCCGGCACGATGGGTTACCTCGAGCGCGGCCGCGACAAGCGCCTGGAGCCCGGCCGCGTCCTCCCGGGCGCGCGCTCGGTCGTCGCGGCGGCGCTCAACTACCATCAGGGCCGTCCGGCCGACGGGCCGGCGCACGTGGCGCGCTACGCCTGGGGCGCGGACTACCACGACGTCATGGAGCCGCGCCTCCGCGCGCTCCTCGCGGACCTGACGGACGCGGCACCCGGCTCGACAGGGCGCGCCTACGTGGACACGGGCCCGCTCCTCGAGCGCGACCTGGCCGCGCGCGCGGGCCTCGGCTGGATCGGGAAGAACACGTGCCTGATCCACCCCGCGCTCGGGTCGTGGCTCTTCCTCGGCGTCGTCCTCACCGATCTCGCGCTCGACGTCGACGCACCGGAGCCCGACCACTGCGGAAGCTGCCGCGCCTGTCTCGATGCGTGT
>JBIOTN010000009.1:0-18690 GCA_044866005.1 Candidatus Rokuibacteriota bacterium | reverse complement strand
GCGGGCGATGTCGAGGCGAATCCCCTTCTTCACCCGGTTCAGGATGTCCTGGCTCCCCGACTCGTAGCCGACCAGCAGAAGACGCAGGCCGTTGTCGCGGAGCACGCGCAACGTCTCGTAGGGCACGTTCGCCTTCGCGTTGCACGACCAGGTTACGCCGAGCGTGCCGAGCCCTCGCGCGATCGCCTCCGCGCGCGGGAGATCGTCGGTGAACGTGTCGTCGTCGAAGAAGTACTCTTTCACGTGCGGGAAGTGTCGCTGGGCCCGCGCGATCTCCGCCACCACGTGGCCGGCCGAGCGCGTGCGATAGCGATGGCCGCCCACCGTCTGGGGCCAGAGGCAGAACGTGCACTTGGAGCGGCAGCCCCGCCCCGTGTAGAGGGAGACGTAGGGGTGGAGGAGGTAGCCGATGAAGTAGTTCTCGACCCTGAGGTCGCGCTTGTAGACGTCCACGACGAAGGGGAGCGCGTCCATCTCCTCGATCGTGGGGCGCGGCGGGTTGACCCGGATGCGCCCGTTCTCCCGGTGGGCGATCCCCCCGATCGCCCCGAGGGGCCGGCCGGCGGCGACCTCGGCGCAGGCGTAGTCGAACTCGCCGAGGCCCACCCAGTCCACGGCCGGCGCGGCCTTGAGCGACTGCTGCGGCAGGACGCCCACGTGGGCGCCGACCATGCCGATGAGGAGCTGCGGGTTCTCGGCCTTCAGGCGCTCCGCCACGCGCGCGTCGCTCGGGAACGACGGCGTGCTGGTGTGGAGCACCGCGAGGTCGTAGCTCTTCGCGAGCGGCACGACCTGCTCGACGGTGACGCCGTCCGGGGGCGCGTCGAGCAGGCGGCTTCCCGGGACCATGGCCGCGGGCTGCGCCAGCCAGGTCGGGTACCAGAAGGAGCGGATCTCCCGGCGCGCCTGGTAGCGCGAGCCGGCGCCCCCGTCGAACCCCTCGAAGGACGGCGGGTGCAGGAACAGCGTGCGCAGCGCGGACTCGTTGGCGCTCATGACGACTCCGATCGATGTATGAGAGCGGGAGGAACGCGGCCCGCCCGGCCGGCCGTCAGCCAGCCGAGCGCCGCCAGGCCGAGCCCGGCATAGACGAGCTCCCGGATCCGGCGCACCACGCCGACGGTGAACCCGCGCGCGGGGCTCAGCCCCAGCGCGGCGAAGAGGAGGACCTTGCCGCCCTCCTGGGTGCCGACCTTGCCGGGCACGAAGAAGAGGATACCATCGATGAAGACCGAGCCTGTTTCGAGGGCGACCGCGGTCTGCCAGTCCACCGCCGCGCCCAGCCACGCGAGGATCAGGTAGATCTCGGCGGCGCCGACGGCCCAGCCGCCGACGAAGCAGCCGAGCGAGGCGAGCAGGCGCGGGCTCCCGAGCCGCGCGAGGGCGGCGTCGAGGTCCTGGCCGGGCCCCGCCCACGCGGCCGGGATGAAGCCGCGGACGCCGAGCCGCCGCGCGACCCCCTGGAGCGTCCCCCAGAGGCCGCGACCGACGAGCCACGTGAACCCGAGCGCGACCAGCACGGCGCCCCCGCTGCCCGCGAGCCACGCTGCGGGCGGCGGCGTCGGGTAGAGCCGCGGGAGCACGAGGGCGAGGCCGAGCAGGATGAAGACGGCCTGCGCGACGGTCTGGCCGATCTTCGCGGCGCTGACCGAGGCCCAGCGCAGCCCCAGCGGCACCGCGGCGCCGAGCAGGCGGACGCGGAGCAGCTCGCCCCCGACCGTCGCCGACGGCGTCAGGTAGTTCACGCCGTCGCCCGCCAGCCGCACGGCGAGGAGCCGCGCGCGGCTCACGCGCCGCTCGCCCCGGGGAAACGCGAGCCCCCAGCCCCAGGTGTTGCAGAGCACCCCCGCGCTCTCCACGCACAGCACCACGGCCAGGCCCCAGCCGAGGAGCCGGAGGTCGCGGCTGAGGCCCGCCAGGCCGATCGTCCAGACCGTCGCGGCCAGCACGACGAGACCCAGGCCGAGACAGCCGAGCTCGATCCAGTGCCTCCGGAGACGGCTCACTCGACGACCGCCGGGCGGCGCGGCGCCGCGCGCTGGTAGCCGACGCAGGCGAGGAGGCCGCCCACGAAGAGCCAGGACCCCACCGCGGCGGCGTAGAGGAACCACTCGAGGTGGCCCAGCAGCGCGAAGACGAGCAGGAGGTAGGTGTAGTCGCGGCTGGCGAGCTTCTCCACGACGGTCCCGACGCGACTGCCGCGCAGGCCCGCGCCGCCGCCGGTCCAGTGCAGGTCCCCGCCGCCGGCCAGCGCCGGCCGGACGAGCCAGCCGTGGACGGTCGCCATGGCCGCCGCCACCCCGGCCACGAGCGCGATGGCGGCCCACGTCCCGGCTGCCGTCAGCCCCTGGCGCGCGAGGCCGACGCCGAGCCCGACGAAGACCGCCAGGTGCACCGCGTAATCGCCGAAGAGGTCCAGGCGCGCGCCCGCCGCGCTCTGCTCGAAGCGGGCGCGCGCCACCTCGCCGTCCACGCAGTCGAGGACGATCGAGACGATCAGCCCGACCACGCCGGCCAGGCGCCCGCCATACGAGGGCGTGGCGAGACCCGCCGCGCCGGCGAGGCCGACGAGGATGCTGGCCAGCGTGATCTGGGAGGGGGAGAGCGGCGAGCGGAGGAGGAGGCGCGTGATCGGTCGGGAGAGCCGGCGATCCACGAGCGCGGCGAGGTAGCTGTCCGCCACCGTCGTCCGGCCGGCCAGGTGGTCGAGGAGCGCGCGCTCCAGGGCGGCGGGCCCGGGGGCGCCCTCGAGCGGCACGGCGAGCCCCTCGCGCAGCGCGACCGCGGGGCCATCCAGGCCGCCCACGCGGAGCAGCGCCTCGCCGAGCGTGTGCCGGCCGTCGGCCAGCGCGGCGAGGAGCGCGGGCACGAGGGCCCGCGGGCAGACGGCGGCGCGCGCCGCGGTGGCCGTCCCCGCCGAGGCGCGGACGACCCGATGCTCGTCGGGACGGACCGCGGCGAGGAGCGGCGCGAGCGCCGCGCCGTCGAAGAGGAGGTCGCCCGTGAGGACGAGGACCCGATCGGGCAGCTCCAGGGCCGGGAGGTCCGCCGGCCCCTCGAGCCAGGCGACTGCCGCGCCGAGCGGGCGGCGGTCGAGCACCGCTCGAAGGCGCGGCGCCCCGGCCCCGGCGAGGACCGCGACGTGCGGGATACCGGCCGCGTGGAGCGCGAGCACCGCGCGCGCCCCGAGCGGCAGGCCGCCGACCACCGTGAGCGGCCCGGGCCCCGTCGCCACGACGATCGCCGCGCGAACCTCGGTCACCTGCCCCACCCCCGTGATTTCCGCCGGATGTGCCATCCCGGGCTCGCTCCGCCCCGGCGCAGAGACTCCCGGAAGGGTACCACAGTTCCGGCGGCGGCCCGGCGCGTCAGGCAGAGCCGGGGAGGGGGACCAGGCGGCCCTCGGTGAGCTGGAGCACCCGGTCCGCCGCGCGGGCCAGCTCGGCGTTGTGGGTGACGAGGAGGACGGCGGCGGAGCCGGACCGGGCGCGCGTCGCGAGCTCCTCGAGGATGACCCGGGCGTTGTCCTCGTCGAGGTTCCCGGTCGGCTCGTCGGCCAGGATGACGGCCGGGTCGTTCAGGACGGCCCGGCAGAACGCCACGCGCTGCTGCTCGCCGCCGGAGAGCGCGGGCGGGTAGTGCGCCTTCCGCTCCGCGATCCCGAGCCGCTCGAAGAGCCCGCCGGCCGCCCGCACGGCCTCCGCCCGATCGCAGCCGACGTAGCGCGCGGCGAGGAGCACGTTCTCCCAGGCCGTGAGCGAGGCGATCAGGTGGAAGGCCTGGAACACGAATCCGAGCTGGCGGCCGCGGAAGCGGGCCAGCTCGCGGCGGCTGGCGCGCGTGAGCGAGCGGTCGCGGAACCAGAGCTCGCCCGCGTCGGCGCGGTCGAGACAGCCCAGGAGGTTGAGGAGCGTGGACTTGCCCGAGCCGGAGCGGCCGAGCACGGCCACGCGCTCCCCGGGGGCGAGCGTGAGATGGGCATCCCGCAGGACCTCGACGGGCCGTCCGTCCGGACCGCGGAAGCCCTTCCGGAGCCCGACCGCTCGCAGCATCAGCCCCGGAGGGGCGCGTCGCCCCCCTGGCCGGCCCGGGCGCAGGCGGCCGCGTGCTCGCCGGCGAGCTTGCCGAAGGTCGCCCCGGCCATGAGCCCCGCGCCGCCCGGGTAGTTGTGGTAGAAGAGCCCGCCGACCAGCTCGCCCGCCGCGTAGAGGCCGGGGATCGGGCGGTCCTCGGTGTCGAGGACGGCCGCGCGCGTGTCGACCCGGAGCCCGCCGAAGGTGAACGTGATCCCGCACGTGACGCCGTAGGCGACGTAGGGCGGGCTGTCGAGCCGCTGCGCCCAGTTGGACTTCGGCGGCGTGAGGCCGCGCGTGCCCTTGCCGTCGAGCACGGCGGGGTTGAAGGCGCCCTCCTGCACGGCCGCGTTGTAGGCCTGGACGGTCCGGACGAGCCCCGGGGCGTCGATCTCGCACCGCCGCGCCAGCTCCTCGAGCGTGTCGGCCTGGACGCGCGTGACCTCGCGGATCCGGTACTCCTCGCGCAGCAGCGGCACGACCTTCTGGTCGAAGAGCTGCCAGGCCGCCCGGCCCGGCTGCTCCAGGATCTCGCGGCCGTACTTCGCGTAGGTGTAGTTGCGGAGGTCCGCGCCCTCGTCCACGAACCGCTCACCGCGCAGGTTGACGATGAGCCCCAGCGGATAGGAGTGCTTCTGGAAGAGGTCCAGGACCTTCCGGTCGCCGAACTCGGGCGCGTTGAGATCCCAGGCCACGGCGTGGCACGACGACCAGTGCCCGTAGGGCTGGGCGCCGATCTCGAGCGCCATGCGGATCCCGTCGCCGACGTTGTGGCGCGTGCCGCGGACGCGCGCCAGCTCCCAGCCGGGGCCGAGGTAGCGGGTCCGCCACTCGGGGTTCGCCTCGAACCCGCCGCACGCGAGCACGACGGCGCGGGCCGGGATCTCCTCGAAGCCCTCCGGGCCGCGCGCGGTGAGCCCCGTGACCGCGCCCCGGCGGTCGAGCTGGAGGCGGCGCGCGCCCGTCCCGTAGCGCACCTCGACGCCGACCTGCGCCGCGCGGTCGTAGAGGGCCTGGACCAGCCCGGGTCCGCCGCCGACCGCCTCCACGTGGAGGCCGCCCCAGAAGCGGTGACGGTCCCCCACCCGGAAGGACTGGCGGTTCAGCATGAGGATCCAGCGGATCTTCTGGCTGCGCATCCAGACGACCGTCGGGCGCGAGCGGCGGACGAGGAGGTCCGCGAGGTCGGGGTTCGCGCAGTGCTCGGTCAGGCGCATCAGATCGTCGTAGAACTCCTCCACGGAGTACGGCGGCACGTCGATGGCGCGCGCCTCGGCCTCGGTGAGGTCGACGAGCACGTCGGACCGGAGGTCGTCGAGGCCGCCATGCGCGAAGCGGAACCCGCCGGCGGTGAAGAGGGAGTTGCCGCCCCGCTCGGGCTCCGGCGCCTTCTCCAGGAGGAGGACCCGCGCCCCCGCCTCGCGCGCCGCGAGCGCGGCGCAGAGGGCCGCGTTCCCGCCGCCCACCACCACCACGTCGTAGCCGGGCTCGCTCATCTGCGCGTCACCATCACTGCGGCAGTTTCTGACGCGCGGCCTGGCGGCTGCCGCTCCGCCGCCGCGGGTGACGCCGGCGGCGCCCCGCAGCCGGCCGGGCGAAGTGGGACCCCTTCGCGCTCCTCCCGCAGATCGCCAGAGCTGCGGGAGGGCGCGAACGGGTGACGGTGCCCGGCCGGACCGGGGCAAGCCGGCGGCAGGACCCGCGGCGGCAGGACCCGCGGCGGCAGGACGGGCGGCGGCAGGACGGGCAGCGGCAGGACGGGCGGCGGCATGCGCTACGCCCCGCGGCGGATCGCCTCGGCCGGCGGGACGCGCAGGATGCGCGCCGTCGCGTACGCCCCGGCGATCGTCCCGAGCAGGGCGGCGAACCCGACGGCGAAGCCGAGGAGCCGCGCCGAGAAGAGGAAGAGCTGCTGCCCGGCGTGCGCGGCGCGCGTGTCCACGGCCGTGCCGGCCACCCACGCGAGCGCGGTGCCGAGGACGCCGCCGGACAGGCTGACGACCAGACTCTCCCCCAACACCTCGCCGAGGAGCACGAGGTCCGTCGCCCCGAGCGCCTGCTTGATCCCGAAGTCGCGGATCCGCTCGAACGTGGAGGCCGCCACGGTGTTCGCCAGCGAGAGCCCGCCGACGAGCAGCCCGATCCCGCCGACGCCGGCCAGGAGCCAGTTGAAGAAGGCGGTCGAGCCGGCGAGCTGTCGGGCCACCTCGCCGGGCGGCGCGACGTTGACGCCCGGCACCTCCTGCCGGATCCGCGCGGCCAGCGCGTCGGGATCGACGTCCGGACGCCAGCCGACGGCGGCGCCGGTGTTGAGGTCCTGGCGCGCGACGGGGCCACCGGGGGCGAAGAGCGCGCGCAGCGTGGGATCGAGCGCGAGCCAGAGATCGCGCGCGTCCTCCAGCGGGACCAGGGCGAACCGGTCGGGGGCGGTCAGCAGCCGCTCCAGCACCCCGACCACCTCGAAGTCGAGGCCGCCGAGCCGGACGCGGTCGCCGACGCGGAGGCCGCGCGCGGCGGCGAAGTCGGCGCCCAGCACGACGCGGCGGCGGTCGCCCGGCTGGAGGACGCGGCCGCGCGCGACGGGCAGGATCGGATAGTTCCGGTTCGGCGCGGGCACGCCGAGGTCGAGGCCCAGGACGAGCTCCTGGTTCACCGTGAAGAGCTGGGAGGTGACCGGGTTCACCGGGACCATCACCTGGGCCTGGACCACGGCGACCCCCGGCACCCGCGCGAGCGCCTCGAGGGTGCGCTTCGGCAGGAGGCCGCCCGCGGTGAATCCGGCGCCGGTCCCGATGCCGGCCCCGGCCACCGAGATCTGGCCGAGGACGAACCGGTGGCCGCCCTCGATGAAGCGGCTGATCCGCTCGGCGAGCCCGCCGAGGGCCACCAGCCCGGCGATGCCGACCGCGATACCGGCGATGGCGAAGGCGTAGCCCCGGGGCCACAGGCGCCCGAGCCCCGGAGCGCGGCGCCGGGCCTCCGCGTGCCCGCCGCGGCTCACCAGCTCAGCCGTGACTCCACCGTGAGGCCGCGCCGTCCCCGCGTGAAGCGCTTGACGCGGGCGGCCAGGAAGACGATGGCGAGACGGAGCCGCAGCCAGAGCGGGCGCCCCAGGAACGCGCCGCCCGCCAGGACGGTCGTCACCGCGTCCCGGAGGGGCGCCGGCGGGCTCGGGGAGAGGAAGACGTCGAGGAACGCCGGGTCGTAGTACCGCTCGATGAAGCGGAAGAAGAGACCGGTCCCGGCGTGAAGTCGCCGGCGGTAGCCGTCGAAGCGCGCCGCGCGGAAGTCACCCTGCCGGAAGGCCTCCAGGATCGGCCGGCACGCCAGCTCGGCGGACTGCATCGCGATGTAGACCCCGGTCGAGAAGATCGGGTCCACGAACGTGACCGCGTCGCCGATCGAGAGGAAGCGGTCGCCGACCGAGGGGGTCGTCCGGTAGGAGAAGTTCGCCGCCGTCCACACCGGCGTCACCCGCGCCGCCGGGACGAGCCCGGCCGCGACCCCGGGGCAGGCGGCGACCATCTCCTCGAAGAGCTCCTCGACCGGTCCCGGCCGGCTCTTGACGACCCGCTGGTGGAGCACGCAGCCCACGCTCGTCACGTCGCCGGCGAAGGGGATCCACCAGAACCAGCCGTGCTCGAAGAGGTAGATGCGGATGTGCCCCTCGGTCCGACCGGGCCAGCGCTCCGCCGCGCGGAAGTGGGCGAAGAACGCGGCCTTGCCGAGGCTCGGCATCGGCTCGCGGCAGCCGAGGCGCGCCGCCAGCACGGCGTCGCGCCCGCTGGCGTCCACGAGGAACGCGGCCTCGACGGGCTGAGGGGTCCCGCCCTCGGCGCGGACCGCGAGCCGCACGCGATCGGCCTCCACCGCCACCGTCTCCACCGCCCGGCCCTCGAAGACCGCCGCGCCCTCCTTCGCCGCGTGCTCGAGCACGAGCCGGTCGAAGTCCGCGCGCGGCACGTTGTAGGCGTGGTCGGCCCACGTCGGCCCGCGGCGGAAGTTGAAGATCACCTGACGGCGATCGACCTCGTCGATGAAGGCGGCGCCGTATTTCTTGAGGAACCCCGCCGCCTCGAGGGCCGGCAGGAGCCCGAGGCGGTCGAAGAGCGGCACGCTCGCCGGCAGCAGGGACTCGCCGATGTGGAAGCGCGGGAACCGCTCGCGCTCGAAGCACGCGACGGCCAGCCCGCCGCGCGCCAGGAGCGCCGCCGCGGTCGCCCCGCCCGGGCCGCCGCCGATGACGGCGACGTCGTAGCGCGGGCGCAGCTCGGTCACGGGTCGCCCCCCGTGACGGCGAGCGGGTCGCCGCTGCCACCGCCACCGGGCCGGGGCCCGAGGACCGGCAGGACGCGGGGCGCGGCCGGGGCGAGGCGCGCCGGGCCGCTCATCGCCAGCTGGCGCGTCAGGTACCACCCGATCCGCAGGCCGTCCCCCAGCGCGCGGAAGCGGCTCCGGCGTCCCGGCGGGTAGATGGCCCGCACCGGCACCGACACGAGCGGATAGCCGAGCCGCACGGCCCCGACCAGGGCCTCGGTCTCGAGGACGAAGCCCTCCTCGCGGAGCGCCGCGGCGCGGAGAAAGGCCGCGGGATAGACGCGGAAGCCGCACTGCGTGTCCCGGATGGCCGCGCCCGTGAGCCATCGGACGACCCGGTCGGCGAGGCGGATCGCGCCGCGACGCGCCGCCGGGATCCGCGCCCCGTCCTCGCGCGCCAGGCGGTTTCCGAGGACGAGGGCGCGGGGACTGCTGCGCGCCGCCGCCAGCAGGCGCGGCAGGTCCGCGGGGTCGTGCTGGCCGTCGCCGTCCAGGGTGGCGACCGCCCGGGCGCCCAGGCGCAGGGCCTCGGCGAACCCGCCGCGGAGCGCCGCGCCCTTGCCGCCGCGCCGCGCGCGCATGATGACGCGCGTGGCGCCTGCCGCCAGGGCACGGGCGCCCGTGGCGTCGGTCGAGCCATCGTCCACCACGATGACCGGGCAGACCTCGCGAAGCGCCGCGACGACGGCGCCGACGGTCGGGGCCTCGTTGAAGGCGGGGACGACGGCCAGCAGCCGGGGCGTCATGCGGCGCGGAGCACCAGCGCGGCGTGCCCGCCGCCGCGCGCCAGGCCGTGCACGAGGACGGTGCGGGCCCGGCCGAGCGCGACCGCCGCGCCGGTGGCGAACTCGACGCCATCGGAGACCGGCGCCTCGAGGTCCGGCAGCCCCGGCAGCCGCCCGTGGCCGAGCGTGAACGCCGCCGCGGCGGCGATCCGGAGCCCGCCCAGCCCGGCATGCGCCCCGGCCAGCGGGGTCAGCGCCGTCAGCCGCGGGCGCGCGCCGGCGTGCGGGTCGAACACCCCACCCAGCAGGTCCAGCTCGCAGGCATCCTGCGCCGGGTCGCCGCTGCCGGTGAGATAGACGGCGTCCACGTCGGCGGGCGCGGCCCCGGCCGCGGCGAGCGCGCGCCGGATGACGGTCGGCTCGCGATGTCGCGGCGACGGAAATCGGCGGGGCGCCGAGGGCAGGTTCCCCGACGCGACCCCGGCCACTTCGGCGTAGACCCGCGCGCCGCGCGCGGCCGCCGAGTCCGCGGCCTCCAGGAGGAGGACCGTCGCGCCCTCGCCGAGGATCGTGCCGTTGGCGCGGCGGTCGAAGGGCCAGCAGCCTTCGGCCCCGGCCCGGCGCGGGGACGTGGTGCCGAGCCGCCCGAGCTCCCGGTAGAGGATGGCGCACAGCTCGTCCACGCCCCCGGCGAGGACGGCCGTCGCGCGACCCGCAGCGATCAGCCGCGCGGCGTGCACGACCGCCAGGTCGCCCGCGACGCCGTTCTCGTTCAGGGTCAGCATCGGGCCCTGGGCGCCCACGGCAAGGGCCGCGTGCGCCGCCATGGCGTTCATGACGGTGGAGGGAAAGGCCAGCGGGGAGAGCCCGAGCGGCCCGCGCGCCAGGTAACCGAGGAGGAAGGCTTCCGACGAGCGCAGGTCCCCCCACGCGGAGCCGAACACGAGGCCGAGTCGCGGCAGCGCCCCGCGCTCGGCGCCCGCGTCGGCCAGCGCGAGTCGGCACCCGGCCACCGCGAGCTGGCTGAGCCGCGGCAGCCGCCGGACGTCTTCCGCCGAGAGGTGCGAGGTGACGTCGCCGACCTCGCCGGCCAGGTGGTGGGCGAGCCCGTCCGTCGAGAAGGCCTGAACCGGCCTGATGCCCGACACGCCGCGGGCCAGGGCGGCGACGAGCCCGGGCCCGCCCACCGCGCCGAGCGCACTCACGCTCCCGAGGCCGGTGATGACGGCGCGAGGGCGCCCCGCCGGCCCGCCGTCCGCCGGGCCGGGGCGGCGGCTCATCGCGGGTCGGCCACGCGACCCACCAGCAGGCTCACGTTCTGGCCGCCGAAGCCGAAGGAGTTGGAGAGCGCGTACTGGACGCGCGCCGGGCGCGCCGTGACCGGCACGCAGTCGAACGGGATCTCGGGGTCCGGGTCGGTGAGGTGCGCGGTGGGCGGCACGAGGTCGTGGGCGAGCGCCAGGACGGTGGCGATCGCCTCCAGCGCCCCGGCGCTGGCCATCGTGTGCCCGATCAGCGACTTGGTCGCGCTCACGAGGACCGATTCCGGGCCGAAGACCTTGCGGAGGGCCACCGCCTCGGCGCGATCGTTCTGCACCGTGCCGGTCCCGTGCGCGTTGACGTAGCCCACGGCGCCCGGCGGGACGCCGGCCCGCTCGAGGGCCTCGACGATCGCGCGGACCCCGCCCTCCGCGTCCGGGTGCGGCGCGGTCACGTGGTAGGCATCGGTGGTGAGCCCG
The DNA here is from genome assembly GCA_044866005.1 of Candidatus Rokuibacteriota bacterium. Lineage (GTDB taxonomy): Bacteria > Methylomirabilota > Methylomirabilia > Rokubacteriales > DASRDR01 > JBIOTN01. The sequence goes on along the minus strand of JBIOTN010000009.1, from coordinate 7,836 downwards.
TAGCCGGCGAGGGCCGCGTAGGGCCGGACGCCCCGGGCGGCGGCGTGGGCGGGATCCTCGAGCACGACGAAGCCGGCCCCCTCGCCGATGGACATCCCGGCGCGATCCCGGGCGAAGGGCCGGCACGGCTCCGGATCGAGGAGCTTGAGCGCGTTGAAGCCCATGAAGCACGTCCGCGTCAGGGCATCCACGCCGCCGGCGAGCGCCACCGCCGTCTCGCCGGCGAGGATCATGTCCGCGGCCAGCCCGAGCGCGGCCGAGCCCGAGCTGCAGGCGAGCACCACGGTTTCCTTGGGCCCGGTCGTCCCGTACCGCCGCGCGAGCGTGTCGGCGTGGGCCTCGGGCAGCGCGCTCCGCAGCGCCGGCCGAAGGGCCGGGTCGTCCACGCCCTCCCGCCGGAGGCGCCAGTACCACGCCTCGACCTCCAGCATGCCCCCGCCGATGCCGCCGACCACCACGGCGGCCGCGCGCAGCGTCTTCCGGTCCAGGCCCGCGTCGGCCACGGCCTCGTCCGCGGCGGCGATCGCGAGCCGGTCGGCGCGCGACCGCCGTCGCGAGGCGGCCGGCAGGAGCGTGTCGCCGGGGACCTCGGCCGCGATCCGGGCGCGGAAGCCGTCGGCCTCGAAGAGCGTCACGGGGCCGATCGCGCACCGCCCGGCGCTGAGGCCGGCCCAGAAGGCGGCGCGCCCGAGCCCGTACGGGCTCACCACCCCGAGCCCGGTGACGACGACGCCGGACGCCCTCACCCGCCCGGGCCTCGGGCCCGCGAGCCTACGCGCCCGCGGCGCACTCGCCGTTCCCCACCGGTGGTCGTCCTCCCCCCGCGCACGTGCCCCACGCGCCCGACGCCACGACGTCGAGCGGCGGCGCCGCCGCGTCGGCGGGTTCATTCTGCGGGCCGGCTCCCGTTTCGTCAATACGGACCCGGGGATTCGGACCGGGCGGGGCCGCGGCCACGGGGCGGTGCCGGCGGTCGAGCCGGCGCCGCGCGCTCACGCGGGGCGTGTCGCGCCGATGGCGGCGACGAAGAAGGTAGGCAGCCGATCGCGGCGCCGGACGACCTCGGGAAGGAAGCGCACCTCCTCGAATCCCGCCGTCTCCATCGCCGCCGTCCACTGCTCGGGCGTCAGGAAGCCGCCGTTCGGCCGGTAGACCGGATGGAGCCGCGGGGACCGGAACGCCGCCATGAGGTTGAAGACGAACTCGGGGTAGATGGCCTGGCCGGGCAGCGGGCGCACGCACTCCGAGATGATGAGGCGGCCGCCCGGCTCGAGCGCGCGGAAGACCTCGGCGAGCGTGGCGGCGAGGTCGTAGGCCACGTGGAGCGTGTTGACCGCGTAGACCACCGACAGGCTCCCCGGGGTCACGCCTTGCGGCTCGAAGGCGAGGTTCATGTCGAGCCCGCCGAAGGCCAGGGGGGCCCCCGGGAACCGGGACTGGAGCACCGACTGCCCGCGCCGCAGGAACGCCGGGACCAGCTCGGTGAACCGGTACGCGCGGAGCTCGCCGAGCCGCCCCGATCCCGTGAGCCGCTCGAGCACGGCGCTGGCGGCGCTCCCGGGCCCCCCGCCGAGCTCGAGGACCGTTCCCGTCCGGCGCGGCATCCATGCGTCCACGGCGATCGCGCCGACCCGGTTGTTCACGGCGTAGAGCCGGTTGTCGTTGGAGAAGTACTCGAGCCACAGGCGAAGGCGGGCCGGCGAGAAGAGGATCTGCTCCCCCGTGGCCCCGCCGCGAAAGAACGCCGGGTAGTCGTGGGCCACGGTCTCCGCCAGCACGTAGGAGGGAAGCCAGGACGGGTCGTGCGCCCGCTGCGCCTCCCGGACGCCTCCCGGATCGAGGACGGGAAGCGGGCCGCGCGCCCGGAAGCGCCGCGCGCCGTCGTGGGCGCGCACCTCCTCGAGCGTCCCCCTCACCGCCAGGTAGCGCAGGATCCAGTCGAGCGGGACGAGCGCGCGGCCCACGTCGAGCCCGGCGCGGGCCGCGAGCTCCGCCGCGCTGCCCGGCTCGCGCGCCGCGGCCGGGAGGTCGGTCTGCCGGAAGACCTCGGCGGCGAGCCGGTGGACGAACTCGTCGTAGAGGATGGAGGAGCGGATGAACGAGGCGTCGAACCAGGACGCGAGCTCGGGCGGGAGCAGCCGCGCCAACGCCGCGGCGTGCCGCGCCGCGTCGCCGCGGGCGATCTCCGCCACGCCGGCCGTGGTGTCAAGGGGCGAAGGGGTCCCAGACATCGAAGAAGTTGAACCACTGCGTGGGGTGCCGGCGCACGACGTCCTCGAGCAGGGCGACCCACGCGCGCAGCGCCTCTTCCTCGCCGCCCGGCGTGACGGAGATCGGCTCGACCACCGTCACCGCGTAGCGGTAGTCGGCGTCGAGGAGACAGAACGCCGGCACGATCGGAACGCCCGACGCCCGGGCGAGCCGGAACGGCCCGATGGGGAAGGGAGCCGGCCGGCCGAAGAAGGGCATGGCCACGTCCCCGCGGTTGCCCAGCGCCCGGTCGCCCTGCAGGGCCACGACGTCGCCGCGCCGGATCGCCGCGAGGAGCTGGAGCGAGACGGTAGGGCGGGAGCGCGGCACGAACGCGACGCCGTCGCCGTTCCGGCGCACCCAGCGCTCGAGCTCGCGCGCCTCGTCCTCGGTCACGACGACGTGGGTCGGCCGGGCGGCGCGCCAGGCCAGGAGGCGTCCGGCCAGCTCCCAGTTGCCGACGTGGGCGGTGAGGGAGATCACGCCGCTGCCGAGCTGGGTGAGCCACGGCGCCACGGTCACGGGCGCGGCGTGGGCCGTGAGCCGCGAGGGCGATCGCCGGTTGGTCGAGATCAGGTCGCTGAAGCACATCGCGAAGTCACGGAAGACCCCGAGCGTCAGCTCGTCCAGGCGGGCGCCGGTCGCGCCGGTCACGCGCTCGAGCGTCTGCCGGACCACGCGCCGCTCGACCGGCAGGAATCGCGCGGCGAGTCGCCCGAGCCCTCGCGCGAGGGCCAGCCGGGTCGGACGCGGCAGCCAGGCCATGAGGGCCGCGAGGCGGTAGGAGGCGGCGCGATTGTAGGGGTGGGAATGCCACCGCGGCCGCACGCTCGGCGCGGAGGCCGTGGGCTCGGGCGGGGGCGTCTTCACGGCGTCGAGCCTACCACGCGGTCCCCCGAGCGGCCACCGGACCACGGGCCGGCCGAGCGCGGCGCCCGCGCCCCGGCCGGCCGGCCGTGCCCTCAGGCCGTGCCGCTCTGGCGGGCGCGGACGAAGCGGGCGAGCGACCCGAGCGTGACGAAGTGGGTCTCGACGGGCTCGCCGTCCTGCACCACCACGCCGAAGCGCTCCTCGAGGGCGATCGAGAGCTCGATGAAGTCCAGCGAGTCGAGCCCGAGGGCCCCTTCGAGGCCCTTCGGCAGCGGCGTCTCGCCGGTGATCGGGGCGACCACCTTCGGGTCGAACTTCAAGCGCTTGACGATGATGTCGCGTAGCTCGTCGAGGATCGCCGACTCGTCCATCGCCCTCCCTCAGAGCGGCCAGAGGACCGCGCCGTAGTCGTTCCGCCACGCCGCCGTGATCAGGCACGCGCCGTCGGCACCGGCGGCGCGCGCCTGCATGAGCCCGATGAGCGGCGCACAGGCCAGCGCATCGCCCATCCCGCCTCCGACCGCGGTGGCCGCGGCGAGCCCGCGTGCCGCGAGCGCCCGTCGCTCCGCCCGTCCCGGGCCGAGGGCGGGCGGACAGCCGGCCACGACGCGCGGCGTCCGGTCCGCGAGGACCGCGTCGAGGACGTCGCCGACGCGCGTCGCCGTGCGGCTGGCGGGACCGGCGGCCGAGGCCCAGCGGAGCGGCCGGCCGTCCCCCGGCTCGAGCAGGAGGCAGGCCGCGCCCTCCACGAGCGGGGCGGTGTAGAGCCGGCGCGCGCGGGCGAAGAGATCGCGGACCTCGTGGACGGCCTCCACCGCCAGGACCAGGACGCGGTCGGCGGCCCCGGCGGCCAGCCAGCCGGCGGCGTACCAGAGCGCGTGCAGCGCGGCGGGACCGCCGCCCATCAGGTTCACGTACGGCCCCCGGAGGCCGTACTCGATCGTCACCTCGCCGGGCAGCGCGCTGGGCGCCGTGTAGGGAAAGTGGAGCGTCGTCGAGCTCTCGTCTTCGAGGAAGCTCCGGTTCGCGCCGGCGTACGCGGTCGCGCTGACGTAGAGGAGGCCGGTGCGCGGCCCGGCCAGCGCCTCCGCGGGCAGCCCGGCGTCGAGTGTCGCGGCCCGGACCCCGGCCGCTCCGAGCAGACATTCCCGGGTGGCGCGGCGAAAGCGCTCGCCGCCGAGCACCGGGGTCGGAACCGCGACGAGCGCCGCGCCGGGCTCGGGGCGCGCCGCCGCGAGCGCCGCGAGCCCCTCGCCCCAGCCGGTGAGCAGGCCGACGCCGCGGACGCGAGGCGCCGGCAGCTCGGCCGCCCGGACGCCGCCCTCGGCTCGCGCGGTGAGCCCGGCGCTCATGGGACGCGGAGCGACCCGGGAGGCCTCATGCGCTCGCCAGCACGAGGGCGGCATTACAGCCGCCGAAGCCGAGGGAGGTGGAGAGCATCACCCGGGGGCGATGGGCCCGGGCCTCGTTCGGAACGCAGTCCAGGTCGCAGTCCGGATCGGGCTCCCCGTAGTTGAGGGTCGGCGGCAGTTGCCCATGACGGCCCGCCAGCAGGGCCATGATCGCCTCGAGCGTCGCGGCGGCGCCCATGGTGTGGCCGAGGTGGGCCTTGATGGAGTTCACGGGGACAGCGCGGGCCCGCGGCCCGAGCACGCGCTTGAGGACGTCGGTCTCGACGCGGTCGTTCACGGCCGTGCCGGTCCCGTGGGCACTGACGAAGTCGACCGCGCTCGGCTCGACGCCCGCCTCGCCAAGCGCCGATCGGATCGCCAGCTCGAGCCCGCGCCCCTCCGGGTCGGGGCCCGTGATGTGGGTGCCGTCGGCGATGCTCGCGTGGCCGAGGAGGAAGCCGAGCGGCGTGCGGTGGCCCCGTGCGGCGGCCGCGGCCGGCCGCTCCAGGACCACGAGCCCCGCCCCTTCGCCCAGGAGGATCCCGCTGCGGCGGCGGTCGAAGGGTCGCACCTCGTCCCGGGTGAGCGAGCGCAGCACGTTGAAGCCGCGCTGGACGAACCGGCAGAGGACGTCCACGCCCCCGGCCAGGGCGACATCGGCCCGCCCGGCGCGGAGGAGGTCCGCCGCCACGCCGACGCTTGTCGCGCCGGAGGCGCAGGCGGTCGAGACCGTGAGGACCGGGCCCTCGGCGCCGAGCCAGCGGGCCAGGTTCCAGGCCGGCCCGTCGTAGAGCGAGCCGACGAGCCCGCGGAGGCCCCCCGTGCCGCGGAGCGCCCGGGCGGCGTCGTCGATCCCCCCGAGCGCGGTGCCGATGACGACGGCCACGCGCCCGGGGTCCGCTGGCGGCGCCTGGAAGCCCGCGCCGGCCAGCGCCTCCCGCGCCGCGTGGCGGAGGAAGCGCGAGGCGCGGCACGGCGGCATGCGGGGCCCGTGCTCGGGCGGGAGCTTCTTCACCTCGCCGCCACGCGTCACGCGCAGGTCGCGCACCGGGAAGCGCTCGATCTCGCCGATCCCGGACACGCCGGCGACGAGCCCGGCCCAGAACGCGTCGAGGTCCTGCCCGATCGGGCAGACGACCCCGGCGCCCGTCACGGCGATCGGCTCGACCGCCATCGGCGGCTAGAGGAGGGGGGACGCGAAGAGCCGGAAGGCGCGAATGCGTCCCGCCGGACTGTAGGGGAGCGCCTCGACCCAGAAGGCGCCCGTGCGCGCCTCGAAGTGGAGGCCGAGCGGGCTGCCGGGATCGTTCGGGTCGTAGGCGAGGAACTCCACGACGGGCGCGCGCGCGCGGTACCCGTACACGAGGACGGCGTGGTTCAGGACGTCGGGATCGGGAAAGTTCGTGATCATGAGCGGCGCCGGCCGGCCGGCGTCGAGCTCCGCCTGGAGCTCGCGCGCGAGCCGGCCCTGGTGCCCCGGGGGCAGCGGCAGCGCCACGCGCCAGGTGCGCCAGTGGAGCATGCTGAGCAGGCTCGAGCCGAAGGCGGCCTTGATGGCCGGCTCCTGGGCGCGGGAGAAGGTGTGGAGGTCGGGATAGCCGGGGATCACGATGCGCGCCGCCGCCGGCCGCGGGGCCGCCCGCGGGCTCAGGGCGAGGAGCTCGCGCACGCGAGCCGTGTAGGCGTCCGCCGGGAGCACGGGCTCGTCCGGCGCGAAGCGCGCGAACCGGAAGAACTGGTTCACGGCGCGCGCCATGATGATGCAGTAGTTCGCGAAGCCGACGTCCCGCTCGGGATGGTGCGCGCGGACGAGGTTGGGGAACGCGAAGGTGTCGCGCCCGACCTCGAATGCGGCGCCGCCGGTCGGTCCGGCCGCCGGCGGCCGATCGGGTGACGCCGGCGGGCCGGCGGCGCAGGCGGAGAGCAGGAGCGCGAGCATCAGGAGGGTGACGGGAGCCCGGCCGGGGCGGGATCGCGCGAGCCGGCGCGCGGCGCGACCGCGAGGCTCCCGACCGCGCTCGTGCAGGCGGCACAGTCGCGCCATCGGGCGTATATTCTGATTGCCGGCCCCCGGGTTCGTCAAGGAGTTTGTCGCCGCATTCGCGGGGAATGAGGAGGATCGCCCATGGCCACCGGAGGGGGATGGTCGACTCGGCCGAGCGCGGCGGGCCTGCTCGCCCTCCTGGTCCTCCTCGGCTCCCTGGGCTCCTGCAGCGCGGTCCGACCGGGCCTGGCGGCCGAGCGGGCGAGCGCGCGGTGCACGGAGCCCGTGCCGGAGATCTTCACCCGGGTGTCGCCCGCCGTCGTCTTCGTCGCGGCGACCTCGATCAATCCCTACCGGACCGCGGATCGCGTGACCCACGTCGTCGGCTCGGGATTTCTCCTCCAGCCCTCCGGGCTCATCCTCACCAGCTCGCACGTGGTCTATGCGCGCCAGTCCATCGGCGTGACGCTGGACGACGGCACGACCTGGCCGGCGGAGCTGGTGGGCGCCGACCCGATCTTCGACCTGGCGCTGCTCCGCCTGCCGGAGGACGCCGGCGGCACGCTACCCGTGGTGAGGCTCGGCGACTCCGATACCCTCCGCGTCGGCGACGACGTGCTGGCGATCGGCAACCCGCTGGGGCTCGACCAGTCGCTGACCCGCGGGATCGTGTCCGCCATCAACCGCATCCTGCCGGACACGCCGTTCTCGCTCATGGAGCCGATGATCCAGACCGACGCGCCCATCAACCCGGGCAGCTCGGGCGGGCCCCTGCTCGACCGGTGCGGCGACGTGGTCGGCATCAATACCGCCCTCATCTCGGACGCCCAGAACATCGGCTTCGCGATCCCGATCAACGTGGCCAAGGCGGCCATCCCCACGCTCCTCGCCCGCGGCCACCTGGTCCGGCCCTGGCTCGGCTTCCACGGCCAGCTCGTCGGCGACGATCTCCGCGACCTCCTGCGGATGCCGATCGTCGAGGGGCTCCTCGTGGAGGTGGTGGAGCCGGGCAGCCCCGCGGAAAAGCTGGGGCTGCGCGCGGGACGGCTCGAGCTGGTGTTCGATGGCCGGGAGTACCTGGTCGGCGGCGACATCGTGACCAGCGTCAACGGCACGCGCCTGAACTCGACGGAGCGGCTCTTCGAGGTCATGCGCGGCCTGAAGGTCGGCGACGCGGTCAGCCTGACAGTCTTCCGGGCCGGGGAATACCGCGAGGTCGAGTACCGGCTGCCGGAGCGCCCCCTGCTCCCCGGCGACGTGCCCGATCACCGCGCCCTCACCCCGGTGACGGCGCGACGCCCGCGGCCCGGCCCGCCGCCCGCCCGCCCCCGCGACTAGGAC
>JBIOTN010000008.1:0-39829 GCA_044866005.1 Candidatus Rokuibacteriota bacterium | reverse complement strand
CGAGGGGGGGCATCGGGGGGGTCTCCCGAGACCCCCCCGACCCACTAGACGTTGGTGGGGATGGCCGGTCGGTCCTCATACAGCACCTGGCGAAAGGCCTCGGTGAGCTCGCGATCGTGCCGGTGATCGCGCGCGAAGATCCGGCACTGGGCCACCTTCCCGGGCAAGTACTTGAACAAGCCCGCCAGCGGCTCCTTGGACACGCGCCCCGCCGCGCCGTCGTAGATGTAGATCTGCCGGTCGCCCATGCCGAGCGGATTCAGCGGCCGGGGATCCTGGAATGCCAGGTCGATCTGGAACTCGGCGTCCTTGAGCGCGCGCGGCAGCGCTTCCCGGACCTGGCCCGCCACGTACTCCGGGCGCATGACCGCCCAGACCTTGATCATCGAGTCGTCGAGGATCTCCTCGTGCACCATCCGCCACTTGAGCCGACGGTCGAGGATCTGCCGCCACTCCTGCCCGAGCGTCCGCCGCTCCGGATCCTCGGCGTCGTGCCACCGGCCGACCTCCTCGAGCAGCGTCCACTCGGTCAGGTGGAGGTACGGGTGGAGGTCCCGGCGCAGGTCCCAGGGGAAGAGGATCCGCATCGTGGGACGGAAGATCTCCTTCAGGTGCAGGTCGATCGCCCGCGTCGTGCGGTGGTAGTAGACGTTCGTGTACATGTAGTAGCGGGCCGTCAGGAACATGATCAGGGCCTGCGTGCCGGCGCGGGCGAGCGTCAGCCCCTCGGGCGTGAAGAAGCTGTAGTAGATGATGCGCTCGAGATCGGCCCCCACCGACACGCCGCACATGTACGAGTCCCGCAGGACGTAGTCGAGGTTGTCCGCCGTGTAGATGCCGGAGAGGATCGGCTTGAGGAACGCGAGCCAGGGCGGGTCGCCGGCCTCCGGGTGCGTGTAGCCCTTCCCCATGAGGTAACAGATCCAGTTCGGGTCGATCGCCTCGCCCTCGGCGAATGGTCCGCTCGGGCTGCGCCGGAGCCCGGCGACGATCTCCGCCAGCTCTTCCCGGATGATCCGCTGGCCGACCAGCTCGTGCGTCAGGTCGTAGTCGGCCAGGAAGTTGTCGTCGAAGAAGTGCCCGAACGGCCCGTGCCCGATGTCGTGGAGCAGCCCGGCCATCCGCAGGAGCTCCTCCACGAGCGCCGTGGAGGGGGCGTCGGGGAAGACGGAGCGCAGCGAGGGCGCGAGCTGGAGCGCGAAGCGGCCGGCCACGTGCATCGCGCCGAGGGCGTGCGTGAACCGGCTGTGCTCGGCCGTCGGGAACACCCAGCGCGCGGACTGGAGCTGCGGGATCCGGCGGAGCCGCTGGACCCAGGGGGTGTCGATGAGGTCCTGCTCGGTCACCTCGCCGGGAAGCCCACCCTCGGGGCGGGTAAAGGGGATGTACTGATGGATGGGGTCGGCGATGAGGCCTTTGCCCCGATATGTCTCCGCGCCCATCATGCCGAGAAGAATAGCACGCGGTTTTGCGCCCCGCACGCGCTCCGCCAGGGCCGTGTGCCCGCCAGAGGACCGATCCGAACGACGATCAGACGCCCAGGCGTCGCGAACGGCTCGACCGCTACGAGCGCGATCACCGAAGCGCTCCGAGCGCCGGCTCCGCCGGCGCAACCGAGGGGGGGCGGTTCGGAGGGGGGTGGAACCCCCCTTCGAGACGAAAAAATGGGCCAGGCCACCGAGGCCCGAGATCGTCGTAGCGTTCGGTGGCCTGGCCTGCTCCCGGGGTCGGGTCCGGGAGTTCGCTATTCTCGCCTGGTCGTCGCCGCGCCGCCCATCGGCTCGAGCGCGTCAACGACAGCGTGAACGAAGCAAAGGTCGGGCCACCGGGGCGCGGGAGATGGGGGGGTTGTGGCCGGCCGAGTTATCCGCACTCGGCTCCCAGTTGAGACAGGGCGGCTGGTGCGGGCGTGACCAATTACGTCCGCGCGTTGCGCGATTTGTCACCGGACCGGCCACGCGGCCGGCGGCGGTCGGTGAGGGAGGGGGCGGCGGGACCGCGCCCGTCAGGATGCGCCGTACTGCCGTCGATAGTAGCGGCGGAAGTCTCCCGACTTGAGCGGGCGCCACCACGCCTCGTTCGCGCGGTACCAGGCGACCGTCGCGGCCAGCGCGTCGTCGAAGCGGTGGCCGGGCGCCCAGCCGAGGGCGCGCAGCTTGGCGGTGTCGAGCGCGTAGCGGCGGTCGTGACCGGGGCGGTCGGCGACCGGCCGGATCAGGCTCTCGGGCTTCCCGAGCAGGCCGAGGATCTGCCGGGTCAGGGCGAGGTTCGTGAGCTCGTGGCCCGCCCCGACGTTGTAGACCTCCCCGGCGGGCGCCTTGTGCAGGAGGAGATCGAGCGCCGCGCAGTGATCGAGCACGTAGAGCCAGTCGCGGACCTGCCCGCCATCGCCGTAGAGCGGCAGCGGCGAGTCGTCGAGGGCGTTCGTGATGAACAGCGGGACGAGCTTTTCCGGGTACTGGTTGGGCCCGAACGTATTGGCGCCCCGGCTGACGACCACGGAGAGCCCGTAGGTGGCGAAGTAGGCCAGCGCGAGGTGGTCACCGCCGGCTTTCGACGCCGCATACGGGCTCGACGGGCTCAGACGGTCGCCCTCGGCGAAGGCGCCGGTCGGGATCGAGCCGTACACCTCGTCCGTGGAGACCTGGACGTACCGCGCCACGCGGTGGGTGCGCGCCGCCTCCAGGAGCACCCATGTCCCGTACACGTCCGTGTGCACGAATTCGCCCGCGTCGTGGATCGAGCGATCCACGTGGGACTCGGCGGCGAAATTGACCACGGCCTCGCAGCCGGCGATCCCCGTGCGCACCACCGCAGGGTCGCAGATGTCGCCCTGCAGGAACCGGTAGCGAGGATCCCCGTCGACGTCCGCGAGGTTCGCCGGATTGCCGGCGTAGGTCAGCTTGTCGAGGTTGACGACCTCGTAACCGGGGTACGCCCGGAGGAGGTGGCGGACGAAGTGCGAGCCGATGAACCCCGCTCCCCCCGTCACCAGCACTCGCATCGCGTGATCCTCAGAGACGACGCCCTCCAGCGCGCCGCCGCGTCCTGGGGGGAGGCAGGCCCGATCCTCGCTCCACGAACGGCCGGGACGGCCGCGAGGCCGCAGGCCGAGCGCGTCACGGCCGAGATGAAAAATCCGACCGGCCGAGGCTCAAGCCGGGAGGGCCGTCGGAGGGGGGCGACACCCCCCTCCGAGATTTACTGGAGCCCGATCTGGCTCCGGTCCCCCAGCATCAGGTTATACGCGCGGGGCTTGCCCGAGGCCCGGTAGACGCTGACGTTCTTTCCGATGAGGCTCGACTCGACCCGGCCGTCGATGTCGGTGATCGAGGAGCCCTCGAGGACGATGGAGTGCTCGATCTCGCAGCGCCGGAGCGTGACGCCGTCGCCGATCGAGGTGAACGGCCCGACGTAGGCGCGCTCGACGAGCGCGCCGCGACCGATGATCGCGGGACCGCGGACCAGGCTCCCCACCACCTTCGCCTCCCGCTCGATGACGATCTTACCGGAGAGCTCGGAGCCTTCGACCACCCCGTCCACCCGGCTCTCCAGGGAGTCGAGGATGATCTGGTTGGCCTCGAGCAGGTCCTCGAGCTTCCCGGTATCCTTCCACCACCCCTCGATCACGTGGGGGCGCACCGCGAGGTCCCGGTCGATGAGCTGCTGAATGGCGTCCGTGATCTCGAGCTCGCCGCGCCAGGAGGGGCGAATCGCGCGCGCGGCATCGAAGACGTGGTCGTCGAACATGTAGATCCCGACCAGCGCGAGGTCGGACGGCGGCGTCCGGGGCTTCTCCACGAGCCGCACGACCCGCCCGTCCTTGAGCTCGGCTACCCCGAAGTCCTGGGGGTTCGGGACCTTGGCCAGGAGGATCTGCGCGTTCGGCTGCTCCGCCCGGAAGCGCGCCACGAGCGGCGCGAGCGGCTCGCGGATGAGGTTGTCGCCGAGGTACATGACGAAGGGACGGCCACGGAGGAAGGCTTCCGCGGTGAGGACGGCGTGGGCCAGCCCACGGGGCGCGTCCTGCGGAATGTACGTCGCCCGCACGCCCCACCGGCGCCCGTCGCCCACCGCGTCCCGGATCTCCTGGTGGGTGTCCCCCACGACGATGCCGATCTCCTCCAGGCCCGACGCCGCGAGCGCCTCCAGCCCGTAGAACAGGATGGGCTTGTTCGCGACCGGAACCAGCTGCTTGGCCGAGGTGAAGGTGATGGGGCGCAGCCGCGTGCCGCGGCCACCCGCGAGGATCAAGCCGCGCACGACGTTCCCCGGCGCTCAGTGGGCACGGCGATGCTGCCAGGCCCGGTACAGGGTGAGGAGCAGGATCTTCACGTCCAGCGCGACGGACCAGTTCTGGATGTAGTAGAGATCGTACTCGATCCGCTTCTCCAGCGACGTGTTGCCCCGGAGGCCGTTCACCTGCGCCCAGCCGGTCATGCCGGACTTGACCTTGTGCCGCAGCATGTACTGGGGGATCAGCGTCTTGAACTGCTGGACGAAGAACGGCCGCTCGGGGCGTGGCCCGACCAGGCTCATGTCACCCTTGAAGACGTTCCAGAGCTGCGGCAGCTCGTCGAGGGAGAAGCGGCGCAGCAGGCGGCCCAGCGGCGTCCGGCGCGCGTCGCTCTCCGCGGCCCACACCGGCCCGCTCTCCGCCTCGGCGTCCACGCACATGGAGCGGAACTTGTACATCGCGAACGACCGGCCGTCGAGGCCCATCCGCTCCTGCTGGTAGAGCACCGGCCCCGGCGAGCTGAGCCGGATGGCGAGCGCGATCACCCCCATGACCGGCGCGAGCACGACCAGCCCCATCGCCGACAGCGTCAGGTCCACCGCCCGCTTGGCGATCCGGCTCCAGCCCATGATCGGCGACTGCGCCAGGCTGATCACGGGCAAGCCCTCGAGCTCCTCCACGGTCGCCCGCAGGGTGACGAACTGCAGGATGTCCGGGACGATGCGCACGTCCACCAGCTCGCCCTCGATCGCGTTGAGGATCTTCAGCATCTCGTGGTGCGCTTCCCGCGGCAGGGCGACGAAGATCTGGTCGACCGCGTAGTCGGTGAGGACGCGGGTCACCGCTTCGTGACCCCCCAGGATCTCCTTGCCCTCGACACGCTCGCCCGCCGGGGCCTGATCGTCGAGGTAGCCGACCACCCGCACACCGAACTCGGGATGGCCGCGGAGGCGACGGACGACCTCCTGACCGAGCGGACCCGCCCCGACCACCAGCGCCCGGCGCACGAACCGCCCGTGGCGCCTCAGCCCCCGCACCACCTCGCGGATCAGGAGGCGCAACGCGTACACGGAGACCACGTCGAGGCCCCAGAACAGCACGATCGCGAGCCGCGAGTAGGAGAAGTTCCGGATGAAGAAGGTGGAGGCGACCAGGAACAGGGTGGCGAGGCTCACGCCCTGGACGACGAGAAACGCCTCGTCCGCCTTGGTCCGCTCGTGCCGGTACTCGTAGAGCCCCACGACGCGCAGGGCGAGCGCGTGGAGCGGCAGGAGGGGCAGCAGCAGGGCCAGGTAGGGCTCGATGGGCGGGACGCCGAGGGGCGCCGGGATGAACCCGGCCCAGAATCGCATGACGTAGGCCGCCAGGAGGGCCAGCGTCACGGCCGCGGCGTCGCCCGCGACCAGCGCGAGCACGAGCCAGAGTCGCCGCTCCTTCAGCACGTCGGGGCCTCTGCTCGCGCCGCGGCCAGACAGTCATCCACGAAGGCGGTCATCTCCGTCCTGAACCGACGCTCGTCGAAGCGCAGGGCGTGGGCCCGGATCTTCTCGGGATTCCAGTCGGACAGCTCAAAGCGCCTGAGCGCGTCGATCAGCGCGTCCGCGGTCTGCTCCTGGAAAAAGAGGCCGGTCACGCCCTCGACGCACGTCTCCGTGAGGGCGCCGCGGCCGAAGGCGATCACCGGGCGCCCCGCGGCCATCGCCTCGAGAGGGGCGAGGCCGAACTCCTCCTCGGCCGGGAAGACGAAGGCGCGGCAGCGCGCGTACGCCGTCCGGAGCGCCTCGTCGTCCTGCCAGCCCAGGAACCGGACCGTGGGGCCCGCGCGGCGACGGAGCCGCGCCTCCTCGGGGCCCGCACCGATCACGGTGAGCGGCCAGTGAAGCCGCGTGAAGGCGTCGACCGCGACGTCGAGCCGCTTGTACGGGGCGAGCGCCGACACGCAGAGGAACGTGCCCCCCGGCGGGCCGTCCGGCCGGAAGAGGTCGGTCCGGACCGGGGGATAGATGACGCGCGCCTCCCGGCCGTAGGCCTCGCGGATCCGGTCGGCCACGTGGCGCGAGATGCACGCCAGATGGCCCACACGCCGGCCCGCCGCCCGATCCCACCGGCGGAGCGCGGCCAGGGCGAGGCGGGCGAGCGGGCGGGCCGCCCGCGGTACGCGATCCACGTAATCCCCCTCGAAGCGCCAGGCGTACCGCATCGGCGTGAAGCAGTAGCCGACGTGGCACGTGGCCCGCGGCGGTCGCACGCCGAGCGCCGCGCAGTGGCTCGTCGAGAGGACCAGGTCGTAGCCCGTCAGGCGAAGCCGCGCGGCGGCGAGCGGGAAGAGCGGCAGGTAGTGGCGGAAGCGGGCCGGCGCGCCCGGGAGGCGCTGGACGAAGGAGGTCCGGATGGGCCGCCCTTCGATGTGCCGCGAGACGCTCCCGGGGACGTGGACCAGCGTGTGGATGGTCGCGGTGGGGTAGAGAGCGACGAGGGCCTCCAGCACCCGCTCGCCGCCCCGCATGCCGGTCAGCCAGTCATGGACCAGCGCGACCCGCATCGGTTACCCTCGGCTCCTGGGGTCTCGTGCCAAGGCCTCCCGGTAGGTGGCGAGCGTGGCCTCCGCGGCCTGCCGCCATGAAAACGCGCGGGCTCGGGCCAAGCCGGCGGCCCGAAGCGCCGCGCGCACCGATTCGTGAGCCGCCAGATTATACAAACCCTCGCGTAACGCGTCAACGTTCGTGGGGTCGACGAGCAGGCCGGCGCCATCGACCACCTCGGGGAGACCACCGCGGTCGCCGGCCAGGACGGGCGTGCCGCACGCCATCGCCTCCAGCGCGGGCAATCCGAAGCCTTCCCAGAGCGAGGGGCAGGCGAGCGCGGTGGCGCCCTGATAGAGAAGCGGCATCACCGCGCCCGGCAGCGGCGCGACGACGGCGACCCGCGCGGTCAACGCCCGCGCCGCGCAGGCCTCCAGCGTCGCCGCCCGGGCCCCGGCCGGGATCCCGGCGAGCACGAGACGGCCGACCTCGGCCGGCAGTCCGGCGAAGGCGTCGAGCAGGCGCGGCAGGTTCTTGTGCGGCAGGGGATTGCCGACGAAGAGCAGATACGGGCGCGCCACGCCGAGCGCGGCGAGGGCGCCATCGAGCGACGCGCCGCCGGCATGGGGCCGGAACTCGGGCCCGACGCCGTTCGGGATCACGCGGATGCGCTCGGGCGGCGCGCCGAGCCACGTCTCGAGGTCGCGCCGCGTCGACTCCGACACCGTGATGATGCGCGCCGCGCGCTTGACGGCGAGCCGCAGCATGACGCGGGCATAGAGCGGGGCGGCGCGGCGCCGCCGCCGGTCGGGGAAGCGGAGGTGGATCAGGTCGTGGATCGTCACGACCGCGGGGCACGGCAGGAGCGGCGGGCACACGTAGTGGGGCGCGTGAAAGAGCTCGGCGCGGTCGCGACGGACGCGGACCGCCAGACGCCAGAGCTCGGCGAGCGAGTACGGGCGCGCGCCTTCCGCGCGGTAGGCGATCGTGCCGCCGGACGCGGGCGGGGCCTCGGGCTCTGCCCCTGGCGGCACGTAGGCGATCAGCTCCTCGGGACGACCGAGCGCCGCGAAGGCGCCGAGGAGCCCGCGGATGTAGGTGCCGATGCCGAAGTCGCGGAGCTTCCGCGCGTCGAGGGCAACCTTCATCGTCGAGCCGGGGGGGGAGTCCTGCTACCGCCCCCCGCCCCTGGGGTGGGTCCTCCCCCCGAGCCCCCCCCACCTGGGAGTCGCATCGGCTGATCCGCCCCCGCGTGCACCGACTCGTACACGGCCAGCGTCTGCCGCGCGACGCCCTCCCAGGTGAACGTCCGCGCCCGCGCGCGGCCGCGGGCGACGAGCTCGGCCGCAAGCGCCCGGTCCGCGAGCACGGTCCCGATCGCGTCGGCGAGCTCCTGCGGCCGGCGCGCGTCGACCAGCAGCGCGGCCTCGCCCGCGACCTCGGGAATCGCCCCCACGCGCGCCGCCACGACCGGCACGCCCGCCGCCATCGCCTCGAGGACCGGCAGGCCGAAGCCCTCGTAGAGGGAGGGAAAGACGAAGCACGCGGCGCCCGCGTAGAGCGCCGGCAAGTCGGCCGGCGGAACGTAGCCCGTGAAGACCACGGCGCCGGTCAGTCCCCGCGCCTCCACCGCCCGGAAGATCGCCTTGTACAGCCAGCCCCGCGTGCCCGCGATCACGAGCTGGGGCGTGGGGGAGGCGTTCTGACCCACCAGCCGCGCGAAGGCGTCGATGAGCCCCGCCAGGTTCTTTCGCGGCTCCAGGTTGCCGACGAACAGGCAGTAGGGCGGCCGGATCCCGTACCGGCGGCACACCGCCGCCAACGCCGGCGGCTCGGACGGCAGTGCGAACTCCGGGGCCACCGCCTCGTGAATGACGACGACCTTGTCGTCCGGCGTCCCGAGCACGCGCGTGAGGTCGTCCTTCGTCGCCCGGGAGACCGCGATGATGCGGTCCGCGGAGCGCGCCGCCAGGCGCGTCATCAGGCGCATGTAGAGGCTGTACTTCCGCGGCACGGTGTCCGGGAAGAGGAACGACACGAGATCGTGGATCGTCGCGACGGTGCGATAGCCGAGCTTCACGAGCGGGAGAAACACGGCGGGGCCGTGGTAGACGTCGGCACGGAGCCGGTAGAGCCGGAACGGGACGTAGCCGAGGAGCCAGGCGTCGCCGACGAGATGGTTGTCGAACGAGACCCGGGTGCTCCATCGCGCCCAGCGCGAGAGGTGCGGCGGCCCCGCAGGCGGGCCGGGCCCGTCCCGGCACACGATCGAGGTATAGCGGTTCGTCGGATCGATGGCGGCCAGGCCGCTCATGAGCCGCTCGGTGTAATGTCCCACCCCCGACTGGCGCCGCGAGACGTATCGCGCGTCGAGGACCACGTGCATCAGGGCAGCACTCCCCGCGCGAGCCGCCGCCAGCGGACCGCCGGCCAGGGCCTCAGCGCGACGAGCCCGACCAGATAGAGGAGGAGCGCGGCCGTCAGGCGCCAGCCGCTACCCGGCGGCAGGCTCGCGGCGACGAGGGTCGCGCCGGTCGCGGCCGCGCCCGCCTTCAGGACCCCCGGCCCCACGGGGAGCCGCAGGAAGGGCAAGACGCCGACGAGGCTTCCGGTCAGCGTGATGGCCTCGACGAGGACCAGGGCGACGGCGCCACCGGCCGCGCCGAAGGCGAGGACGAGCCCGGGCGTGAGCGCCGCGCTGGCGACGAGGCTCACCACGGCGACGCCGAGGAGGCGCTCGGGGCGGTCCAGGGCGAGGAAGACGAACCCCAGGAAGTAGTTGAGGAAGCTCAGGCACGCCGCCGCCCCGAGGATGGCGAGCAGCTGGGCCGTGGGGGCGTAGCTCGGGCCGTAGACCCACCCGGTGAGCCAGTCGGCGCCATGGGCGAGGCCGAGGGCGACGAGGAGTCCGAGCATGAAGAGCAGCTCGATCGACCGGACGACGGCCTCGCGGAAGCGCGGGTCCCCCCACGCCGTCCGGGCCAGCACCGGGTAGACCGCGGCCACGAGCGCGACGGGCACCACCTGGACCGCGTCGAGCACCCGGACGGCCGCGCCGAAGTACCCGGCGGCGACGTCCCCGCCGAGCAAGGCGACGAGGAGCGGCTGGAGCCGCGTCGTGGCGAACGCCAGGATGAAGGCGACCGCGACGGGCCCGAGCGCCCGGCCGAGGCTCCGCGCGCCGACGGGATCCCAGCGCCAGCCGAGGCGGGCCAGGCGACGGTGCACCAGCAGGACCGCGAGCGCGAGCGAAGCGGCCGCCGCGAACGCGAAGGCGCCCGCGACCAGGAGCAGCCGGCCGCCCAGGGCCAGCCCGGCCACGCCCACGCCGAAGAGGAGCAGCTTCTCCACCACGCGAAGGCCGAGCTCGAGCTCCAGGCGCTCGAAGCCGGTGAAGACCGCCACCGCGAGCTCGATGAAGGACTGGAGGGCGATCGCGGCGCCGAGCAGTGCGACGGCCAGCGTCGTGTCGAGCGGGCGGCGGGTGAGGAGCGGGACCGCGACGAGGAGGAGCGCGGCGGGGAGGAGCAGGGCGAGCTTCAGCGTGGCGGCGGCGGCCCAGTACCCGGCGGTGTCCTGGCGCGCCCGCGCCACGCTCCGGACGAGGAGCGAGTGCATCCCGAGGTCGAGCGCCGCGCCGAGGAGCGTCGCGAGCGCATAGGCGAAGGTGAACTTGCCGAACCCCTCCGGGCCGAGGACACGCGCGGACAGGATCACGAAGGCGAGCGACAGGAGCCGCGTCGCCTGGACGGCGACCTTGAGCAGCGCGTTCCGGGCGACGCGCTCCGCCGTGCCGGCGGCCGGCTTCATGCGGCGGCGGCGCGGTACACCGCCAGGCTTTCGGCGGCGGTCCGCTCCCAGGAGAACGTCGCGGCGCGCCGGAGACCGGCCTCGCGCAGCCGCGCGCGCAGGCCCGCGTCGGCCAGGGCTCGGCCGAGCGCTTCCGCCAGCGGTGCCGGCTCGGGCTCGGTGAGGAGCGCGGCATCGTCCGCGAGCTCCGGCAGCGCGCCGCGGCGGGATGCCACCACCGGCGCGCCCGCGGCCATGGCCTCGAGCACGGGCAGCCCGAAGCCCTCCCAGAGCGACGGGCACACGAACAGGCGCGCCCCCGCGTAGAGCGCGGGCAGATGAGAGTCGGGGACGCCGCCGAGCAGGCGGGTGATCCGCCCGAGGCCGAGGCGCTCGCTCTCCGCCGCGACATCGACCGCGCCCCAGCCGGGCGTGCCGGCCAGCGCGAGCCGGGCGCCGCCCCACTCGCCCGCGGCGACCAGGCGCGCGACGGCCTGGAGCAGGCCCGAGAGGTTCTTCTTCGGCTCGAGAAGGCCGACGAACAGCACGTAGGGCGCGTCGAGCCCGTACCGGGCGCGGATCGCCGCCACCTCGGCGGCCGGCGGCGGGGCGAAGTGCGGCGCGGGCGCCTCCGGGATGACGTGGACCTTGCCGCCGGCGCGGGGGTAGCGCGCGAGGAGCTCGTCGCGTGTCGCCCGGGAGACGGTCACGATCCGCCGGGCCCGCCGGATGGCGTCCCCGAGGAGCAGGCGGACGGCCCATCGGTGGCGCCACGGGACGAGGTGGGGAAAGCGGAGCGGGACGAGATCGTGGACCGTCGTGACCAGGGCCGCGCCGCCCGCCGGGGGAAGCTCGAAGCCGGTCACGCCATGGAAGACATCGACCGGCCGGCGGCGGAGGTCGCGCGGCGCGGCCCAGAGCGTCCAGAGGAGGCGCCGCGGCCACGGCAGGCACCGCGGCTCGACACCGGTCGGCAGCTCGCGAGCCGGCCGGTCGAGATAGAGGACCCAGCGCTCCTCAGGGGCGATCTTGACCAGCGTCTCGACGAGCGACCGCGTGTACCGGCCGATGCCGCTCCGGGGCTCGCCCCAGAGCCGCGCATCGATCGCGATCTGCATCTGCTTGCCGTGATTGCGCGAACGGGAGCATCACCCGAGTGGCTCAGTATAGCATCGCGCGGGCGGCCCCCAACGGAAGTGGCGAGTACGCCGTTGACTCGATCGGGATACGTGGTAATCTGGGGCCGCGCCCGGCGCGCGTGGAGCCGTCCGGCGCATCCGAGGAGACGCCATGAAGACCTATCGCGACCTGGTCGCCGACGCCAAGACCGCCGTCCCGGAGGTTTCGGTCGAGGACGTCCACCGCCGCCTGGGCGCGGAGGCCGCGCCCGCGGTGATCGACGTCCGTGACCCGGACGAGTACCGGGAGGGGTTCGTCGAGGGCGCGGTGAACATCAGCCGGGGCTTCCTCGAGTTCAAGGTCCAGGACGCCTACCCCGACCCGCAGACGCCCATCGTGCTCTACTGCCTGTCGGGGCTGCGCTCCCTCCTCGCGGCGAAGGCCCTGCACGACCTCGGCTACCAGAACGTCGCCTCGATGGCCGGCGGCATCCGGCGGTGGAAAGAGCTCCGGCTCCCCCTGGTGAAGGAG
Source organism: Candidatus Rokuibacteriota bacterium (assembly GCA_044866005.1). GTDB lineage: Bacteria > Methylomirabilota > Methylomirabilia > Rokubacteriales > DASRDR01 > JBIOTN01. Next base: position 27,631 of record JBIOTN010000008.1, on the reverse strand, counting down.
CAGCCGCTCGCGCCCGACCAGATGGAGCGCTACAGCCGCCACTTCATGCTGGCGCAGGTCGGCGAGGCCGGCCAGAAGCGGCTGCTCCGCTCCAAGGTCCTGCTCATCGGCGCGGGCGGGCTCGGCTCGCCGACGGGGATCTATCTCGCGGCGGTCGGCGTGGGGACGCTGGGCGTCATCGACGGCGATGCCGTGGACCTGTCGAACCTCCAGCGGCAGATCCTCCACCGCACCGCGGACGTGGGACGCCCGAAGGTCGACTCCGCACGCGACACGATCCAGGCGCTGAACCCGGACGTCACGGTGGTGCCCTACGCCGAGCGGCTCACCGTGGACAACATCGAGCGGATCATCAAGGACTACGACCTGGTCGTCGACGGCTCCGACAACTTCGCGACGCGCTACCTGGTCAACGACGCCTGCCACCTCGCCGGGAAGCCGAACGTCCACGGCTCCATCTTCCAGTTCGAGGGGATGGTCACGGTCCTGGCCCCCGGCCGGGGACCGTGCTACCGGTGCCTCTACCCGGTACCGCCGCCGGCGGGCCTCGTCCCGTCCTGAAACGAGGCCGGCGTCCTGGGCGTGCTCCCAGGACTCATCGGGGTGGTGCAGGCGACCGAAGTCGTGAAGCTCCTGCTCGGGAAGGGCGAGCCCCTGATCGGCCGGCTCCTGACCTACGACGCGCTCGGCATGCGCTTCCGCGAGGTGCGCTTGCGGCGGGACCCGAACTGCCCGCTCTGCGGGGAGCACCCGACGATCCGTGACCTGTCGCTCCACGCGGCGACCGCGGAGGCCTGCGCGGTCACGGCCGGCCACGGGAACGGCGGCGGCGCCTCGCCGGCGGCCGCGCCGGTCACCCAGCCCACCGCCCGCTAGATCCTCGGAGGGGCCTCGACGGCCCCCTCCCATGCCTCCCCCACCTCAGGGCTTGGGTGGCGGCGGCGCTGCCTTGGGCTTCTCCTCCTCCGCGTCCGGGTAGCGCCCGACGGTCACGGCCAGCTCCTGTTCGCGGCCCTCCCGCAGCAACAGGAGCCGCACCGTCCGCCCCGCCGGCGTCGCCGCGATCAGGCGCTGGAGGTCGCGCGGCGTGGCCACGACGCTGCCGTCGATCGAGAGCACCACGTCCTTGGCCTTGAGCCCCGCCCGCGACGCCGGCTGATCCGGGATCACGCTCTGGATGGCGACGCCCCGGGGCGCGGCGAGTCCGTACTCGGCGACGTTGTCCTCGGTGATCTCGTCGATCCGTACGCCCAGCCACCCCCACTCGATCTTGCCCTTGGCGAGGAGGTCCGGGAGGAGCGCCTTGACGAGGTTCGACGGGATGGCGAACCCGATCGAGCCGTTCCGCGCCGCCATCGTGTTCACGCCGATCACGGCCCCCGTCATGTTGACGAGCGGGCCGCCGGAGTTACCGGGATTGACCACCGCGTCCGTCTGGACGAAGTCGAAGCCCGGGGCGGCGGCGACGAGGGGGGCGCCCTTCCGGCTCACGATCCCGAGCGAGACCGACTGCTCGAGGCCGAACGGATGGCCGAGCGCCAGGACGAGCTCGCCCACGCGGACGGCTTCCGAGTCGCCCAGCGGCAGGACCGGCAGCTTCTCCGTCGTCTCGACCTTGACGAGCGCCAGGTCCACGCGGCTGTCACGCCCCACGACCGTGCCGGCGAGCCGCCGGCCACTGACGAGCCGGACCTGCACGGCCGAGGAGCCCTCGATCACGTGGGCATTCGTGACCACGTAACCGTCGGGATGGACCAGGAAGCCCGAACCCAGCGAGCGGCGCGATCCCTCTTCGCCCTCACCATCCCCGGGCGGGCGTCGGACGCGGATCTGAACCAGCGCCGGCCGGAGGCGCTCGGTCAGCCGGATGAGCGCCTCGTTGAACCGCGCCAGCTCGGGCGCCGCCGCCGCGGGCGCCGCCTCCTCCCAGAGCCGGCCCGGCGGCACGCCCGCCGGCTGCGCCGCGACCAGCCCCGGGCCCGTGACCCCCACGAACGCCAGCAGCAGCCCCCACCGCCACGTCCCGCTCATGCGCCCTCCCTCTCGTCCGATGGGCTTTCCGGGCCGGGCCCCGGCCCTCGCCGGGGCAGCCTCACTCTACCAGACGTCCCACGACGCTGCATGGGCGCGCTCCGCGGCGCGAGGCCACGGTCTACCGGCTGACCTCGCGCACGAGATGCCCGAGCTCCGGGCCGATCAGACGCTCGACGGCGAGCCGGCAGGCGGCCGGCGAGCCGGGCAGCGAGAAGATCAACCGGCCGGTCCGCACGCCGGCCTGCGCACGCGACAGCATCGCGGCCGCGCCGATCTCCTGGAACGAGAGCATCCGGAAGAGTTCCCCGAACCCCGGCAGCCGCTTCTCGAGCAGCGTGTCGATCGCCTCGAAGGTCTGGTCGCGCGAGGTGATCCCGGTCCCCCCGGTCAGGATCACGGCCTGAACGGCAGGGTCCGCGCACGCCGCGGCGATGACCCGCCGGACCTCGCTCGGCTCGTCCCGCACGATCTCGTAGCCCACCACCTCGTGGCCGGCCGCGGTGAGGAGGTCGCGGAGGAGCTGGCCGCTCGTGTCCGTGTCGCGCGTCTTGGAGTCGGAGATCGTGCACACGACGCAGCGCACCGACCGCGGGGCGTGCGTCTTGTGCTCGGCCGGGGTGGAGCGGACGTCCACGGTCAGCCCGGCGCGGGGCCGCCGCGGTGCGGCGTGCGGTCGGTGTCGGCGAGGGTGGCCATCGACGTCGCGCTCCCTGGAGCGTGCGCGGCGCTCGCGATATCAGCCGGGCTGACCGCGGCGCCTCGACGCGCGCTCACCCCGCCTCCCCCTCTTCCTTGAGGACGAGCTCCTGGAACAGGACCTGGACGATCGCCGCCGTGGGGACGGCGAGGAGCGCCCCGACGAGGCCGAGCAGCGCGCTCCCGATGAGCAGGGCAATGATCACGGTCACGGCGCTCACGCCGACCTGGCGCTGCATCACGTTCGGCACGACGACGTGGTTCTCGAACTGCTGCTGCGCCAGGTAGAAGAGCCCGACCCACAGGGCCTTGGAGAACGAGATGTTGAGGGCGACCGCGACCCCGGGAATGGCGGCCAGGACCGGGCCCACGACCGGGATCACCTCCCCGACCGCGGCGATCACCGCGAGGACGTAGAAGTACGGGACCCCCAGGAGGCCGAGCCCGATCGCCGCCGTGACGCCGATGATGGCGGCGAGGAGGACCTGGCCGCCGAGCCACGCGCTCACCTTGCGCGAGATGGCGAGGGAGACGCTCGCGACCTGGGGCCGGCGCTCGTGGGGAAAGAGCCGCACGAAGGTCGCCAGGATCGATTCGCCTTCGACGAGCAGATAGAACGTCAGGATCAGGATGGTCACGACGCCCACGATCCCGCCGACGACGCCCCAGACGGCGGCCACCAAAGCCCCCACCGCGTCGGTGCCGGACCCGGGCGCGCGCTGGAGCGCTTCGCCGAGCGTGAGCGGCGCGCCGATGAGTCCGCGGTCGACCAGCCACTGCTGGGTCTGCGTGAGCATCCGGGGGAGCTGGGCCGTGAACTCCCGCGCCTGCCGGACGACCGGCGGCACGAGCATCAGCGCGATCGCCCCCAGGAGCCCGAGGATCGAGAGGTACACGACCAGGATCGCCAGCCAGCGCGGCAGCTGTCGCGTGCCCACCGGCAGGAGGCGTTGCCGCTCGAGCAGCCCCACCAGCGGGCTGAGCCCGATGGCGAAGAGCGCGCTCACGTAGAGGAGCAGCAGCACCTCGCGACTGAGGTAGAGCAGCCAGAGCAGGATGACCGCGAGCGCGACCGAGGCGATCGTCCAGGCGATCAGCCGGCGCGCGCCGTCAGCGGGCTCGGGCACCGTGCCCCTCCGTCGCCGCGGGCTGCGCGGGCCCCGCCACGCCGCCTCGGCGCCACGCCCAGGCCGCCAGGGCGACGCCCACGCCGACCAGCGGCAGCCCGAGGACCCACCGCTGCCGCGCCCGCGCGCGCGCCCGAAGCGCCGCGAGCACGAACCGATCGCCCGCCGTGATCTCCTGGCGGGAGATGAGGAACTGTCGCAGGCGCTCCCGCCGCTCGGGATCGAGCTGCCGGTCGCCGAGCCGGACCGCGTCCTGGAGCGCCGCCAGGCGCGCGATCTCCGTCTCGCTGCGGGCCACCGCCTGGAGCGCGTCCTCCCGGACCTCCCGCTCGCGCGGCGTCAGGAAGGCCGTCTCGACGACGGGCAACGCCCGCGCGATCGCGGTCAGCCAGACGTGGTTCCAGTGAGGAGCGGCGAGCAAGAGCCCCGCGGCGAGCGCCAGCGCCGCGCCGCCCGCCCCGAGCGCCCCGCGCCCCATCCGGCCCAGGCCCGCCAGGCGCGCGCCGGGCCGACCGAGCGCGGTGCGCGCCGCGAGCGCGACCCCGAGGACGAGCCCGTGGGCGGCGACCACGGCGGCCCCGGTCGGCAGATCCCACGCCACCGAGCCGGCGAGCCCGAGGACGGTCGCGCCCGCGCCGACCGCCCAGCCGAGCAGGAGGCGAGGTCCGATCCGCGCGGATGCCAGGGCGCCGACCATCGCCGGCACGACGAGATACGCGAAGACCAGGAGCACCCCGGCGACGCGGACGGAGCTCGTCACCACGATCGCGAACGAGGCGTAGAAGGCGAAGTCCCAGGCCCGGGCGACCGGGCCGGGCGCGAGGCGGCCCCACGAGAGCGCGAGGAACGGCCCGCGCGCCAGCCAGTGGCCCAGGCCGACGACCCCGTAGAGGGCGGCCAGGGAGGCGACTTCGCCGGGCGTGACCGCGACGATGTTCCCGACCAGGAGCCCCTTCACGCGCTCGGCGCCCTCGGGCGCGCGATCGAGCACGAGCACGGCGACGGCGGCCGAGACCACGTAGACGACGCCGATGAAGGCCTCCTGCGGGATCCCCTCGGGACGGCTCCGCGTGAGCGCGAGGAGTGCGGCCCCGCCGAAGGCGAAGGCGAGCGAGTAGCCGTAGGCGCCCTCCCCCTGGGGCGGATGGCCGGCGAGCGTCGCGACCGCAGCCCCGAGCGCCGCCGTCTGGGCGAGCGCCAGGTCCACGAAGATCACGCCGCGGGCCAGGACGTGAAGCCCCAGGTAGGCGTGGATCCCGGCCAGGATCAGCCCGCAGGCGGCCGCGGGCCAGAGGAGACTCGTGAGGGCGCCGAGCGATTCCACGCCGCCGTCAGCGAGGTGCGCCCGTCAGGGCGTCCGCGTGGCTCCCGCCGCCTGAAAGCCCGCCACGAGGCGGGCGGTGATCTCGTCGAAGAGGGCCAGGTAGTCTCCGGTGCCCGGGCCGCTCTCGACGGAGGTCGGCAGCTTGACGAGCGTCGCCCCGGTCTCCTCGCCGACGCGGCGGGCGACCGCGTCCGGCAGCCACGCCTCGGAGAGGATCAGGCGGATGCCGTGGCTCCGCATCTCGCGGACCACGCGGGCGATGTGCGTGGGCGTGGGCGGAAGGCCCGGCTGGGGCTCCAGGTGCGCCACCACCGCGAAGCCGAAGCGCTGCGCCAGGTACGGAAAGCTGTCATGGACGGCCACGACGCGGGCGCCGCGGTAGAGCGCGAGGGCGGCGGTCCAGCGCCGGAGCCGGTCGTCGAGCCGGGCCACGAATTCGGCGCGCCGCCCGAGGAACCGCGCCCCATCGGCGGGGGCCGCGGCCCCCAGGGCCTCGGCGATCTTCCCGGTCATCGGCCTGGCGTTCTCCGGGTCGAGCCAGTAGTGCGTGTTGCCGAAGGCGTGCACGTGGCCCGGTCCCTTCGGGGTCCGGGGCGCCGGCTCGAGCAACTCGATTCCCTTCGACGTGTCCACATGCCCGGGCGCACCGGGAAAGAGCCGTGCGTTCCCCGCCTGGCGCAGGAGCGGGCCGAGCCAGGCGTCGTGGTCGAGCCCGATCCGCACGACCACGTCGGCCGCGCGCAGCGCCGCGAGGTGCGCCGGCTTGGCCTCGAAGGCGTGCGGCGGCTGGGCCCCGCCCAGCAGGCTCTCCGCCGCCACCTGGTCGCCCCCCACCGCCTCGACGAGGGCACGAAGGTCGGTCGTGGTGGTGACGACGCGGAGCCGGCCTCCCGCGCCCGCGGCGCCCGGCTGGCCGCCGGGCGCCAGGGCGAGGACGAGGAGGAGGCCGACGGCCAGGGCCCGCGGTCCGCTCACGACGGGAAGAGGCTCTTCGGCACCATGCAGTGGACCCCCTTGCGGACGTCCACCACCTGCGTCACCCGGCAGTCGGCGACCATCGAGGTCAGCGAGTAGGCCTCGTAGCGGTCCAGCCCCTTGGTCGCCAGGAAGTTCACCGTCTCGCGCACCGCGTTCACCAGCGCCTTGTTGAGGTCCTCGTCGAAGCCCATCATGATCCAGTGGGTCTTGGTCTCCATCCAGGGCCACTCGATCTTCATGTCCTTGCGGACGATCGGCTGGATGACGATCTCCTTGTAGGCGCACTCGAGCGCGGTGAGGTTCACCTCGCCGTTGCCCTGCCGGCAGTGCGAGTCGCCCGTCCAGATGAGCCCGCCCTTGAGGAAGACCGGGATGTAGATCGTCGTCCCTTCCTGCAGCTCGTTGATGTCCATGTTCGAGCCGTTCTTCCAGGGCCGGAGCGTGCTGACGGGCGCCATGGGGTCCTTGACCCCGCCCTTGCGAGGGGAGGGATCGTTCGGGTCGATGCCGACGGCCAGCGTCCCCGGGAAGGGCTGCAGGTCGATCGTGATGCCGGGCTTGAACTGCGCCTGCTTCTTCTCCCAGTCCAGGTAGAAGTAGCGGACCCAGCCCTGCGGGAACTCGGGCGCGAGCGCGCCGATGGTGGGGAACTCGCTCCCCGGCAGGTTGAAGTTGACCCCGAAAGCCTTGGGCACGATCTTCTTGATGCGGATCTCCATCGTGTCGCCCGGCTCGGCGCCGTTGACGTAGATGGGCCCCGTGAGCGAGTGCGGGCCGCCCCCCGGATTGGCCTTCCGGAGCGCGATGATCTCGTCCATCGTCGTCCCCGGCTGGATCTTGTTGTGCGAGTGCATCATCGTCTCGATGGCCACGGTGTCACCGGAGTTGATGACGAGCTTCGGCGGCTCCTTCGGGTCGAGCCAGCCCCACTGGGTCGTCTCCAGCGTCGCCGGGAGCACGTGGTAGGTCCCGCCCGGCGCGGCGACCGTCCGGGCGCGCTTGCCCTCCTCCACCTGCTGCGCCAGGGCCAGCAGGCCGATCGACGACCCCAGCGTCAGAAGCGAGGCCACCACCAGGAGCTTCGGCGAGATCCGGATCCGCATGGAATACCTCCTCCCCTATCCCGTACTGGTTCAGGAGGCGCGCGCGCGCCCCCGCTCGGGCTCCTCGACCGGGGTGCGCCGCGCGCCCGGCGCTGCGTCCCCCGTGATGAGCCGCACCCCGCGGTTGAACGTGACGTAGGCCCAGGCCCACTCGACCATGACCAGGAGCCGGTTGCGGAAGCCGATGAGAAAGAAGATGTGGACCACGACCCAGATGAGCCAGCCCAGGAGGCCGTCGATCCGGAACGCGCCGATCTCGGCGACCGCGGCGTTGCGCCCGATGGTCGCCATCACGCCCCGGTCGTGGAAGTGGAACGGCCGGGGCGGCTCGCCCCGCGCGGCTCGGAGGACGTTGGCCGCCGCGTGCCGCCCCATCTGGATCGCCACCGGGGCCATCCCCGGGAGCGGCGTTCCTCCTCGATGGAGGAAGGCGGCGAGGTCGCCGATCACGTAGACCTCGGGGTGGCCGGGGATCGTGAGGTCCGGCTGGACGAGGACCCGCCCGGCGCGATCGAGCGGGACGCCGAGCGTCTGCGCGAGCGGGGAGCCCGTGACCCCGGCGGCCCAGAGCACGGTCTCGGCCGCGATGCGGAGCGACCCGGCCTCCACGAGGCCGGGGCCGATCCGCGTCACCGCCTGGCGGGTGTGGAGCTCGACCCCGCGCGCGGCCAGGTGACGGGTCGCCGCGGCGCCGCTCCGCTCGGAGAACGTCGGCAGGAGCCGGGGGCCGGCCTCGAGCAGCATGATGCGCGCCTGCCGCGGATCGATCGCCCGGAAGTCGTGCGCCAGCGCGTCCCGCGCGACCTCCGCCAGCGCGCCGGCCAGCTCGACCCCCGTGGGGCCGCCGCCGACGATGACGAACGTGAGGAGGGCGCGACGGCGGGCCTCGTCCGGCTCGCGTTCCGCGGCCTCGAAGGCGAGGAGCACCCGCCGGCGGATCTCCAGCGCGTCCTCGATGTCCTTCAGCCCGGGCGCGTGGGGCCGCCATTCCTCGTGGCCGAAGTAGGCGTGGCTCGCCCCGGTGGCCAGGATCAGATAGTCGTACCCGAGCTCCCCGTCCGCGAGCACGAGCCGCCGCCGCGCCACGCCCACGGCCGTCGCCTCCGCGAGCACCACGGCGAGGTTCCGGCTCCGGCGCAGGACATGGCGGATGGGCTGCGCGATGTCGCCCGGCGAGAGGGCCGCGGTCGCCACCTGATAGAGGAGCGGCTGGAAGAGGTGGTGATTGCGCCGGTCGACGAGCGTCACCCGCACCGGCTGCCCGGAGAGCGCGCGGGCGGCATAGAGCCCGCCGAACCCGCCGCCCACGATCACGACGTGCGGCGCCGGCCGCGGGTCTCCGTCCACTCGAGCGCTCTCGGCCATCGCGCGATCACTCTCACGACCCGGCCAGACGGCGCAAGCCGTCTCGGCGGATCGACTCAGGTCGACTGGCGGCCACGGCGCAGGGCGCGCCCGGCCAGGAGTCCGGTGTGCCGGCCGCCCTCGACCACGACCTTGCCGTTCACGATCACGTGGTCGATCCCCACCGGGAACTGCTTCGGCTCGGTCCGCGTCGCCGGCGCCTTCACGCGCGCCGGGTCGAACACCACGACGTCGGCCTTGAGGCCGTCGCGCAGCAGCCCCCGATCCGGCAGCCCCAGGCGCTGCGCCGGAAACGAGGTCATCTTCCGGATCGCGTCCGGCAGCGAGAGAACCCGGTCCTCGCGCACGTACTCCGCCAGGATGATGGGAAACGTGCCGTAAGTCCGCGGACTCGGGTAGTCGCCGATCAGGAGCGCGTCGCTGCCGACCATCGAGAGCGGGTGGCTCACGAACGTGGGCAGCGTCGCGGCATTGGCGCCGGCGGAGACGTAGGAGACCTGCTGGTCCTCGAGGAGCAGGAGGTCGCAGACGGCGTCCACCGGATCCTTCCCCATCATCTCGGCGACCTCCGCGATGGAGCGCCCCTCGTACCGGTGATGCTCCGGCCGCTTGAGATGGGTGATCCACATCTCCTGCCACGAGGCGGCGCGCGGCGCGATCTCTTTCCGCATCCGGGCCCGGGCGTCGGCCGATCCGAGCGCGGCCCGGAGCCGTTCGGGGCCGCCGTCGAACGCCCACTGCGGGAGGACGATGTTGAGGCGCGTGCTGCTGAAGACGTAGGGGTAGCTGTCGAAGGTGACGTCGAGGCCCTCCTCGCGGGCGTCCTCTACGAGGGTCAGCAGGCGGCGGGCCCCGCCCGGGGCCGTGGTCCGCTGGTAGAAGTGGGTGATGTGGGTCGCGATGCCGCTCTGCCGGCCGATGTCGAGGGCTTCGCGGAAGGGGTCCAGGAAGCGATCCCCGAGGCTGTAGCGGACGTGGGTGTGGTAGAGGCCACCCAGCCGCGCCGCCTCCCGCGAGAGCGCGACGAGCTCGGGGGTCTCCGCGTAGCTGCCCGGCGGGTAGTCGAGCCCGGTGGAGAGCCCCCAGGCGCCCTCCTCCATCGCCGTCCGGAGGAGCGCCGCCATGTTCGCGAATTCGGCCCCGGTCGGCGGCCGGTCCTCCCAGCCCATCGCGCCGATCCGGATCGGCGAGTTCCCGACGAGGTAGACGATGTTCACGGCCACGCGCTCGGTGAAGAGGTCGAGGTACTGCTCGACCGTCGCCCACCGCCCGGGCAGCGGTGGGCAGCCGTCCAGCCCCGAGTTCACCTCGACGAAGCGGCGGAGGTCGTCGTGGGAGTGGAACGGCGCGTACGAGCAGCCGTCGATCCCGATGACCTCGGTCGTCACGCCCTGGCGGACCTTCGGCTCGTGGCGCGGCTCGGCCAGGATCACGAGGCCCGAGTGGGCGTGCATGTCGATGAAGCCGGGACAGACGACGCGGTCCCGCGCGTCGATGAGGCGCGCCGCCTCGACGCCGGCGAGATCGCCGCGGAGGATCCGGAGGCGGTCGCCCTCGACCGCGACGGCCCCGTAGAACCCGGGGTTGCCGGTGCCGTCGACGATGAGGCCGCCGCGGATCAGGAGGTCGAGCATCCGTCAGCTCCGCCGAGACAGAAAAGGTCGAAGCCTCCCCCCCAGGAGAGGCTCTACCTTCTGGGAAGTTGGCCCCCCTTCGTTCACACGTATAAAACACTCTGCCTGGCCCCGCCACCCGAGGTCAAGGGCGGTGAATGCCCGCGCCGCTTCCGGCTGCTCCAGCGCGAACAGTCAGACTATCGCGACCTGCTGATACCATTCAGCGTTCGCCTATCCCCTACGCCGGCCTCAGCGCGTTGTCGCGGAACGCCTGCAGCATGTCGCTCACATGCCCGGTGAGCGTAGGGCCATGCATCGGGGCGATGACCTTGATGCCGAGCGATGCCAGCTTGTCGAGCGCCTGCCCGAGCTGTTTGCGGTCGTCCGCCTGGTAGCCGAGCTCGCGCGCGGCGCCGAGGGCCTCCCGCGAACGGTCCTTGTCGGTGACGGGCTCCGTCCCCAGCGACGAAAAGAGGTCGTTCGGGAACAGCGTCCCCGTCGTCTCCTCGTACACCATCAGGCTGTCCCACTGGTTGACCTGAGGGGTCATGAGGAACCGGAGGCGGTGCGTGCCGAGGTCGACCACCTCACTGTCGCCGACGACCTGTGGTTCCTTCCTCGACAGGTCGCGCAGCGACAGGGCCGCGCACAGCTCCGAGCAGAGGACGGCGGCCTGCGGCGCCGCATCGACCCACTCGTTGACGGCTCCCGAGGAGTCTCCCTCGTGGTGCGGCACCACGATGTACCGGAGCGCCGCGGGGTCGAGGGTCTTCCTCATGTGTTCGCGGAGCCGCGTGAAGGCGCGGCGGAACATCGTCTGGATGATCGCCGGTTGCTTGGCCCTGACGAGGAAAAGGTTGTACGTCGCGCCCGGCCAGAGGATCTTGGCCTCCACGAGATCCGGCTCGTCCCACATGGCGATCCGATAGACCTCTTTGGCGATTTCGGTCGTCTGGATCATGGCAGTTCCTCCCCGCTCGACATCGAGGTGTGACGCGCACGAGTCCGCCCTCTCGGCCGGGAAGTGTAACGAGGAGGCCGGGCGTTACACTCCCGATGGAGGTCGCTGAGGTGGTAGGCTCAGAGGTCGTGGATCCGGCCGAAGCTCTTCGCTCCGCGGGCGCAGTCGAGGATGGGGACCTCGTCCGCCTCATCGCCGGGGCCGCGCCCGGGGAGGCGAGGGAGGCCGAGACGGAGCTCTGCCGGCGGCTCGGCCCCCGGGTGCGCCTCTATGGCCTGCGGCACTTGCGCAGCGAGGTGGCCGCCGCCGACCTCACGCAGCACGTGCTCCTCCTGACCCTCGAGAGTGTGCGGGCGGGGCGAGTGCGAGAGCCCGAGCGGCTGGCCTCGTTCGTCCTCGGTACCTGCAGGCTTGCCGTGCTGGATCTCCGGCGCGGCGAGGCGCGCCGGCAACGGCTCCTCGAGCGGTTCGTCGGGGATCTGCCCGGCGCCGACCCGCTGCAAGCGCCGGCGCCGGAGACCGAGCGTCTCGCAGACTGCCTGCGCCGGCTCAGCGAGCGCGATCGGAGCGTGCTGGTCATGACCTTTTATGCCGAGCGGTTGACGGTGGAGATCGCGGCGGAGCTGAGCCTGTCCCCGGGGAACGTTCGGGTGATCCGCCACCGCGCGCTCGAGCAGCTCCGCGAGTGCATGGGCGGAGCGGAGCGGCCGGCATGAGCATCAGGCGGTGCCCGATGCCGCTGGCATGGTCGGTCCTCGAGGACTACTGGCTCGCCGACCTGGCCTCACCCGAGGAGGATGCGGTGGAGCAGCACCTCCTCGCCTGCGACGAGTGCGCCAGGCGGCTGCGCGACGTGATCGGCCTCGCGGACGGGATCCGCGTCGTGGCCCGCAGCGGCACGGTGCGCGTTGTGGTCACGGAGGCCTTCGTGACTCGGCTCGTCCAGGAGGGCTTCCGCGTGCGGGAATACCGTGTCACTCCGGGAGGGCGTGTCGCCTGTACGGTCACGCCGGCCGACGATCTGGTGGTCGGCCGCTTCGTCGCGCCGCTCCGCGGCGTCGGGCGCGTGGACCTCGCGCAGTATGACGCCGAGGGGCGCGAGGTGCAGCGGTTCCGTGACCTTCCCTATGATCCGGCCGGTGGCGAGATCCTGTTCACGGCGCGGATCGACGTCCTCCGTACCCTCCCGGCCTCGGTGCAGCGTTACCGACTCATCGCCGTCGAGGCCAGCGGCGAGCGCATCCTGGCGGAGTATACCTTCGCGCACACCCCATCGGCCCGGACCTGACGACGGGGCGTCACCCCGGCGGGTCGCGCTCGATGGGCCGGTCGAGCAGGGAAGGCGTTCCGGGGCCGGGCTGGTCGCGGACACACGAAGGGCCGCCGGTGGCATCGCCGGCGGCCCTTCAGAACTGGCTCCCCTTCGTTGACACGTATCGAACCCTCTGCCTGAGGTCAAGGCGGTGTTCGAGGGCCTCCGGCGCCTCGCGTTGACGGGTTGGCCATGAATCCCGCGGGTTTGTCTCCAGGACCAACAGTGATCCCGGGCGAGGCGGCGCGGTAAAACGGGCGCCGAGAAGCCGGCTCACCGGCGCGTCGGTGCCCGCAGCTCAGGGCACGAGTGGCACCGGTGCGGCCTCGAATGACGCCACGGCCGGGATCCCGGCCCCCTGGCACCGATCTGGCGCCATTTCCACGGGTGTCGAAATCGCACCCTGGAGGCGCACGAAAGCACCGGTGAGCCGTGGGGGTCGAACCTCCAACCTACTGATTAAGAGCGACGCTCCAGCCGCGCGCATCAGCGGCCGACCTGGCCTGACGTCGTTGCGGATTCGCGTCCGTGGGAACCACGCTGGGGGCACCTCTTCCGGCGCGTGGCATGGAACGTCCCGACTCCTGGCTACACGTTTGCGCATGCAACTGTGGGCGCTGACCAGGCGGCGGCTCCGCGAGATGCGCGCCATCAGGCCTCGCGCCAGCGGCCGCTGCCCGGCGGGCTCTCCACGAGCTGCACGGTCCCGCTGAGCTCGTCGTCGCCGATGGCGATCTCGACGTGCACGGTCGAGTAGTCCATGGCGGGGACATTGGTCATGGCGTCGCGGAGCGACACGCCGCCCGAGTGGTCCGCGTTCTCGTCGATGTCGAACCGCTCGATCCCGGTGCGGGCCCGCTCGCCCGGCGAGAGCGACCAGCGGCGGCGGGGTGCGGTGCCCTTCGCGTCGAAGCCGGTGAGCGGGTTGAAGTCGTTCGTGGGCGAGGGGTAGAAGACCCCGCCCGCCGGCGTCGAGAGGCGCACCCGGACGGGCTCGATCGCCGGGTCGATGCCGTCGGTCCCCGCCCCGAGCGCGAAGTCGGCGCGAAAGCGCAGCCGGTCGTTCGAGGTGACGTCGTGGATGCGCAGGTCGATGCGGGTCAACTGGCCGGGAATGACGCCGAAGCGCTCGGCCCTGAAGGCGTGGATCTCGACGTCAGCCTCCGCCTCGCGGCTCCGGCAGCCGAACTCCACCGTCGGCTGCGGGCGGAAGGCCGAGGCCAGCTGGCCATCCAGGAGGAACTTGCGCGGTGCTGGCGGGATGCCGTCCACCGCGACGATCTCGGCCTCACCGGTGTCGTGGCGGCGCATGCGAAGCTCCCGCACCGCGCTGGTCCAATCCACCTGAACGAACGCCTGCTCGGGGTAGTTGTTCGGGTCGGCGAAGATGTCGCCGGCCGCGAGCCCGATCCCCAGCTGCCCGTTCTTGGTGATGCAGGCGGCGATGACGGCCCGCTGCTGGCCGTCGTTGATGGCGAAGCGGACGCCGTTGTCGGCGTTGTTCGGAATCGTGCGCGTGACCTGAAAGCGCACGACGACGTCCGTGGCGATTCCGCGCGCGGCATCCGCATCGCTCGCAAAGAAATTGATGACGTCGGCTCCGCTCGAGTCGTTCAGCGTCAAGACGTTTCCCGGCGTGAAACCTTGATTGCCCTCCTTCGTGAAGTTGGCCTCCGGATTGTCCGGATCGAGGACGACGGCCCCCCAGGCCTCGGGCACGAGGAGGCCGCTGCCGGGCCAGCCGCGCGGGAGGATGTGGCCGAGCGCGGCCGCGCCGAGGACCGCGCCACCCTTGAGGATCGCTCGCCGAGACATGGGGTTGCTCATGATGTGCCTCCTCGCGGCGGTCCGCCTTCAGTCAAAGCGCTCCTCGAGCGCTTCCGCCTAACGAAGGGCTCCGTGGTGCGCATGGGGCACCACGTGGGGCGCCTCCTCCGCTAGGGAATGCCGGTAGCCCGCGCACGTCACCCGGGGATTGGTGGGACTGAACAGCCCGGCCGGGTTCTCCTTCCAGAGCCAGACGTGGAGATCGTAGTGATGCAACGCCCTCGGCATGAGCGGCTCATGTCCCTCCATCGGCCCGTCGAACGGCTGGCCGAACACGGTCGGCCGCTCCTTGATGCCAGTCGCCAGTGGCACGAGCCATTCGGCTGCGACGAGCCGGAGCGTGTCACCGGCCGGCTCATAGATGAGGATCGGCGGGCGCATGGGATCCGGCACCGGGCCGATGAGCTTGGGGTTCAGGAAGTGGATGCCCATCCCCCCGGCGGCATACGGGACCTGTCCGGCCCCGCCCGGCTGGGGATAGTGGACGCAGCCCACCGTGGAGAAGTAGCCGTCGCGGACGGCCACGTAGGGATCGTGGTACTTCTCGAGGGCCGACCGGAGCTTCTCCAGCTCGGGTGGCAGCGCGGGGCCCTCGGCCCGCCCGCTCGACGTGAGCACCATGGGACCCCCGATGCCCACCAGAAGAACCAGCCCCAGGACGTGCCATCGAACACGAAGCGTTGTCATGACTCAGCCTCCTGAGCGCCCGCTCCTCTCGTCGGTTCTGACCCCCAAGGCGGCGAGACCCAAGCCGTGGTCTCCGCCCGCTGCGACCGCGACGACCCGCTGCCGGCACCCACAACAGGAGCCCACGGCCTCCCGCATTCCGGTGCCGCGCTCGCATCGCCCCACGCCGCGAGATCCCGGCCCGCCGTGTCATGGCGCGCTTCCGTCTGCCTCGGTCGCGCCACCACACTCGGGGTTCCCGCGACCCTCGCGGACGCGCGCCGTCATGTCGGCGATCACCCGGCAGATCGCGTCGAGCGCATCGACCCGCTGCTTCTCGCCGGTCCGGACGAGCTCGACCACGGCGCTGACACCGCCGGCCTCGGCGCTGAGGACCCGCACGACGAAAGTAATGGGAGCGGGCATGTCGATCTCGGCCGTCAGAGGAGCCTCCTTCCGCCCGCCTCCTTGATACCCGCGCGGCGTCAGGCTTCCGTTAGCCGAACGTCAGCCTGCCGTCCCTCTTGGCTCGCCGGGCGCCGGGTGGTAGGGTGAGACCCGCCGTGACGAAGCAGGGCGCCCGGCTGCGGATCACGCTCCTCGGCGGCTTCGACGCTCGACAGGACCCCGCGCGCCCCGTGACCCTGCCGGCCGGCAAGGTCCAGGCCCTCCTTGCCTACCTCGCCCTGACGCCCGGCCAGGCGCATCCGCGCGACAAGCTGGCCGCGCTGCTCTGGAGTGACGCGCCCGCCGAGCAGGCCCGCAACAGCCTCCGGCAGACCCTGTTCGAGCTGCGCCGGGCGCTCGGGACGGCGGGATCGACGGCGCTCCGCGTCGGGGGTGACGCCGTCGCCTGCGACGCCTCGATGGTCGAGACGGACGTGGCGACGTTCGAGTGTCTGGTTGCCGAGAGCGTGCCGTCGGCGCTCGAAGAAGCGGCGCGCCTCTACCGCGGCGACCTCCTCGCGGGGTTCCGGCTGGCGGAGGCGGCGTTCGAGGACTGGCTCGTCTCCGAGCGCGAACGACTCCGGGAGCGGGCCCTCGAGGCGCTCGGTCGGCTCCTCGCGCACCAGCGCGCGGCCGACCCCGACGCGGCGATCCAGACCGCGCTCCGACTGCTCGCCCTGGACCCGCTCCAGGAGGCCGTCCACCGGGTGCTGATGCGCCTCTACCTCGGCCTCGGCCGCCGCGGAGCGGCGCTCCGGCAGTACCAGGCGTGTGTCGACGTGCTCCGGCGCGAGCTGGACGTGGAGCCGGAGGACGAGACCAGGGCGCTCTACCGGGAGATCCTGCGCGCGCGCGGCGCCGCGTCGCCGGCGCCGCCCCGGGCGGCGGTGCCCCCGCCGGCCTGGCAGCGCCCGGAGGCGGCCCTGGTCGGCCGAGCGCGGGAGCTGACGATGCTGCGCCAAGCGCTGGAGGAGGCCCGGGCCGGCCGGGGCCGGGGCGTGCTGCTCCTGGGCGAGGCGGGAATCGGCAAGAGCCGCCTGGTCGAGGAGCTGTCAGCCGAGGCGCAGGCGCGCGGCGCTCGCGTGCTCCTCGGCCGGTGCCACGAGAGCGAGCAGATCCTCCCCTTCGGGCCGTGGGCCGACGCGCTCGGGCGAGGGGAGCTCGCCCGAGACGCGGCGCTGCTCGAGCGTCTCCACCCCGTCGCCCGCGTGGAGCTGACGCGGCTCGTCCCCGAGCTGGCGGAGCCCGACCTTCGGCTGGCCACCGACTACGGCGACTACCGGCGGCTCTTCGAGGCTGTCGGCGACCTCCTGTTCCACCTCGCGGAGGGACATCCGCTGGTGCTCGTGCTCGAGGATCTCCACTGGGCCGACGAGCTGAGCTTGCGACTCTTCTGCTTCGTCGGCCGCCGCGTCCGAACCCGGCGGCTGCTGGTGGTGGGCACCGCGCGGGACGAAGAGCTGGCGGCCAGTCCCGCCCTCCGGCGGGCCCTGGATGAGCTGAGGCACGAGAGCGGCCTGGTCGAGCTGTCCGTCCCCCCGCTCTCCCGGGCCGACACGCTGGCCCTCGTTCGCGCGCTCGGCCGATCCGGGACGGAGGCCGCGACCGTCGGCCGGACCGCCGAGCGGGTCTGGATGATCAGCGAAGGCAATCCGTTCGTCGTTCTGGAGACCCTGCGCGCGTTGCGTGAGCAGCCCGAGACCCGAGCGGGCGGAGTGGGGCTGCCGGATCGGATCCGGGAGGTGATCGGCGCGCGCCTGGAGCGGCTCGGCGACCGGAGCCGGACCCTGGTCGCCGCGGCCGCCGTGATCGGGCGTGAGTTCGACTTCGGCCTCCTCCCCCACGTGGCCGCGCTGAGCGAGGCGGAGGCCGCGGAGGGGCTGGAGGAGCTGGTCCGCCGGCGCGTGCTCCGCGAGGTCGGCGAGCGCTTCGACTTCACGCACGAGCGCATCCGGGACGTCGCGTACGACAGCCTCCTCCCACCCCGCCGGAAGCTCCTGCACCGCCGGGTCGCCGAGGCGCTCGAGGAGCTCTACGCCGAGGACCTCACGCCGCACTACGAGGCGCTCGCGGTCCACTGCCGCGAGGGCGAGCGCTGGGAGGCGCTCGTCGAGTACCTCGGCCGTTCGGCTGACAAGGCCGCGCGGCGGTACGCCCACGAGGAGGCGCTGGACACGCTCAGGCAAGCGCTCGGGCACGCCGAGCGTCTCGCGGCCCCCGGGCGCGACGCCCGCGTCCTCGACCTGCTCCTCCGCCACGCGGCGCTGCTGCACTACCTCGGCCGCTCCCCGGAAATCGTGGACCTCCTGCGCCGGGAGCACACGCGCCTCGCGCGGACCGGGGACCGGCGACTGGCCGGCCCCTACCACTTCCGCCTCGCCCAGGCCTACAGCGTCATGGGGGATCGAGGGCAGGCGGACCGGGCGGCGAGGCAGGCCCTCGACGAGGCGGGACGCTGCGAGGACCGGGCCACGATGGGCAAGGCCTTGACCATCCTGGCCCGCGAGGCGTACTGGCTGGGACGCCCCCTGGAGGGCATCGAGCATGGCCGCCGCGCTGTCGCCGTCCTGGACAGCGCCGACGATCGGCACTGGCTCGGCCTCGCGCACTGGCTGATCGGGCGCCATCACGGGGTGATGGGAGACTTCGAGCGGGCCCTCGAGGCCGAGGCGTGCGCCCAGGCGATCGGGGAGGCGATCGGCGATTTCCGCCTGCAAAGTCACGCCGCCTTGACGGCTGGCGAGGTCCACGCCGTGCGAGGGGACTGGGAAACGGGCATCGCGGTCTGCCGGCGCGCGGTCGAGCTGTCGCCCGATCCGTTGAATGCGGCCAACGCGGCGGGACATCTGGGATCGGCGCACCTCGAGCAGGGCGACGCCGTCCGAGCGATCCCCTTGCTGGAGCAGGCCCTCGAGCACTTCGGCCGCCTCCCGGGCGGACAGGCCCGGGGGTGGTACACGATGCGGCTGGGGGAGGCCCACCTGGTGGCGAGCCGGCTCGAGGAGGCTCGGGACCTGACGCTCCAGGGGTTGAAGATCCTCGACGGCGCGGGGTACCGGCGCGGGATCGCCTGGGCGCACCGAACGCTCGGCTCGATCGCGCGGGCCCGGGGCGAGATCTCGGAGGCGGCGCGGCAGCTCGGCGCCGCCCTCGAAGGATTCACGGCCGTCCTGGCGTGGTTCGAAGTCGGCCGGACCCACCTCGCGCTCGCCGACGTGGCGCGCCCCCCGGGCGCCGGCGAGACCGCGACCGCGCACCTCCGTGAGGCGCGCCGGCTGTTCACGCGCGTCGGGGCGCCGAAGTATCTGGCGCGGGCCGACGAGCTCGTGGCCGCGTTGGGCACGATCGCTGCTCGATCCTGAGCGCCCGTGCCGGCCCGGCGACATGGTGATGTCAGGAGGATCGATGACGCGCACGAAGTCGGCGGTGTCGGTTGCGTTCGATGATCACGGTCGCGGTGAGCCGGCCTTGCTCTGTCTTCCGGGCTGGTGCGCGGATCGGACCGCATTCCGGGACTTGATGCCGGCGTGCAGTCGCGGGCGTCGGGCACTGGCCTTGGATTGGCGCGCACACGGAGAGTCGGACCCGGTGCGGGGAGACTTTGGAGAGACGGCGCTGGTCGAGGACGCCCTGGCCGTCATCCATGAGAGTGGGGTGCTCCAGGTCGTTCCGGTCGCGCTGGCGCACTCGGGCTGGATCGCCATCGAGCTGCGGCGGCGTCTTGGAGAGAGCGTCCCGGCCATCGTTCTCGTGGACTGGCTGGTTCTCGATCCGCCGCCGCCCTTCAGCGGCGCCCTCGGTGCTCTGCAGGATCCCGGGACGTGGCGATCGGCGCGTGACCAGCTGTTTTCTATGTGGCTGCAGGGCGCCGACAGCCCCAGGGTGATCCATCTGGTGCGGGAGGTGATGGGCGCCTACGGGTTCGAGATGTGGGCGCGGGCGGGACGGGAGATCGCTGCCGCGTACCGGCGTGAAGGCAGTCCGTTGAAGGCGTTGGCCAAGCTGCGTCCGCCAGTATCTGTGTTGCACCTCTACGCTCAGCCGACGGATCCGGGATTCCTCCAGGCGCAGGAAATGTTCGCCGCGGCACATCGCTGGTTCACGGTCCGGAGGCTGAACGCGAAGTCTCACTTCCCGATGCTGGAGTTGCCCGACGAGATGGCGAACGCCATCGAGTCATTCCTCACAGGCGTCCGGGCCTAGGGGTCGCGATCCAGCCGCCGGCGCGCCCCCAGCGTGGGCCGGTCGCATTGCCCCGTGGGCCGGTCGCCTGGCACCCCGTTCACCCGAGACGGGGAGAGGTTCCGCCAGGCAGGACGACCTTGCGGCCGGCTCGCCACCGGACGAGGAGCGCCCGGTGGCCGATCTCGCGTCCGGTCCCAGCGCGCCACGGGCATGACCCCTGCTCTCGCCGCGGGCCGTGCCGCGACCAGCGCTTCGGCGGCGACGTCCTCCAGCGTCGGCTTGAGGCCTCGCTCCAAGAGGCGGTTGGCCGCCTCCATTACGGCCCTGCGAGTCCGGCGTTTTTGATTGGCCCGACCCGATCCGAGATCGGGACCGGTCCTGTCCGGAGCCTCCGGGCGGCTGGCCGGGGCGCGCTCCCCACGCATTCGCTTAGCCACCGAGCTGCTGAACGACGGCGGCAAAGTCCATCCAGACGTTCTCTCGCGACATGCGCCCGTCTTGAAATTCGCAGATGTGGAGCAGGCGGAAGGATACCGGACGATTACGGCCCGGGAGCCCAAAGGGGGTGCCGATCGCGATCGCTTCGTAGAGCACCTCGTCGACGACGAAGTCATCGCCGTGGTACCGGCGGAGCGGCGTGACCTTCCGGCGATCGTGAACAGCAGGTTGGTGCGAGGGGAGCCGGCGCTCCCGTCTATCGCGGCCGCCCCCCAGCGCCTCGGGGTCGTGCTGGTGGAGAAGCCGCTGCGGACACAAAACGGTTGTCCTCAGCGAAAAGGATCCACGATCCGGACGCCGTCGATGGATCGGCCCTGCTGGAGATCCTCGCTGTAGAGAACGGAGCAGCCACCCTCCTTCGCGGCCCGCACGACCAGAGCGTCCCAGAACGATACCTGGTGCAACCGGTGGAGATCGATGGCGGCGAGCACATCCTCGACATCAAGGACGACGAGGTGGTAGTTCGCGAAGAGCTCGACCTTCCGTCGAGCCACGGCCGTGTCAACCGCGAGCTTTCGGGTCGCGGCCACAAAGTACTCCTGCAACACCTGAAGTGACACGACGCCGGTCCGGGCGAGACGTTGCTCGGCGAGCAGCTCGAGTGCTCGCCGCTGCTTGGCCGGCGCGTCGACCGAATCGGTATAGAGGAGAACGTTGGTGTCGAGAAAGCTACGCGCGCTCATGGAGCTCGTCCCGGTTGAACCGCCAGCCGCGCGCACGGCCACGGGACTCCCGAGAGAGCTGCCGGAGCTCGGCCACGTCCCGCTCGGCGTCGTCGCTGCCCGCGAGACGCTCCAGATATTCGCGAACCAGCTGGTTGAGGCTCTTACCCATGGCGGCCGCCTTCTTGCGGGCCCGCTTGACGAGGCGCTCATCCACGGACAGCGTAATATTCATGACCACATAATACGTGCGCACGGATGCCGTGTCAATTGAGCCGCCCTCATCCCCTCATCCCACGGCCCGTCCATGCCAGCGGGCCAACCCTCCGATTTGATTGCCGCGGCGGCGTCCGCCTCGGAAGGACGAAAGGCCGCCGGCGTCGCCGCCGACGGCCTTCGTCTCGACTGGCTCCCCAGGCAGGACTCGAACCTGCAACCTCGTGGTTACAAGGGCCCCCGCGTTTCCGCGGGGCTTGGACTATCTCATCCCCCTAGGCGGCCCGACGGCCGCCCGTAGGGAGCGGGCGCTTCCCCCGGGCCCGTCGGGCGCCGGGGTACGACCTTGCGGTCTAGTCTCTGCACGGTCCCCAGCGCGCGCGTTGCCGCGGCCCGCCGTCGGCGGGTGGCTCGCGGCGAGGCGGGCGCCGGGGCTTCGCTCAGGATTCCCATATCCCGCTCGCGCGGGACTTAGGGTTCCCTGAATTCGCCCGCTTTTCCATCCCGCCTTTCGGCCGGGACGCTGCCACACCGACAGCCACTTGCTCTACCGGTTGAGCTACCGGGGAACGCGGCCTATTGTATCCGATCCTTCCGTGCC
The DNA here is from genome assembly GCA_044866005.1 of Candidatus Rokuibacteriota bacterium. Lineage (GTDB taxonomy): Bacteria > Methylomirabilota > Methylomirabilia > Rokubacteriales > DASRDR01 > JBIOTN01. The sequence goes on along the minus strand of JBIOTN010000008.1, from coordinate 6,013 downwards.
GCAACAGCGACTATCGGCGGGGCCGGACGTCCACGCCTCGACGGGGCCCCCGCCGAGGCGTGGCCACCGGAGGCCAATCTGGCGCTCGGATTTGCGCCGAGGGGAGGCTCGGGCGGTGGCATGATGGTTGCGTACGGTCAGGGCAGCGACCGAACCCTCGAGGAGGTGGCCATGATGCCACGAAGACCACTCCTGGCGGCCATTGCCACGGCGCTCGTCTTCGGCCTCGCCGCGCCGAGCCCGGCGCCGGCGGAAGACACCAAGCAGGGACCGGGCCAGGTCGTGGAAGGCGCCAAGAAGATCGGACAGGGTGTGGAGGAGACCGCGAAGGGCGTCGGCACGACAGTCACCGAGGGCGCGAAGGAGGCCGGCAACCGCCTGAAGAGCGCGGGCGAGCAGGGCAAGCCCGTGGGCGACCGCCTCCACGACCGCGCCAAGGGATTCGGTGAGGCCCTCTGGGACGGCATGAAGTACGCCGGCCGCACCGTCTACGACTTCTTCACCGGGGGCAAGTAGTCCGAGCCGGAGGGGGGCCCGCCCTCCTCCGGCCGCCCTACATCTCCTTGCGCCCCTCGAGCGCGCGGGCGAGGGTCACCTCGTCGGCGTACTCGAGGTCGCCGCCCACCGGAAGGCCCCGCGCGATGCGCGTCACCCGCACGCCGAGCGGCCGCAGGAGCTTCGCCAGGTAGATCGCGGTGGCATCGCCCTCGACGTTCGGGTTCGTGGCGAGGATCACCTCGCGCACCCGGTCCGCCTCGAGCCGTCGCAGGAGCTCCCGGACCTTGAGCTCGTCCGGGCCGATGCCGTCCAGCGGCGAGAGCGCTCCGAGCAGGACGTGGTAGCGGCCCCGGTACTCGCCGGTGCGCTCCATCGCCATGAGGTCGTTCGGCTCCTCCACCACGCAGAGCAAGCCGGCGTCGCGCGTGGCGTCGCGGCAGATCCGGCACGGGTCGTCGTCCGTGACGTTGAAGCAGTGGGAGCAGTGCACGACGCGGATCTTGAGCTCCACGAGGGCATCGGCCAGCTCGCGGACGGCGGCCTCGGGCTGCTTCAGGAGATGGAAGGTGAGCCGCTGGGCCGTCTTCGGGCCGACGCCGGGGAGGCGCTGGAGCGCTTCGATCAGCCGGCCGACCGCGGGGGGATGATACGTCACGGTCTCCAACAACCGGGCCGCTCGGCCGCGCACAGCCGGAGACCGAACCGCGCGCGCATGCCGGTCCGCGTCAAGCGGGGCATCGGGGGGGTCTCCCGAGATCCCCCGAACGACTAGAAGAGGCCAGGGATCTTCCCTCCGATGCCGCCGGCGATCTTCGACATCTCGCCCGCCACCATCTCACGCGCCTTGCGGAGGGCCTCGTTGACGGCCGCGAGGATGAGATCCTCGAGCATCTGGGGGTCGTCGGGGGTGATGGCGTCGCGGTCGATCTTGACGGAGACGATCTCCTGGTTGCCGTTGGCCTCCACCACGACCATGCCGCCGCCCGCCGAGGCCTCGACCTTGCGCTTGCCGACCTCTTCCTTCAGCGTCTCGAGCTGGGCCTGGAGCTTCTGGGCCTCCTTGACGAGGTTGCCGAATCCTTTCATGGCGTCTCTCCGCTCCGGGGCGAGGGCCGATCCGTCGCGGCCGGGCTCGGAGCGCCCCCCCGGGCGGCCGGCCGCACGCTCGTGACCTCGCCGTTGAAGAGCTCGACGGCCGCCCGCACGACCGGGTGAGCCGTCACCGAGTCCGACCCACTCCCCGGGGCGGCGGTGAAGACGATGTCCCGGAGCCCGGGCCGGACGCGCCGGGCGGCCTCGAGGATGAGCTGCCGATTGCCCCGGTCGCGGACCTGGTCCTCCGTGAAGGCGTTGCCGTTCGGTACCGCGACGGCGAGCCGCCCCTCCTCCTCGGAGAGGACGATCGCGTCCGCGAGCAGGTGCCCGAGGGTTGGCCGGACCCGCATGACCTCCGCCACGATCCGCGGCCAGAGATCGCTGGCCGTGCCGCTCGCAGCCGCCGGGGCGGGCTCCCCGCCCGGCGGAGGCGGCCGGTCGTCCCGGGGAGCCGCCGGGGCGGGGGCCGGGCGCGATCCGGCCACCGGAGCCGGGCCCGCGGGGGCCGCCGCGCCCGGGGCGTCGCCCCGCTCGCCGAGGAGGTCCGCCTGGCGGGGCGCGGCGGTCACGCCGGCTGCCGGGCCATATCCCCGGAGTTGCGCTTCGGCCCGCTCCAGCCGCTCGAGGAGGCCCTCGATCGCCTCGGGGTCGGGGCGGTGACAGAGACGGACGGCGGCGACCTCGAGGTCCACCCGCGGGTAGGGCGAGTGCCGCATCTCGGTCTGGGCGTCCACCAGGCCCTTGACCATCAGGAGGAGGCCGTCCGCGCCCACCGCCGCGAGCTGGCGGAGCCGCCCGGCCTCTTCGGCCGTCGTCTCGGGGGGCGGCTCCCTCAGGACCGCCGTGAGCAGCGCGCGTCGGAGCACCTCCATGGCGTCCTGGCAGAGCAGGCCGAGGTCCTGTCCTTCCGACGCCGCGCCGTCGATCCGCTCGAGCGCGCCAGCGGTGTCGCGCCGGACGAGCGCGTCGGCCAGGGCCCAGCCGGCTTCTGCCCCACCGCTCCCGAGCAAGGCCTGCACCGCCGCCGCCGTCACACGGCCGTCGCCATACGCCAGGGCCGTGTCCAGGAGCGACAGGGCGTCCCGGAGGCTGCCGTCCGCCGCGCGCGCGATCAGGCTCACGGCGTCGGGCTCGACCCGGATCGCGTCACCCGGGGCCCGGGCCGCCTCTTCGGCGAGGATCCGGCCGAGGCCGGCGACGATCTCGCCCGTCGGGATCGGACGAAAGTCGAAGCGCTGGCAGCGCGACAGGATCGTGGGCGGCAGCTCGCGCGGCTCCGTCGTCGCGAGCACGAAGACCACGTGGGCCGGCGGCTCCTCCAGCGTCTTGAGGAGCGCGTTGAACGCCGGCTCCGTGAGCATGTGGACCTCGTCGATGATGTATACCTTCCGCCGCCCGCGCGCCGGCGCGTAGCGGGTGTTGTCGCGAAGGGCCCGGACCTCGTCGATCCCGCGGTTGGACGCGCCGTCGATCTCGAGGACGTCGAGCGCCCGGCCGGCGATGATCTCGCGGCACGCCTCGCACTCCGCGCACGGCACGGGCCCGGACGCCCCGGCGCGCTCGCAGTTGAGCCCCATCGCGAGGAGGCGGGCGGTCGTCGTCTTGCCCACGCCGCGGGGTCCGGCGAAGAGGTAGGCGTGCGCGATGCGCTGCCGCGCCAGCGCGTTCTGGAGCGTGCGGACGATGGGCCCCTGCCCGACGACCGCCTCGAAGGTCAGCGGCCGCCACCGCCGCGCCAGCACCTGATACTGGCTCATTCGGAACGTACCGAGCGGGGCGGGGGGAGGCAGGCCCGAACCGTTCGGCCGCGCAGAACGGCCGAACGGCCCGGCTTTGCCGGGAGGGCCGTTGGAGGGAGGCACAGCCCTCCTCCAAAGGTAGTGACCGTGCACCTGCCGTCGATACGCCCGTCCTGCGATCTCCGCGCGGAGTCGGCTCCAGCCAGGAGATCCCACGGCACACGGGAAGGTCTGCGTACCGTTGCTCCCTTCCGGGCCTGGCGGGGTTGGCAGATTCCCGTTGCGTGGGGCCCAGCCTTCATCGCCTCTCCGTGCGGCTCAGTCCAACACGAGCGCACCTCGGGCAGGAATTCGACCCCGCTAGAGCGGATTGCGGGTACAGGGCACCGCTACCTCCCCGTCTAGCACGGCCACATCGCGACACCGTGGTGGCGTACTCGGCGCGTCCCCGCTCGCCGCGGGGGCCGCCTCGCGTCCGATCTGGCGGAGAGGGAGGGATTTGAACCCTCGACACGCCTTTTGGGCGTGTACACGATTTCCAGTCGTGCCCCTTCGGCCGCTCGGGCACCTCTCCCCGGCGCGGGCCCTGGCCCGCGCGCTCACGAATGATGGCGGAGGGGGTGGGATTCGAACCCACGTGGGGGCTCATCGCCCCCAACTCGATTTCGAGTCGAGCCCGGTACGGCCACTTCGGTACCCCTCCGCACGGCGCATCCGGAAAAATGTCTGCATGAGCTGGCGCGCCTCGTCGGCCAGGACCCCGCCCGTCACGCGGATCGTGTGGGGCCAGCGGACCTCGTCGAGCAACCGCGCCCGACTGACGACGGCGCCCGCCTTGTCGTCGGCGACCCCGAAGACGAGGTGCCCGATCCGCGCCTGCAACGCGGCCCCCACGCACATGACGCACGGCTCGACGGTCACGTAGAGCGCCGCGCCCGGCAGCCGGTAGTTGCCGATCCGCCGGGCGGCGTCGCGGAGCGCGAGCACCTCGGCGTGAGCCGTCGGGTCCACCGCGCCGATCGGCCGGTTGTACCCCCGTCCGACGATCGCCCCGTCCACGACCACCACCGCCCCGACGGGCACCTCGCCGGCGGGACCCGCCCGGCGAGCCTCCTCGAGCGCGGCCGCCATGAAGGGTCCGTGAGGGTCGCCGGTGTCGAGCATGGGCAGGGTGGACGACTCCGCGGGGAACAGCCCGTATTGTAGCCTAGCCGCGCCATGCCGGCAAGGCGCGCGCGGCCGAGTGAGGCGCCTCGCCTCAGCGCACCTCGTCCATGAAGGTCAGGCGTAGCCCGCCGAGCTCGATCAGGTCGCCGCCCTTGAGCGGGGCGCGCCGCGCCACCTGGCCGTTGACCCGCATGCGACGCCACCAGGCGAGATTCCGGGCCTCGAACCCGTCCGGCCGCCGAAGGATCAGGAGGTGGTGTCTCGGCGCGCCCCCCGGCACCCGGACGTCGCAGAGCGCGGAGCGGCCGACGAGCACGCCGCCGCCCTCGAGGTACTGGGTGCCGCGCTCGCCCCCCGCCTCCCACTGCACCTGCGCTTGCCGCTTGAGCGCGGCGGCGCGCTGGAGCCGCTCGACCTCCTCGGGTCGCAGCTGGAGGGTGCCGCCCACCTCGCTGCCGGCGCGCGCGGTCTGCGGCTCCGTCACCGCCTCGCTGAAGACGCGCTCGAAGAAGAGCGAGAACTTGCCGAAGGAGATCTCGTCGCCCGGGCGGAGCGCGTGGTCCGCGGTCAACCGCGTCCCGTTGACGAACGTGCCGTTGGACGAGCCCAGGTCCCGCACCCGCCATGCCCCGTTCTCTTCGCGGATCTCCGCCTGGCGACGCGAGACCGAGACGTTGTCGATCACGATGTCCATGCTCTCGCCGCGGCCGACACGGATGACCGACTGGTCGAGCTCGTAGACCTGGACCGGCTTCCGGTCCAGGACGAGGGTCAGCTTCGGCATCCGGCCCTCTCCCCCGGGACGGGGGGGTGCCCGGCCCCCGCGCTCACCCGAGCGGCTCCTGAGAGAGCGCCCGGGCCCGCCAGCGGGACTCGAGGCGCCACAGCGGGGTCGTGATCCGCGGGCGGAGAACGAGGAGCAGCACGCCGAGCAGCAGCGGCACGAAGTCGAGCCCCTCGTACCGGAGCACGGGGAACCACTGTCCCACCGGCTGGATGAGCCGCTGGCCGACGATGTCGAGCGGAACGAACGCGCCGGGAGGAACGAAGGCCGCGATGAAGGGACGGCCGAAGAGGACCAGCAAGACGACCGCGTACACGCTGAGGCCCCAGGAGAGCAGGGTCCTCAGGCCCCACACCGAGACCGCCAGCCCGTCCCACGACTCGGCGGCGACCGCGGGCGCGGCCGTTCCGCCCGCACTCCGCCGACCGGTCGCCGGCGGCGTCATCGCCGGAGCGGTCACCGGCACGGTACCCGTCTTCGGCGGCCGTAGCGCAGCGGAGCTCGGGGCCGGCGGGCTCGTCGGCCGGGGGCCCGCCGGCGGCGCCGGCGACGACACGACGGGGGCGGCGGGACGGATCGGCGCCCCGGCGGGGGGGACGGCGGGCGCGGGCGCTGCAGGCGTCGGCGGCGCGGACGGCGGCGGGCTCGCCGGCGTCAGTCCGGCCGCCCGGCCGGCCGGCGGCGCTGTCGGCGTCGGCACGGGCCGGAAGCTCGGCGGCGGCACCGTCGG
>JBIOTN010000007.1:0-2934 GCA_044866005.1 Candidatus Rokuibacteriota bacterium | reverse complement strand
ACGGGCGCGGGCCGCGGCGGCATGCGCCTCGATCAGCTCCACCCCTGCAATCCGTCCGGCACCGAGCCGCTCGGCGACGCGCACGGTAAAGCCTCCATCTCTCGTGCCCAGGTCCAGCAGGCGCGCTCCCGGCCACGGCGCGAGCATCTCGAGGATGGTGCGCCGGTTCTCCTCCTCGGTGGCGTGAAAGAGTCGCCGGAGATACCCCACGGCATGCATTCTCCCTTCATGCGGATCGCGCTCGTATACGACTGCCTCTACCCCCACACGGTCGGGGGCGCCGAGCGCTGGCTGCGCGAGCTGGCGCTGGCGCTCTCCGCCGAGCACGACGTCACCTACGTGACTCGCCGGCAATGGCGGCGGGGGGAGAACCCCATTCCGGGCGTGCGCTGCCTGTCGGTGGCCCCTGGCGGGCCCCTGTACACGGAGGCTGGCCGGCGGCGCCTGGCCCCGGCACTCGGCTTCGGCGCGGGCTGCTTCCTCCACTTCGTCCGCAACCGCCGCCGCTACGACATCGTGCACTGCCTGTCATATCCCTACGTGCCGCTGCTGGGAATCCGCGGCGCGCTTGTAGGAACGCGCGGCCCGGCCGTCTACTGCGAGTGGCTCGAATGCCTGTCGGACGGCTGGTGGCGGGCCTACGGCGGTCCGCTCGGCGGCGCCGCGGGTCGGCTGCTGCAGCGGCTTTGCATCCGCCTGTCGCCCGCCGCCTTCGCCTTCTCGGATCTCACGGAGACGCGCCTTCGCGCGGCCGGCTTCTCCGGGCCTCTCCACCGGCTGGGCGGGCTGTGGGCGGGCGCCGCGCCGCCTCCCGCGGGCGGTCAACGTGAGGAACTCGTCGTCTTCGCCGGCAGACACATACCCGACAAGGGCGTGGACCTGCTGCCCGATGCGATCCACCATGCGCGGCGCCTCAGGCCCGAGCTGCGGGCCGTGATCGCCGGCGACGGCCCGTTGCGGGAGCGCGTCCGGGGCCGGGTCGAGGAGCTCGGGCTGGCCGGGTCGGTGAGCGTGCCGGGCTTCCTGGACCGCGCCGAGCTTGAGGCGCTCTACGGCCGGGCGGCCTGCGTGGTGGCGCCGTCGCTGCGCGACGGGTTTGGCATGGTGGTGGCCGAGGCTGCTGCGGCCGGGACGCCGGTCGTAGTGTGCCGGAGCCCCGACAGCGCCGCCGGGGAGCTGGTCGAGGAGGGGGTCAACGGGGCGTTCGCGTCGCTCGCGGCGCCGCCCGAGATCGGGGAAGCCATCGTGCACGTACTGGACGGAGGGGAGGAGCTGCGCGCCCGCACCCGGAACTGGTTTGCGGAGAACCGGGGAAGGCTGTCGATGGCGGGCTCGATCGACCAGGTGAAGAGGCTCTACGGGGCGACGGCAGGTCGGAAATCCGACTGATTCCGCGGCAAGTCCGCCCACCCCGCGCGTTCTTGGTCAAGGTTCGGCGACGCGCGGCCGAAGAACGACTAAGACACTGCGGCAGTGAAGGAGAGGTCCGGGGGACTTATGAGCGTAAGGCTCGAGCTCGACGACTTCGGCAAGGAGGCGCTCGAGGCACAGGTGCGGAGGGGAAGCACGCGCGATGCGGTGATCCGCACGGCTGCCCGTTACTACCTCGCGGACCGCGACAGTGGACGGCTCGCATGGAGGCCACCCCGGTTCGCCCGCACGGAACACCAGTTCGCCGGGGCGGTCACGAACGTCGAGCTCGACGAGGACACGATGCAGGCCCTCGAGGACGAGGCGCGCCGCCAGGGCGTGGCCATCCATCGGCTGGCCGAGCACGCGCTCCTCTACTTTCTCGCCGACCTCGACAGCGGCCGTGCGGTCGCGCGGCTGGGGGACGCGCTCGAGGACGAGGGCGGGCCCGAGCTTAGGCGACGGCGGTAACGGGGGCCGCACCAAGCTCGCTCAGGGCGTCCTTGACGGCCAGACGCGCCCTGTGGTGCAGGCCGTGGACCGAGCTCTCCGTCTTGTCCAGCACCCCGGCGATCTCGCCCGGAGCGAGCCCGACTATATGGCGGAGGACCATCACCTCGCGTTGCTCCTCCGGCAGAAGCTCGAACGCCGCCCGCAGGGAGCGGAGGCGGTCGGAGGCGACCTGCTCGTATCCCGGGTCGCTCACGCGCACCTCGTCGCAGGGGATCTGCCTCCGCGAGCGGAGGTGGTCGAGCGCGACGTTCCGCGCCACACGGAGGAGCCAGCCGGCGAACGGAACCGCACGTTGCTCGTACCTCTTGATCGCGGGCACGAGCTTCACGAACACGTCCTGCGTCAGGTCCTCGGCCTCGTGGGGATCGCGGACGATGCTGTTGATGTAGCCGTAGACGTCGTCCGCATAGCGAACATAGAGGAAGTGCAGGGCATTCATGTCGCCCGCCTGGGCACGGGTGATTGCGATTCCGAGCCGCCCGTCCGGGCGGGGATCCGGGTCCGTCATTGGTTCTCCGTCCTGGTGAGAGTGGGGAAAGGGTGCGACTCGGAGCAGAGTAGGTGCAAATTCCGCCATCGGCACTAGGGGAGCCACCCCAGTCTTTGGCGCCGAACGGCCCCAGGGCTGACTGGGACCGCAAGTCCGCGCCCCATGTTCGCGTTGTCCCCGCAGGAGCCACGGCTCCCCAAGACGCCGGCCGTACCTAGCGAGTCAGACCGGTGTCGAGAGCCTCCCGGGGCTCGGGGGTGCCGCTCGCAGGCTGAGGACCGCGGCCGGCCAAGCCTGGCTTGCGGCGACCTGCGCAGCGGCGCAGGGCCTCGGTGGAGGACACGCGGCGGGGAGGGGGGGACGTCCCTCCCCGCCGCATTTAGAGCTCTTTTATTTGCGCGATCCCGGCATCGGCCGTACGCTGGATTCGCGGGGGTCACTGTCCCCTCGTGTCGAGTTTTACAGCGAGCAAGGTGATGCCCCGGCCCCTGGCAGGCTCCCGTGCGCGCCTCGTAAGGACC
>JBIOTN010000006.1:0-5306 GCA_044866005.1 Candidatus Rokuibacteriota bacterium | reverse complement strand
GCGGGTTCGGCCTCCTCGAGCGCCTGACGATGTCGACGAAAACCCACACCATCCCGATCATCGTGCTCACCGCCAGCGACGATCCGGACGTCGAGCAGCGCGCCCTGGCGGCCGGCGCGGCCCGCGTCCTCCGGAAGCCCTTCGACGGCCCCCTGCTCCTCGAAACGATCGAGACGGCCATCGGCGGCCGCGGCTGAGCCGGCCGGGCCGGCCCCCCGCCGCTTCCCGGCCCGCTCGAGCCCCGCCCCGCCGCCTCCGCACGCGCTCGCCCTCACCCGGGCTGACGCCGCCCGGGCCTGATCACTTTCACACCCTCCAGGGTGGCCAAAAGTCGGCCGAGCGAGAGCCCGCACCCCCACGCGGGCCGCCAGGGCGTCGCCGAAGCCCTCGGATTTCGGGACCTCGGCCGCCGCCCCGCTGCTGGCACCCCTCCTGCACGGCGGATCTCCGCCTTTCCGGCCAGACCGGGGGGCGCGAGGGTCCACCCCCGCGCCCACGGACCGGATCGCCGGGGTCGGGGCCGCCGCCCTCGGCGGGGAACCCGCTCACTCGCGCACGAGCCAGAGGAGGGAGTTTGCGCCATTCAGCGGATGGTGGGGCTGCCGGTCACGGTGGCCCCTGGACGGGGCCTCCCGTGGCCCCCACCCGGCGCGGCGCCCCCCATCGAGAGCGCGCGTGACGATCAAGCGGAAGCTCGTCGTCGCCTTCTCGATCGTGATCCTCGCGGCCGGCGGCCTGGGCCTCTCCGGAATCCAGGGTGTCCACCGGATGCGCGGGCTGGTGGCCCAGGTCTACGACAACGCGCTGATGGCGAGCACCTTCGCCCAGAGCGCGCACGCGGCCTTCCTCAAGCTCGAACGGGCCACGAGCGCGGCCCTGCGCGCCCAGACGCCCGGCGAGCTGGAGCGCCGCCGGGCGAGCCTCGCGGCCCTGGAGCGGTCGTTCCTGGACGACCTGGAGGTCGTGCGGGAGCGCGCGTTGAGCCCGGCCAGCGTCGGACTGGTCGCGGAGGTCAAGCGGGCCTACGAGGCCTGGAAGCCGGCCCGGCTGGGACGACTGGCCGAGGCGAGCCGGCAGCTCGCGTCGGGCGGTCGCTACCGCGCCGCCGAGACGGCCGACGAGCAACGGCTCGGCGAGATCATCGAGAGCACGCTCTCGGCGCTGACCGACGAGGCCGCCGAGAGCGGCTTCCGGTTGCGCCAATCAGCGGCGGACGTCGGGCGCACCACCCTGTACGTCAACTACGGCCTGATCTGCCTCGCCGTGCTCATCAGCGTCGTGGTCTGCGTGGTCGTCTCCCGGGACCTCGTGACGATCTTCACCGCCCAGGCCGCCATGGCGAGCGAGCAGGCGCGGCTCCACGCCGAGGCGGAGCGCCGACTCGTGCGCATGCAGACGCTCACCCGGCTGAACCAGGTGATCTCCTCGTCGTTGAACATGGACGACGTCCTGCGGGAGATCGCCCGGGCGGCGGCGACGCTCATGGACGCGCCCCTGGTCTCGTTCTGGCTGGCCGACGAGAAGGCCGAGACCCTGGTGGCCCGCGCCTTCTCCGACGAGGTGCTGGGCGACCGGTTCCCCTTGCACACGCTCCGGTTCGGCGAGGGCGGGACCGGCTGGGTCGCCGCGCATCGCCAGCCACTCAACGTCCCGGACGTGACCGCCGATGCGCGCTTCGTGGCGCGCGACTGGCGGCAGGCGCAGAACCTCCGGAGCTTCCTCGGACTGCCGGTCGTCCTCGACGGCTCGCTCCTCGCCGTGCTGGCGCTCAACGGCCGGCAGCCCTTCCGGCTCGGAGCGGACGACGTGGAGCTCCTCCACAGCTTCGTCGCCCAGGCCGCCGCGGCGATCCGTAACGCCTCGCTCTATGCCGCGCAGGCGACGGCCCGGCAGGTCGCGGAGGCCGCGACCCGGGCGAAGAGCGAGTTTCTCGCCAACATGAGCCACGAGATCCGTACCCCGATGAACGGCATCATCGGGATGACGGAGCTGGCGCTCGATACCCAGCTGACCGGGGAGCAGCGCGAGTACCTCACCACCGTCCGGGCCTCCGCGGACGCGCTGCTCGGCATCCTCAACGACGTCCTGGACTTCTCCAAGATCGAGGCGGGCCGACTGGACCTCGATCCGGTCGACTTCTCCCTGCGCGGGTGCCTCAGCGCGACACTCCGCACGCTGGCCCTGCGCGCGCACCAGAAGGGGCTGGAGCTCGCCTGCCACGTCCCGCCCGACGTGCCGGATGCGCTGGTCGGCGACCCCGGCCGTCTCCGCCAGATCCTGGTGAACCTCGTCGGCAACGCGATCAAGTTCACCGAGCAGGGCGAGGTCGTCGTCCGCGTCGAGACCGAGTCGAAGCGCGACGACGAGGTCCGGTTGACCTTCGCCGTGACCGACACCGGCGTCGGCATCCCGGCCGACAAGCAAGGCCTGATCTTCGAGGCGTTCACCCAGGCCGACGGCTCCACGACGCGGCGCTACGGCGGGACGGGGCTCGGGTTGACGATCTCCTCGCGGCTCGTCCAGCTCATGGACGGCCGGATCACGGTCCACAGCGAGGCGGGCCGGGGCAGCACCTTCCGCTTCGGCGCGCGCTTCGGTCGTCAGGCCGAGCCGACCAAGCGGCCGGTCCGGGCGGTGCCGCTCTCGCTGCGGGGCCTGCGCGTGCTGGTGGTCGACGACAACGACACGAACCGCCTGATCCTGGTCGAGACCCTGCTCCACTGGCACATGCGGCCGACCGCCGTCCCCAGCGGCCACGCGGCGCTGGCCGAGATCGCGCACACGACTCAGACCGGCGAGGGCTTCGACCTGGTGCTCCTCGACAGCCAGATGCCGGTGATGGACGGCTTCGAGCTGGCCGACCGGATCCGGGCCAACCCGGTCCTGGCCGGGCCCACCATCCTGATGCTGACGTCGGCCGGGCAGCCGGGGGACGCCGCGCGCTGCCGCGAGCTCGGCGTGGCCGCCTATCTGACGAAGCCGGTCACCCAGGCCGACCTGTGGGAAGCGATCCTGACCGCGCTCGGCGCGCCGGCCCGCGCGTCCGATGCCCTGCCCGCCATGCCGTCGGGCGCCGCGCGCGGCGCGGCGCGGCGGCTCCGGGTGCTGGTGGCGGAAGACAACGTGGTCAACCAGCGGCTCGCCGTCCGGATGCTCGAGAAGCAGGGTCACGCCGCCGTCGTCGCGCCTAACGGCCACGAGGCGCTCGCCGCGCTGGCGCGAGAGCCCTTCGACCTCGTGCTGATGGACGTGCAGATGCCGGGGATGAACGGCCTCGAGGCGACCGCGGCCATCCGGCAGCGCGAGCAGACGACCGGCGGCCACGTGCCCATCGTCGCCATGACGGCCCACGCCATGAAGGGCGATCGGGAGAAATGCCTCGCCGCGGGCATGGACGACTACCTGGCCAAGCCCATGAAGCTCGCGGAGCTCAAGACCGCCCTCGATCGCGTGGTGGAGGGCAGCGGGCCGGCCCCGGAGTCGGCTCCGGTGGGGCTCCCGACGACCATGAGCTGGGTGGCTGACGACCGGGAGCTTCTCCTGGAGCTCGTCGCGGTCTTCCTCGAGGACCTCCCGGCCCGGGTGGACGAGCTCCGGCAGGCGGTGCGCGCCGGCGACCCCCCCGAGGTCGAGCGCGTGGCCCACGCCCTCAAGGGCGCGCTCGCCAACTTCGGCGCCCGAGCCGCGTACGACGCGGCCAGCGACCTCGAGAAGATGGGTCGCGGCAACAACGTGCGCGGCGCGCCGCGACTGCTCGCCCGGCTCGAGCGTGAGCTCGAGCAGGTCCGGATGTTCTTCGCCGAGCCGGGGTGGGAGGAGCGCCTGACGAGCCCCGGCGTCCGCGCCGACGCGCCCCCGGCCTGACCCCTCGCCGCCGCCTCCCGCACCCGCCCGGGGGTTTCCCGCGCTTTGGCGCGGCCTGCGGGAAGCCGGTAAGATATCCAGGTAAGCGCGTGCGGGAGGTGACGCTCCCCAAATGAAGACGCTCGCCATCCTGGTCGGCGGCGGCCCGGCCCCCGGCATCAACGGCGTGATCGCCGCCGCGACGATCGAGGCGCGGAACCACGGCCTCCGCGTGCTCGGCTGCTATGACGGCTTCAAGTGGCTCACCAGGGGGGACACGACCCACGTCCGCGAGCTCGAGATCATGGAGGTCTCGCGGCTCCACTTCGAGGGCGGCTCCATTCTCCGCACCTCGCGGGAGAACCCGGCCCAGTCCGAGACGGCCCTCCAGAACGTCGTCGGCGCGCTGCGGAGCCTCGGGGTCTCCTCCCTCCTGACGATCGGCGGGGACGACACGGCCTTCGCCGCGGCGCGGCTCAGCGCCGCGGTCGGCGGCGACGTCGGTGTGGCCCACGTCCCCAAGACCATCGACAACGACCTGCCCCTGCCGCCCGAGGTGGTGACCTTCGGGTTCACCACCGCCTGCAACCTCGGCAAGGACCTCGTCCACAACCTCATGCAGGACGCGGCGACCACGGAGCGATGGTTCTTCGTCACCGTGATGGGCCGGCGCGCCGGCCACCTCGCCCTGGGGATCGGGGGGTCCGCGGGAGCGACGCTGACCGTCATCCCGGAAGAGCTGACCGAGCGGCCGCTCGCCCTGGACCGCGTGGCCGACATCCTGGAAGGCGCGATCATCAAGCGCCGCGCGCAGGGGCGGGAGCACGGCGTGGCGCTCCTGAGCGAGGGGATCTCGGACGCGCTCGACCCCGCGACCCTCGGGCCAATCGAGCGCGACAGCTACGGCAACATCCGCCTCTCCGAGCTCGACCTCGGCCGCCTCCTGAAGGAGCGCGTCGCGGCCTCGCTCGCGGCCCGCGGGCTCCGCATCACCATCGTCGCCAAGGACCTGGGCTACGAGCTCCGCTGCGCGCCGCCCGGGGGCTACGACATCCAGTATTGCCGGAGCCTCGGGTACTGGGGCACCCGCTTCCTGCTCGAAGGCGGGACCGGCGCCATGGTGACGATCCAGGGCGGTCGGCTCATCCCCCTGCCCTTCGCCGCGATGCTCGATCCCGCGACAGGCCGCGTCCGCGTCCGCTACGTGGACGTGACCTCGGAGATGTACCAGACGCTCTTCGCCTACATGATCCGCCTCAAGGCGGAGGACCTCGCGGACCCCATCCAGGTCCGGGCCCTGGCGCGGGCGGCGAACCTCGACCAGCCGGCCTTCCTCGGCCGCTTCGGCCCGATCGTGCGCGACGGGCCGTCGCTCTAAGTCTGGCGCTCGAGCCCTCGCGCCACGCTCGACCGGAGCGCGCGCCCGCCCGGGAGCCGCGGGTTGCCCGTGCAACTCGGGGGCC
>JBIOTN010000005.1:0-47722 GCA_044866005.1 Candidatus Rokuibacteriota bacterium | reverse complement strand
CTGGGGTCGTCGGCGGGCCTCCTCATAGGGCCGGGTGGGGGGGGCCGGCATACGCCTCGCTTCCTCCCTGCGTCCTACCGGTGCTCGGGTCTCGGCCCGGTCCTGTTGCCACCAGGAGTGCAAACATTGAATGTGGGCTTGACGGACGAGCAGCTGAGACGGTACAGCCGGCAGCTGATCCTCGCCGAGGTCGGCGGCGCCGGGCAGCGCCGGCTTTTCGAGGCCCGCGTCCTGGTGGTGGGGGCCGGTGGACTGGGGTCCGCCGCCGCGCTCTACCTGGCGGCGGCGGGCGTGGGCACGCTCGGGCTCGTGGATCCGGACGCGGTGGAGCTCTCGAACCTCAACCGCCAGATCCTGCACGGCACGAAGGACCTGGACCGACCGAAGGTCGATTCCGCCCAGGGCCGTCTGGAGGACCTGAACCCGGACGTCCGCGTGGTCGCGCACCGCGCGCGCGTCTCGGCCGAGAACGTGGTGGGCCTCCTCTCGGGCTATGGCGTGGTCGTGGAGGGCTCGGACAGCCTGGAGACCAAGCTCCTGGTCAACGACACGTGCGTCGCGCTCGGGCTCCCGGTCGTCGTGGCCGGAATCGTGGGCTGGGACGGTCAGCTCCTGGTCGTCCGGCCGGGCGAGGGTGCGTGCTATCGCTGCGCCGTCCCCGCCGCGCCGCCCGCCGGCGCGGTTCCCTCGTGCCAGGACGCCGGGATCCTGGGTCCCGTGGCCGGCGTCGTGGGGAGCCTTCAGGCGATCGAGGCCCTCAAGCTCTGCCTGGGGCAGCCGGCGGCGACGGGCGAGCTCTGCCTCTACGACGGGCGCGCCGGCACGATCGCGCGGGTCGCGGTGCGCCGGGATCCCGCGTGTGCCGCGTGCGGGGGCGCGGGGCGTCCATGAGCGGGCACCCGCCGGATGCCCGGCTCGCGTTGCCGGGGTTCGCCCCGTGAGCGGGCCGATCTCGCGGCGCGTCCAGGGGTTCACGGAATCCGTCATCCGCGAGATGACGCGGGTGAACGCCGAGTACGGCGGCGTCAACCTGGCGCAGGGTTTCCCGAACTTCCCCCCGCCCAAGGAGCTGGTCGACGCCGCCCACCGCGCCCTCGACGGCGACTTCCACCAGTACGCGATCACCTGGGGCGCCCGCAACCTGCGGGAGGCGATCGCCGCCAAGTTCGAGCGCTTCTACGGGCAGGCGGTCGACCCGGAGCGGCAGGTGACGGTCTGCTGCGGCTCGACCGAGGCCATGCTCTCGACCCTGCTGGCGGTGCTCGATGCCGGGGACGAGATCGTCATCTTCGAGCCGTTCTACGAGAACTACGGGCCCGGCGCGATCATCGCCGGGGCGAAGCCGATCTACGTGCCCCTGGAGCCCCCGGACTTCACCTTCGATCCCGAGCGGCTCGCGCGCGCGTTCACGCCACGGACCAAGGCGATCGTCTTCAACAGCCCCAACAACCCGACGGGCAAGGTGTTCGGGTTGGGGGAGCTCGAGACGATCGCGGAGCTGTGCGTCCGGCACGACGTGCTCGCGATCACGGACGAGATCTACGAGCACATCGTCTTCGACGGCGCGCGACACGTTCCGATCGCCACGCTGCCCGGCATGGCGGAGCGGACGGTCACGATCTCGGGCGTGTCCAAGTCCTATTCGGTGACGGGGTGGCGGATCGGGTACACGATCAGCTCGCCGGAGATCGCCGTCGGCATCCGCCGGGCCCACGACTTCGTGACGGTGGGCGCGCCGGCGCCGCTCCAGGAGGCGGCGGTGACCGCGCTGACCTTCCCCGACAGCTACTACGCGAGCCTCCGCGAGGCCTATCAGGCCCGGCGCGACCTCCTCTGCCCGCTCCTCACGAAGGCCGGCTTCCGGATCTTCGTGCCGCGCGGCGCCTACTACGTGCTGACGGAGTGCGCGCACTTCCTCGAGCGGCTCGGCCTGCCGGACGATACCGCGTTCGCGATGCACCTCGTCAGGAAGGTCGGCGTCGCGACCGTCCCGGGCTCCTCCTTCTACGCGCACCCCGAGCTCGGCCGGACGAAGATCCGCTTCTGCTTCCCGAAGACCGACGACGTGCTGCTGGATGCCGGCCGTCGGTTGCTCGAGCTCGCGCCGGGCCGATAAGCGTCGCGATTCTCGTCTCGGCCGTGACGCGCTCGGCCTGCGGCCTCGCGACCGTCCCGGCCTACGGTCGTCCTCGGGCCGGCCCGGCGCTGCGTCCTCGGAATCGGAGGGGGGCAGCGCCCCCTCCGAAGTACCTCCAGGGCTGCTCGGTTCTGGGCCCGGGACACGGACCGTGGCAGAGTGAGGGCCCCACGTGACTGAGGGCGCCGAGCTGCGCCGCGCGGCGCGGGCGATCCTCGACGCCGCCATCGCCGCAGGTGACGCGCGACGGCTGACCGGGCGCGCGCTCCGGCTCGAGGGGAGCCGCCTCACGGTCGGCGGGCGGGCCTTCGACCTCGCCCGCCTCCGGCGGATCGTCGTCGTGGGCGCCGGCAAGGCCTCGGCCGAGATGGCGACCGCCGTGGAGGACGTGCTCGGTGAGCGCGTCACGGCCGGGCTCGTGGTGGTCAAGGACGCCCGCGGCGCGCGGGGCAGCCGGGTCCGCGTGGTCGAGGCCGGACATCCCCTCCCCGACGAGCGGGGCCGCGCGGCCGCCGACGAGATCCTGGGCCTGGTGACGGCCGCGGGCCCGGACGATCTCGTCCTCTGCCTGATCTCGGGCGGCGGCTCGGCGCTCCTGCCGCTCCCGGTCCCCGGTGTCAGCCTGGCGGAAAAGCAGGCAGTGACGCGGCTCCTGCTCGAGGCGGGGGCGACGATCAACGAGCTGAACGCGGTGCGCAAGCACCTGTCGGCGCTCAAGGGCGGTCAGCTCGCGCGCGCAGCGGCGCCCGCGCCCGTCGTGGCGCTGCTCCTCTCCGACGTCATCGGAGACCCGCTCGACGTCATTGCCTCCGGACCGACGGCCGCCGACCCGACGACCTTCGCCGACGCGCTCGCGGTCCTCGACCGGTTCGGGCTCCGCGCGCGACTGCCCGCGGCCGCGCGGCGACAGCTCGAGGCCGGCGCTCGCGGCGAGCTCCCCGAGACACCGAAGCCCGGCGACCCGCTCTTTGCCCGCGTGACGAACATGGTGGTCGGAAACAACGGGCTCGTGGCCGCCGCCGCCGCCGATGAGGCCCGCCGCCTCGGGTACACGCCTCTCCTCCTGACGCGGAGCCTCCAGGGCGAGGCGCGCGAAGCGGCGCGCGTCTTCGCCGCGATCCTGCGGGACGCCGCCCTCACGGGGACGCCGGTCCCGCGCCCGGGCTGCCTGATCGCGGCCGGCGAGACGACCGTGACGGTGCGCGGCCCGGGCAAGGGCGGTCGCTGCCAGGAGTTCTGTCTCGCGCTCGCCCCGCTGCTCGCGGGGCTCGGCGGCGTCCTCGTCCTCGCGGCCGGCACCGACGGGAGCGATGGTCCGACAGACGCGGCGGGCGCCGTCGCTGACGGGACGACCGCCGGTCGGGCCCGCCGCTCACGGCTGGACCCCCGCGCGGCGCTCGGCGCCAACGACGCCTACTCGTTCTTCGGCGCGCTCGGGGACCTCGTCGTCACCGGGCCGACGGGCACGAACCTCATGGACCTCTACCTCGGCATGGTGGGACCGGCTGCGGGTTCCCCCTAGCGGCTCCACGCCCCGCGCGGAGTGCCCATCGCGTAGGCGCGGAGGTCTTTGCTCTTTCCCGCGCGCGCGGTTCGGCGCCTTTCCCACCACGTTATCCACGGGCGGCTCACCGAAACGGTGGACAGCTCGCCGTCTCAGATGGGAGCCGACCCCATCGGGGCGTCGCGGTTTGACCGTCCGGAAGCCATCCGGTATCCTAACGGCGATGTCCGCGACGAACCTGCTCGAATTGACTCCCGACGAAATCATCGCCCTCGTCCGGGAGTGGGGGGAGCCGGCGTACCGCGGTCGGCAGCTCGCCGCCTGGATCTACCGGAAGGGCTGCCGCGACTTCGCCGCGATGTCGGACCTGCCGGCCGGTCTGCGCGCGCGGCTCGCGCGCGACGCGGTCGTCCGGGCGCCCGAGCTCGTCACGAGCCTCGCCTCCCGGGACGGAAGCCAGAAGCTCGTCCTCCGGCTCGACGACGGGCGAACGGTCCACGCCGTCTTGATGCCCGACGACGGCCGGATGACGCTCTGCGTCTCGACCCAGGTCGGCTGCGGCTTCGCCTGCGCCTTCTGCTACACGGGGACGATGGGGCTCGTGCGGCACCTGACGGCGGGCGAGATCGTGGGCCAGCTCGTCGCCGCCCGGGAGCGCCTCGCCGCGGGGGAGCGGATCACCCACGTCGTCTTCATGGGGATGGGCGAGCCGCTCGCCAACTACGCCGCGACCGTCAAGGCGCTCCGGATCATGGTGGCCCCCGAGGGCTTCGGCTTCTCGCCGCGGCGGATCACCGTGTCGACGGTGGGGCTGGTCCAGGGGATCGAGCGGCTGGCGCGCGAGGACCTCCGGGTCAACCTCGCCATCTCGCTCCACGCCGCGACGGACGAGGCCAGGAGCCGCCTCATGCCGGTGAACCGGGGCTGGGGGCTCGAGGAGCTCCTCGCGGCGTGCCGGCGATTCCCGCTGCCCGTCCGCCAGCGGATGACGTTCGAGTACGTCTTGCTCGACGGCGTCAACGACTCGGTGGAGGACGCGCGGCGGCTCGCGCGCCGACTGGCCGGGCTCCGCGCCAAGGTGAACCTGATCCCCTTCAACGCCTGGGAGGGGGCACCCTTCCGCCGGCCGCCGCTCCCGCGGATCACGGCCTTCCAGCGCGCGCTCCTCGCGGCGGGGCTGACGGCGACGGTGCGCTGGTCGAAGGGGGAGGACGTGGGCGCCGCCTGCGGCCAGCTCCAGGAGGGCCGGGCCGATAACCGCATGCCATCGTCTGGCATCACGGCCGGGACGCACTCGGCCTGCGGCCTCGCGGCCGTCCCGGCCTGTGGGGAGCTCGGCGACCCCCAACGGACAACCGAGTGCGCCTCGGGCCGCCTCGCCCCTGCGTCCTAGCGCTGCTCGCATCGCGGCCGGGCTGATGGACGGAGGGGCGACCGGAGCGGATGCTACCGGGGCGGTGTCGGTCGCGTTCGCCACCCTCGGCTGCAAGCTCAACCAGTACGACACCTCCGAGCTGCAGCAAGCCCTGGAGGATCGCGGCTTCCGGACCGTCGGCTTCGAGGAGCCCGCGCAGGTGTACGTGATCAACACGTGCACGGTCACCGCGCGGGCCGACTACTCCGACCGCCAGGCCATCCGGCGGGCGATCGCGCGGAATCCCGGCGCCCTCGTGGTCGTGACCGGCTGCTACGCCCAGACGAACCCCGAGGCGGTCACGCGCATCCCGGGCGTCGACGTCGTGCTCGGCACCCGCGACCGTCACGCCCTGCCGGAGATGCTGGAAGACCTGCGCAAGCGGGTCCGGCCGCTGGTCCGGGTCGGCGAGGTCTTCGACTCGCGCCGCGAGCCCGTGATCCCGCTCCGCCGGTTCGCGCCCGGCTACACGCGCGCGTTCGTGAAGGTTCAGGACGGCTGCCAGCATCGCTGCAGCTTCTGCATCGTCCCCTTCGCGCGGGGCGGGAGCCGCAGCCAGCCGCTCGAGGTGGTCGCGGCCGAGGTCGAGGCGCTCGTCGCGGCGGGCTACGCGGAGGTGGTCCTCACCGGCGTGGATCTCGGTCACTACGGCTGGGACCTGGTCCCGCGCCTGAGCCTGGCGACGCTGGTGCGCCGGCTCGTCGACGTGCCGGGCCTCCGGCGCCTCCGCCTCTCCTCGATCCTGCCCGCCTACTTCACCGGGGAGCTGATCGAGACCATCGCCGGGGCGCCCAGGGTCTGCCGCCATCTGCACCTGCCCCTCCAGTCGGGATCCGATCGCGTCCTCCGCGCGATGCGCCGTCCCTACAACGTGCGCCTCTACCGCCGGCTGATCGAGCGGCTGGCGGCCGTGCTGCCCGATCTCGGGCTCGGCGCCGACGTGATCACGGGGTTCCCGGGCGAGACGCCGGCCGAGTTCGGCGAGACCGAGGCCCTGGTCGAGGCGCTGCCGTTCACGTACCTCCACGTCTTCTCCTACTCCGACCGCCGCGGTACCGAGGCGACGCGGCTCGGGGCGCCGCGCGTCCCGCCCGAGGAGATCCGGCGCCGCACGACGCGGCTCCGGCGGCTCGGCGCCGCGAAGCAGGTCGCCTTCCGCCGGGCCCAGGTCGGCCGCGAGGTCGAGGTCCTCGTCCTGGAGCGCCGCGCCGCGGGGTGCGGGCGACTGGTGGGGCTGACCGGTAACTACCTCGAGGTCGTCTTCGAGGGGCCGGACGCCCTGCTGCGGGGCTTCGCCACGGTGCGCGCCGTGGGGCTCGAGGGCGAACGGCTCCACGGGGCGCTCGTCCCGGGCCCGCCGGCCCGGCTCGCCGATGGCTGAGCCGCGGGTCGGCGTCATCGGCGGCAGCGGGCTCTACACCCTGGAGGGCCTGACGGACGCCCGCTGGGTGGAGGTCCGGACGCCCTTCGGCGACCCGTCGGATGCCTACTGCGTCGGCCGGCTCGGATCGCGCGAGGTCGTCTTCCTGCCGCGCCACGGCCGCGGCCACCGGCTGATGCCGAGCGAGCTCAACTTCCGCGCGAACGTCTACGGCCTGAAGGCGCTCGGCGTGGAGTGGGTGATCTCCGTGAGCGCGGTGGGGAGCATGCGAGAGGCGATCGCGCCGCTCGACCTGGTGGTGCCGGACCAGTTCTACGACCACACCCGGCGGCGGGTCTCCACGTTCTTCGGGGACGGCATCGTCGCGCACGTCGGGATGGCCGAGCCGGTCTGTCCGGACCTGGCGGCGCGGCTCTATGAGGCAGCGCTCGGGACGGGCGCCCGCGTCCACCGCGGGGGGACCTATCTCTGTATCGAGGGACCGCAGTTCTCCTCGAAGGCCGAGTCGCGGATCTACCGCGCGTGGGGCGTGGACGTCATCGGGATGACCAACATGCCGGAGGCGAAGCTCGCCCGCGAGGCCGAGCTCTGCTACGCGACGCTCGCGCTGGCGACCGACTACGACGTCTGGCACGAGAGCGAGGCCGTCGTCACCGTCGAGGCCGTGGTGGCCAACCTCCTGAAGAACGTCGCGACCGCGAAGGAGGTCCTCCGCCGGGTGATCCCGGCGGTCGCGCCGCCGCGGACGTGCCCGTGCCCCGAGCTCCTCAGGAGCGCCGTCATCACCGCGCCCGCGGCGTTTCCCGCCGCGACCCGGCGGCGGCTGGACCTCCTGCTCGGGAAGTACTTCCCGCGCGCCGGCGCGGCGACGCGCCCTCAGCCGGCCGCCCCCCGCCGCGCGCCGCGGCGGGGCGCGCCGGGGCCGGGCAAGCGCCGTGGCTGAGCTGCTCGTCGTCGGCTCGGTGGCGCTCGACTCCGTCCGCACGCCGTTCGGCCAGGCCGCCGAGGTCCTGGGGGGCTCGGCGACCTACTTCGCCTACGCGGCCTCGTTCTTCACTCGCGTGCGGCTCGTGGCGGTCGTGGGAGCGGACTTTCCCAAGGCGCACGTCGAGCTCCTCGCCGGCCGCGGCGTGGATCTCGCGGGGCTCCAGGTCGCGCCGGGCGAGACCTTCCGGTGGGCCGGCGAGTACGGCTACGATCTCAACGAAGCGCGTACCCTCGAGACGCGTCTCGGCGTGTTCGCCGACTTCCGCCCGGCGGTGCCGGCGGAATTCCGCCGGACCCCCTTCGTCTTCCTCGCGAACATCGACCCGGAGATCCAGCTCGAGCTGCTCCGTCAGGTCGAGCGGCCGCGGCTCTGCGCGCTCGACACGATGAACTTCTGGATCAAGGGAAAGCGCCCGGCGCTGAGGCTGGTCCTCGGGGAGGTGGACGCCCTCCTCGCGAACGACGCCGAGGCGCGGATGCTCGCGGAGGAGCCGAACCTGGTCAAGGCCGCGCGGGCCATCCTCACCTACGGGCCGCGGATCGTCGTGGTCAAGCGCGGCGAGTACGGCGCCCTCATGGCGGGCACGGCGGGCTTCTTCTTCGCCCCCGCGTTCCCGCTCGAAGCGGTCTTCGATCCGACGGGGGCGGGCGACACCTTCGCCGGCGGCTTCATGGGCGCGCTGGCGCGCGAGGGGCGCGTGGACGAGGCCGCGCTGCGGCGTGCTATGGTGTATGGCAGCGTCATGGCCTCGTTCACCGTCGAAGACTTCTCCCTGAATCGTCTGCTCCGGCTCCGGGACGGCGAGATCGAGGACCGCTACCGCACGTTCCAGGAGATGATGCGGCTTGAGCGCTGACGGCCCGATCGCCGGCATCGCGCCCCAGCTCGCGGAAAAGTACGCGCGCCTGCTGGCCGTGCTGCGGGAGCTGGGGGGCGTCGTCGTCGCCTTCTCCGGCGGCGTGGACTCGACGTTCCTGGGCTGGGCGGCGCGGGAGGCGCTCGGCGACCGGGCGCTCCTGGTGACGGCGGACTCCGAGAGCTACGCCGCGGGCGAGCTGGAGGAGGCGCGGCGCCTGGCGGCTCACATCGGGCTCCGCCACGTCGTGGTCCGCACGCGCGAGGTGGCCAATCCCGCGTACGCGGAGAACCCGCCGAACCGCTGCTTCTTCTGCAAGGAGGAGCTCTTCACGCGGCTCCAGCCGATCGCGGCGGCCGAGGGTCTGTCCGCGCTGGTCTACGGCGCGACCGTGGACGACCTCGGTGACCACCGGCCCGGCATGGTGGCGGCGCGACAGCGCGGGGCGCGCGCGCCGCTCATCGACGCGGCCCTGGGCAAGGCGGAGATCCGGGCGCTCTCCCGCGCGGTCGGCCTGCCGACCTGGGACAAGCCGGCGATGGCGTGCCTGTCCTCGCGCTTCCCGTACGGGACCCCCATCACGCCGGAGAAGCTCAGGCAGGTGGACCAGGCGGAGGCCTTCCTGCGGAGCCTCGGCTTCCGGGAGTTCCGCGTCCGGCATCACGGCGACCTGGCGCGGCTCGAGGTGGCCAGGGGCGAGATGGGACGCCTGTGGGAAGAGGGGCGGGCTGACGCGATCGCCCGGCGGTGTCGCGAGCTCGGCTTTCTCTACGTGACCGTGGACCTCCAGGGGTTCCGCTCCGGGAGCCTCAACGAGGCGCTCCTGCGGCTCTCCTCGCGGTCCGCGTCCGCGACCTCGTAGCGATGTGTCGGGTTCACGGCGCGTTGCCTGAGGCGGGTCCCCGGGGGGACTGCTGGTCCCCTCCGGGCGGCGGCTTCACCGCGGCCACGGCGGGGGGGCATCGGCGGGGTCTTCCGAGACCCCGCCGAAACAGCTAGATGGACGCCGACCGGCTGCGCGTCCTGCTCGACGCCGTGAAGCAGGGCACGGTCTCGCCGGAGGACGCGCTTCGGCGGCTCCAGCGCCTTCCGTTCGAAGACCTCGGCTTCGCCAAGCTCGATCACCACCGCGCGCTGCGGTCGGGCATGCCCGAAGCGGTCTTCTGCGAGGGCAAGACCGTGGCGCAGGTCGTCCGGCTCCTGGCGCGGCTCGTCCAGGGCCACCGGAACGTGCTGGCGACGCGCGCCACGGCGGCGATCCACGAGGCGGCGGTCGCCGCGGGGTTGCCCGTCGCCTACCACGCGGAGGCGCGGCTCCTCGTGGCCAACCCCGAAGCCGTGGACGGGGTCGGCCTCGTCGTGGTGGTCAGTGCCGGGACGGCCGACCTCCCGGTCGCCGAGGAGGCGGCCGTGACGGCCGAGACGCGCGGGAACCGGGTCGAGCGGATCTACGACGCGGGCGTGGCCGGCCTCCACCGGCTCCTCGAGCACCACCCGCTCCTCCTCGAGGCCAACGCGATCGTCGTCGTGGCGGGCATGGAGGGGGCGCTGCCGAGCGTGGTGGGGGGCCTGGTGGACCACCCCGTGATCGCCGTCCCGACGAGCGTCGGCTACGGCGTCTCGCTCGGCGGCTTCGCGGCGCTCCTCACGATGCTCGCCAGCTGCGTGCCGGGCGTGGCCGTGGTCAACATCGACAACGGCTTCGGCGCGGCGTGCCTCGCCGACCGCATCAACAAGCTTGCCGCCAAGATCCGCTAGATCCGGTAGGCCGCCGCGGGTCCTGTCGCCGCCTTGCCCCGGTCCGGCCGGGCTCCGTCACCCGTTCGCGCCCTCCCGCAGTCCTGGCGGCCTGCGGGAGGAGCGCGAAGGGGTCCCACTTCGCCCGGCCGGCTGCGGGGCGGCGTGCGGCGCCACCCGCGGCGGCCTGCCAGAGTTGGCCGAAGCGCCGGAGTAGAGTATGGCGTTCATGTCGGGGAAGCGCGCGTTTCTCGAGCTCTTGCGGCAGGAAGGCGTCGAGTACCTCTTCGGAAACCCCGGGACGACCGAGCTGCCGCTCATGGACGGCCTGGTCGCCGAGACCGGGATCCGGTACGTCCTCGGGCTCCAGGAAGGCGCCGTGGTTGCGATGGC
Source organism: Candidatus Rokuibacteriota bacterium (assembly GCA_044866005.1). GTDB lineage: Bacteria > Methylomirabilota > Methylomirabilia > Rokubacteriales > DASRDR01 > JBIOTN01. The sequence continues at coordinate 37,312 of JBIOTN010000005.1, read as the reverse complement.
CGACGGCTACGCCCAGGCCTCGGGCCGCCTCGCGGTCGTCAACGTCCACGTCGCGCCGGGCCTCGGAAACGCCCTCGGCATGCTCTACGACGCGCAGAAGGCGGGGGCGCCGCTCCTGGTGACCGCGGGCCAGCACGACCAGAGCTTCAACCTCACCGAGCCGATCCTGTGGGCCGACCTCCCGCCGATCGCGCGCCCGTTCGTCAAGTGGTCGGCCGAGGTCCGGCGGCTCGGGGACCTGCCGCGCGCCGTGCACCGCGCGGCGAAGACGGCGCTGGCGCCGCCCGCCGGCCCCGTCTTCCTCTCGCTGCCGGCCGACGTCCTCCAGGCCGAGGGTGAGGTGGACCTGGGGGCGCCGACGCGGATCGCGCCGGGGCTGCGGGGGGACCCGGGCGCCGTCGCGGCGGCGGCGGACCTGCTGGCCCGCGCCGAGCGGCCGCTCATCATGGCGGGCGACGCGGTCGCCCGGAGCGAGGCGCACGCCGAGCTCGTCGCGGTCGCCGAGCTCCTGGGCGCCCCGGTCTACGCCGAGGGGATCGCGAGCACCGCGTCGTTCCCCGCGTCGCACCCGCTCTTCCGCGGGACCTTCGTCCGCCTGGCCCCCGCGATCCGGCAGGTCCTCTCGCAGGCGGACCTTCTCTTCTCGGTGGGCGGCGACCTCCTGACGCTCTCGCTCCCCTCGGACCTCGACCCGATGCCGCCGGACCTCCCGATCGTCCACCTCGACACCGACCCGTGGGAGCTCGGCAAGAACTACCCGACGCGCGTGGCGATCCTCGGCGACCCCAGGGCGACGCTGCCGGACCTGCTGGCGGCCATCGAGGCGCGCCTGACGCCGGCCGCCCGGGCCCGCGCGCGGGAGCGCCTCGCGGAGACGCGCGCCGCGAAGGCCCGACACGCCGAGGAGCTGCGGGCCCGCGCGCGGGCGGAGGCGCCTCGGGTACCGATCACGCCGCTCGCCCTCATGCACGCGGTCGCCGAGGCCGTGCCGCCCGAGGCCGTGGTGGTGGACGAGTCGATCTCCTCGGGGGCCGGGCTCCGCACGTTCCTCAAGAGCGACGACCCGAAGAGCTTCTTCGGCCTCCGCGGCGGCGGGATCGGCTGGGGGCTCCCCGCGGCGCTCGGGGTCAAGCTCGCGCTGCCGGGCCGGCCGGTGGTGGGGCTCATCGGGGACGGCAGCGCCATGTACACGTGCCAGGCGCTCTGGACCGCGGCCCACTACCGGATCGGCGCCGTGCTCGTGATCCTGAACAACGCCTCCTACCGGATCCTGAAGCAGCGCCTCCACGCCATGAAGGGGCTGGCCGCGGACGCCGACCGCTACATCGCGATGGATCTCGAGGACCCCCGCGTCGACTTCGTCGGGCTGGCCGCGGCCCTCGGCGTGGCGGCCGAGCGCGTCGAGAAGACGGCGGACGTCGGGGCCGCGCTGGCGCGCGCCCTCGGGCGGAGCGGCCCGAGCGTGATCGACGTGGAGCTCGACCGCGCCTTCAAGCCCGGCTGATCAGCCGGATGCCGAGGAACGACGCGATGGGCCGAGAACCCTCTACGCCGCCGGGGGTTGGGCGGCGCTACTGCCGGAGCCTGTCGGCGACGCCTTGCATCTCCACACGAGCGTGACCTATTCTGACCCCAGCCGCCACGGGGAGGGCGGCGACTGGCGAGGCGCACCGCCGCCGAACTCCGGCTGGCCCGGGCCTGGCGATCGGCCCGGGGTCGCGGGGCGCCTCTTTCGGGACGAACGGGAAGGGAGGCTCGGAATGCCTCGATACATGGTCGAGCGCCACCTGCCAGGGCTCACGGCCGACCAGCTGAAAGCGGCGGCGAAGACGGCAAAGCAGACAACCGCCGCCATGACGAAGGAGGGAACGCCCGTCCGTTACCTGCGTTCCACCTATGTCCCCGGCGAGCAGAAGTGCTTCTGTCTCTTCGAAGCCGCCTCAGAAGATGCCGTCAAGCAGGCGAACCAGCGCGCCAAGCTCCCGTTCGAGCGAGTCCACGAAGCCCTGTTCGTCACCTCCGACGAGCTCGGCTGACCGTCGGGAGGTCGCGCGCGGATCACCAGGCAGGGAAGCGTCCCTCCGAGGCGCGGCGACGTCTGACCCGTGACCAGATACCTGAATGTCGTCTTTTCCGATCTCGAGCGCCATTCGTTCGGCTGGGCCCGGATCCCCCGGGACGACATGGTGGCGATCATCTCGGAATACCGGTACCTCGCGGAGTCCCTCGCGAGCCAGTACGGGTGCGTGTACCAGGAGTGGGCGGGCGATGGCCACATGTTCCTGTTCGAGAGCGCCGACGCGGCGGTTCAGTTCGGCCTCCGGCTCATCGAGTCCTGGAAGCAGGCCCGAGAGTCGGTGGGGAGTCGTTCGGGCCATCCGCCGATGGCCCTTCGGCTCGGCTGTCATTACGGTGACTGCACGCCGCTCGAGGGCAAGACGGGATGGATCGGCAGGGGCAACAGCGTGGCCAAACGGGTCGAGGCTGAAGCCGGTGGCGACTGTCTTTTCGCCACCGAGACTGTCCTGGACCTGATCGACCTGCCCCTCTACGAGGTCTCGGAGGCAGGAACGTACACGCTGAAGGGTGACACGCTCCCCCGCCGGACTCTTTATCGGCTCGTCTCGTTCGATCGCGCCGCCTTCGAGGCGAAGCCGGCGGCGCAGCTGACCGCGCAGGAATGGTTTCTCAAGGGCGTCGCGCTCATCGGTACGGCCCGCGAAGACAGCTTCGACGAATCCGACTGCTACCGGGACGCCCTGAAGCTGCGTCCAGATTTCGCCGCGGCGCACAACAACTTGGCCGTCGTGCTGAAGGCTCAAGGGAAGCAGCCGGAGGCGGCCCAGCACTATCAGGAGGCCCTGCGGCTTTGTCCCGAGTACCCGGAGGCCCATTACAACTACGCGACCCTGCTGACGGCGACGCGTCGCTTGGCGGGAGCGGCCGGACACTACCAGGCAGCCCTGGCCCGCCGGGCCGACTACGTGGATGCCCATCACGGGTATGCCAACGTCCTCAAGCAGCTCGGCGACCTTCCCGGGGCGGCACACCACTATCGGGAGGCGCTGAGACTGCGTCCCGACTACGCCGAGGCTCACAACAATTACGCGATTCTGCTGGAAGAGACGGCCGATCCGGCAAAGGCCGCGGAGCACTACCGCGAGGCGATCCGGCTCCGGCCGGACTACGCTGAAGCGCACTACAACTACGCGCTCCTGCTCGAGGATACCGGTCAGGCGGGGGAGGCGGAAGGCCACTATCGCGAAGCCCTGCGGCTACGGCCGGAGTATCCCGAAGCGCGCAACAACCTCGCGACCCTACTTCACCTGGCCGGCAATCTTCGCGAGGCGGAGGAGCACTACCGCGAGGCCTTGCGTCTCCGACCGGACGATCCCGAGGTTCACTACAACTTTGCACTGTTGCTCAGGGCGAAGGGCGACGAGTCGGAGGCCGAGCGGCACTTCAGCATCGCCCACGAGCTCGCCCCCGCCAGGGACGCCGTCAGGTCGGCGATCGAGCCACCGATGTAGAGGGGCGGACGCTCAGCGTTCCGTACACCGCCTCCCCAGGCCCTGTTCAACGATGAAGCTCGGCTACTTCGACTGCGCGGCCGGCGCGAGCGGCGACATGATCCTCGGCGCCCTCGTGGACGCCGGCTGTCCCGTGTCGGCGCTCGAGGAGGCCCTTCGCGCGCTCGGCGTCCCGGGCTGGCGGCTCGAGGCGCGCCAGGTCACGCGGGCCGGACTCCGCGGCACGCGGCTCGTCGTCGAGACCGACCCCGACGTGCGCTTCCACGACCTCGCCGACCTCCTCGCCCCGATCAAGCGGAGCGCCTTGCCGGCCGGGCAGAAGGAGCGGGCGATGGCGATCGTGACGCGGCTGGCGGACGCCGAGGCGCGCGTCCACGGCGTCCCGGTGGAGGCCGTCCACTTCCACGAGGTGGGCGCGCTCGACACGCTCGTGGACGTGGTGGGCGCCGTGGCCGGGCTCGACGCCCTCGCCATCGAGGCCGCCCACCTGTCGCCGCTCCCCCTCGGGGGGGGGACGGTCGAGACCACCCACGGGCGGCTGCCGGTCCCGGCTCCGGCCACGGCCGAGCTGCTCCGCGGCTTCGCCGTCTACGACAGCGGCGTCCGCGCGGAGCTCGTCACGCCCACGGGCGCCGCGATCCTCACCACGGTCGCCACGCCCGGCCGGCTGCCGCCGCTGACGCTCGAGGCGATCGGGTGGGGGGCGGGGACGCGCGAGCTGGCCACCCCGAACCTGCTCCGACTGCTCGTGGGCCGGACGGCCGGGCCCGAAGGCACCGAGACCGAGACCCTGTCGGCCATCGAGACGACGATCGACGACATGGCGCCTCAGCTCTACGAGCCGCTGATCGAGCGACTCTTCGAAACCGGGGCGCTCGACGTCTACCTCACCCCCGTCGTGATGAAGCGGAGCCGCCCGGGCGTCGTGCTGACCGCGCTCGCGCCGCCCGACCGTGTCGGCGAGCTGGCGACGCTGCTCTTCCGGGAGACGACGACGATCGGCGTCCGGTGGCACGACTTCGAGCGGGCCCGGCTGCCCCGCCGCCTCGTGCGGGTCGACACGGCGGTGGGCCCGGTCAGCTTCAAGGTCTCGCGGCTGGGCGACCGGGTCGTCACGGTGACGCCGGAGTTCGAGGAGGTGCGTCGGATCGCCCGCGAGAGGGGGCTGCCGCTCCGCGAGCTGCTCGAGCAGCTCCGGGCCGAGGGCCGGCGGCTGCTGGGGCAACCCGAGTAGCGCACGACCGAGGAGGGTCGGCATGGACGTCCCACAGATGTACGGCGTCGACGCGGGCCTCGCCGCCACGAGTGCGGGCGGCGGGCTCCTGCTGCTCGTGGCCGTCTGGTGGTCCTGGACCGGGGACGGGATCCGCGTGCCCCGCGAGCGCTGGCCGGCGCTGGTCCGGCTCACCGCGGCGGCGGGGTGGCTCCTGTTCGCCGGCGGCCTGTTTGTCCAGCTCGCCGCCTACGTCGCGCAGGTGGGCGCGACACGCTGGTAGAGGGAAACCCCCGCCTTGACAGTCGTCATCCGGCGGGGGTACGGTAGCGCTACTTCGTCTCTGCTGGCCGGCTCAGCATGACCCTGGACGGGACCCATCACTTCAACGTTCCGCGTGACCGTGTCTGGGCCGTCTTCACCGACCCGGCCGTCCTCGCTCGCGCGACGCCGGGCTGCGAGCGCCTCGATCCCGTGGGCCCCGACGAGTTCGACGCCACCCTGTCGGTCGGCGTGGCCGCGGTGAAGGGGACCTACCAGGGCAAGCTCGCCATCACCGACAAGAAGCCGCCGGAGGGCTATACCCTCCACGTCGAGGGGAGCGGCCGGCCGGGGTTCGTCAAGGGCGAAGGCCGGCTCACGCTGACGGAGCAGGACGGCGGCACGCTCGTCACGATCCGCGCCGAAGCCCAGGTCGGCGGTCTGATCGCGGCGGTCGGGCAACGGTTGCTGGGCGCGGCCGCCCGGATGCTCATGGAGCAATTCTTCTCGGCGCTCGAAGCCGAGCTCGGAAAGCCCGCCGCCTCGTAGTCAGGAGCGTCGGGACTCGAACCGCCGAACCCAGCGGAGGTCTTCCCGGGGGGAGGCAGGCCCGATGCCGTCGCGGAAGCGCGACGGCCGCGGCGTCGCCGCGAGGGCCGTGGGAGGGGGCAGCGCCCCCCTCTGAAGATGTAGGAGGGAGCGGTGAAGATCCAGGTCAAGGTCAACGGCACGGCCTACACCTCCGACGTGGAGCCGCGGCTGCTCCTCGTGCACTACCTCCGCGACGTGCTGAACCTCACCGGGACGCACGTCGGGTGCGACACGAGCCAGTGCGGCGCGTGCACGATCCTGGTCAACGGGGTCTCCGCCAAGGCCTGCACGCTGTTCGCGGTCCAGGCGGACGGGGCGGAGCTCCTCACGATCGAAGGGCTCGCCCGGAACGGCAAGCTCCACCCGCTCCAGGAAGGGTTCTGGGAGAAGCACGGCCTCCAGTGCGGCTTCTGCACCCCCGGGATGATCATGGCCGCCTACCAGATCCTGCAGCGGCACCGGAGCCCGAGCGAGGCGGAGATCCGGCACGCCCTGGAGGGCAACCTCTGCCGGTGCACGGGCTATCACAACATCGTCCGCGCGATCCAGTATGCGGCCGAGAAGATGAAGTAGGGGGAGAGGCATGGCGCAGGCGAAGCTCTTCGGCTCGAGCATCAAGCGCCGCGAGGACCCGCGCCTCATCACCGGCAAGGGGGTCTTCACCGACGACGTGAAGCTCCCCGGCCAGACCTACGCCGCGTTCGTCCGGAGCCCGCACGCCCATGCCCGGATCCGGCGCGTGGACGTCGCCAAGGCGAAGCAGGTGCCCGGGGTGGTCGCGGCGTTCACCGGCAAGGACCTGGCCGACGGCGGCGTGAACCCGCTGCCCTGCGGCTGGCTGCTCCCCGAGCTCAAGATCCCGGAGTACCGGGCCATCGCCACCACCAAGGCGCATTTCGTCGGCCACGCCGTGGCGGTCGTGATCGCCGAGACGCCCTATGCCGCGAAGGACGGGGCCGACGCGGTGGCGGTCGACTACGACGTGCTCCCGGCCGTCACGGACGGCGAGAAGGCCGTGGCCAAGGGCGCGCCGCAGCTTCACGACGTAGCGCCGGGCAACGTCGCCTTCCGCTGGTCGATCGGCGACAAGGACAAGACCGACGCCGCCCTCCGCGGGGCCGCCAGGGTCGTGACCCAGCGGCTGCTGAACCAGCGCCTCATCCCGAACGCGATCGAGCCGCGCGCGTCGCTCGCCTCCTACAACCCCGCGACGGGCGACCTCACGGCGTGGATCACCTCCCAGAACCCGCACGTCCACCGGCTCCTCATGGGCGCCTTCGTGCTGGGGATGCCGGAGCACAAGCTCCGCGTCATCGCCCCGGACGTGGGCGGCGGCTTCGGCTCGAAGATCTTCCTCTACCCCGAGGAGGTGACGGTCTCCTGGGCGTCGAAGGCCCTCGGACGGCCGGTGAAATGGACGGCCGAGCGCCGTGAGTCCTTCGTGACCGACGCGCACGGCCGCGACCACGTCACCGAGGTGGAGATGGGCGTGGACCGGGACGGCCGGATCGTCGCCCTGCGCGTCCGGACGAACGCGAACCTCGGCGCGTACCTCTCGACCTTCGCCCCGCTCATTCCCACCTATCTCTACGGGACGCTCCTCTCCGGGGTCTACGCGATTCCGGACATCTACTGCGAGGTCGTGGGGAGCTTCACGAACACCACGCCGGTGGACGCCTACCGGGGCGCCGGCCGGCCCGAGGCGACCTACCTCCTCGAGCGGGTGTGCGACCTGACCGCGCGGGCCATCGGGCAGGACCCGGCGGAGTTCCGGCGCAAGAACTTCATCGCCCCCTCGAAGTTCCCCTACCAGACCCCGGTCGCGTTCCAGTACGACAGCGGCAACTACGCCCCCGCCCTGGACCGGGCGCTCCAGATGCTCGACTACAAGAAGCTCCGCGGCGAGCAGGACGCGGCGCGGAAGCAGGGGCGCCACCTCGGCATCGGCATGGCGACCTACATCGAGGCGTGCGGGCCGGCGCCCTCCCAGGTGGCCGGCGCCCTCGGCGCCCAGGCTGGGCTGTGGGAGAGCGCCCACGTCCGGGTCCACCCGACCGGCAAGGTGACGGTCTTCACGGGCTCGCATGCCCACGGCCAGGGGCACGAGACGACGTTCGCCCAGCTCGCGGCCGACGAGCTCGGCCTGCCGTACGAGGACGTCGAGATCGTCCACGGCGACACGGCGGCGGTCCCCTTCGGCATGGGGACGTACGGGAGCCGCTCGGCGGCGGTGGGCGGGTCGGCGATCTACACCTCCATCCAGAAGATCAAGGAGAAGGGGAAGAAGATCGCCGCGCACCTCCTCGAGGCGAGCGAGGCCGACCTGGACTACGCGGACGGGAAGTTCTTCGTCAAGGGCTCCGCCGGGCGGAACAAGACGTTCCAGGACGTGGCCCTCATGGCCTACCTCGCCCACAACCTGCCGAAGGGGCTCGAGCCCGGGCTCGAGGCGACGTCGTTCTGGGATCCCGGGAACTTCGTGTTCCCCTTCGGCGCGCACCTCGCCGTCGTCGAGGTGGAGCCGGAGACCGGCCACGTGACGCTCCTGCGGTACGTCGCGGTGGACGACGTCGGCCGGGTGATCAACCCGATGATCGTGGACGGCATGGTCCACGGCGGGATCGCCCAGGGCGTGGCCCAGGCCCTCTGGGAGTACGCCTCCTACGACCAGGCCGGGCAGCTCGTGACCGGGAGCATGATGGACTACGCGCTGCCGAAGGCCGACGACCTGCCGTTCTTCGAGACGGACCGCACGGTGACGCCGTCGCCCGTCAACCCCATGGGGGTCAAGGGCGCGGGAGAGACCGGGACCATCGCCTCCACGGCGGCGGTCGCGAACGCGGTCCTCGACGCGCTCGCCCCGCTCGGCATCACGCACATCGACCTGCCGCTGACCCCGGCCCGGATCTGGGCGGCGGTCCAGAGCGCGCGGAAGAAGTAGGGAGGCGCCCATGTATCCGGCCAGCTTCGAGTACCACCGGCCCACGACGGTCGACGAGGCCGTGCGGCTGCTCGCCACGCACAAGGACGACGCGAAGCTGCTCGCGGGCGGCCACAGCCTGATTCCCCTGATGAAGCTCCGCCTCGCGCAACCCAAGCACGTCGTGGACCTCCGCCGCGTCACCGGCCTCGCCGGCGTCCGCGAGGAGGGCGGGGCGATCGTGATCGGCGCCCTGACCACGCACTACGCCATCGAGTCGAACGCGAGCCTGAAGACCCGGTGTCCGATCCTGCCCGAGGCCGCGGCGATGATCGGCGATCCCCAGGTCCGGAACCTGGGCACGCTGGGCGGCAGCCTCGCCCACGCGGACCCGGCGGCCGACTGGCCCGCCGTCGTGCTCGCCCTCGGCGCCGAGCTTCGGGCGACCGGGCCGAAGGGCGCGCGGCCGATCAAGGCCGACGACTTCTTCAAGGACCTCCTCACGACGGCCCTCGGCCCCGACGAGCTCCTGACCGAGATCCGGATCCCGGTGCCGGCCCCGGGGACCGGCATGGCCTACGCCAAGCATCCGCACCCCGCCTCGCGGTTCGCGGTGGTGGGGGTGGCCGCCGTGCTGACCGTCAGCGGCGGCAAGTGCGAGAAGGCGAGCGTGGCCGTGACGGGCGTCGGGTCCAAGGCGACGCGCGCCAAGGGGGTCGAGGCGGCGCTCACCGGCAAGGCCCTCGATCCGCAGACGATCGCCGCCGCGGCGGACAAGGCGCCCGACGCCTTCAAGCGGGACGAGATCAGCGCCGACCTGCAGGGGTCGGTCGAGTACAAGCAGCACCTCACCCGCGTCTATACCCGGCGCGCCCTCGAGGCCGCCGCCTCCAGGGCCCAAGGCGCGAGATAGGCGCCTGACCCCCGTCTCCCCCGCCGGGGGAGAGGCCGGGGTGAGCGGGTCGGCCGCAGGCCCCTGCCCGGGCCCCGGTCCTCTCCCTCGCCCGCCGGCCGCCCTCGGAGGCCCGAGAAAGGACGGCGGCCGGTGATCGCGGCGATCGTCCTGGCGGCCGGCACGTCGAGCCGGATGGGGCGCCAGAAGCTCCTCCTGCCCGTGACCGGCGGCCGGCCGCTCGTCCGGCTGTCCGTCGAGCGGGTCCTCGCCGCCGCCCTCGACCACGTGGTCGTGGTCGTCGGGCGCGAGGCGGAGGCCGTTCGCGCGGCCCTCGCCGGGCTGCCGGTCCGCGTCGTCCCGAACCCCCGCTATGCCGAAGGCCAGTCCACCTCGCTCCGCGCCGGCCTCGAGGCGCTGCCGCCGGGGACCGAGGCGGCCGTCCTCGCGCTGGGGGACCAGCCGCTTCCCGATCCGGCGCTCATCCGGCGGCTCGTCGCCCGCTTCCGCCAGGGGGACGCCGCCGTCGTCGTCCCGCGCTACCAGGACGGCCGGGGCAACCCGGTCCTCTTCGCCGCCGCCGTGTTCGCCGAACTGCGCGAGCTGACCGGGGACCAGGGCGGTCGCGGCGTGGTCGCCCGCGACCCCGGCCGGGTGGTCGAGGTCGTGGTCGACGCGCGCATGCCGCCCGACGTGGACACCTGGGCCGACTACGAGATGCTCGGGCCGACGCTCGGGGAGACGCCCGGGCAGGCCGGCGACCCGGGAGCGCGGACGGCCGGCGACGCGGCCGCGCGGGGCGATGCGATAGAATGAGTCGGGTCCCCAGCGGCGGGCAAGGAGCGGCGATGCGCGACGAGATCCGGAAGATCCAGGCGCTGATGGAGGGCGCCGCCTACATCACCGACCCGGCCATCTCGACCGCCGTCCACCTCGCCATGGCCCTCGGCAAGCCGCTGCTCGTCGAGGGCCACGCCGGGGTCGGCAAGACCGAGATCGCGAAGGTGCTCGCCCAGGTCCTGGGCACCAACCTGATCCGGCTCCAGTGCTACGAGGGGCTCGACGCCTCGACGGCGCTCTACGAGTGGAACTACCCCAAGCAGCTCCTGCGGATCAAGCTCGAGGAGCGCGAGGCGCGGCCGGTCGCCGAGAAGGAGGCGGACATCTTCTCGGAGCCCTTCCTCCTCCGGCGCCCGCTCCTCCAGGCCGTCACGCAGGACGGCCGCCCCCCCGTGCTGCTCGTGGACGAGGTGGACCGCTCCGACCTCGAGTTCGAGAGCTTCCTGCTCGAGGTGCTCTCCGATTTCCAGGTCACGATCCCCGAGATCGGGACGATCCGGGCGACCCACCGGCCCCACGTGGTGCTCACCTCGAACCGCTCCCGCGACCTGTCGGACGCGCTCCGGCGCCGCTGCCTCTACCTCTGGATCGACTACCCGTCCTTCGAGAAGGAGGTGCGCATCCTGCGGACGAAGGTCCCCGGCGTCGACGAGCGGCTGGCGGGGCGGATCGCCCGGGTGATGCAGGCGCTCCGCGGGATGAAGCTCGCCAAGGTGCCCGGCGTCGCGGAGACGCTCGACTGGGCGGCCGCGCTCGCCGCGCTCCACGCCGACCACCTCGATGCGGACCTCGTGCGGCAGACGCTCGGCTGCATCCTCAAGGAGGTCGAGGACGTCAAGCGCGTGGAAGCAGACCTGGCGGCGGGCCGCCTCTCCGAGCTGCTCGAAGGCTGACGCCGGGCGCGTCCTGACGTGAGCGTGCCCGCGCCGCCCCGCCCCCGCGACCTCGTGAGCGCCACGGTCCGGTTCTGCCGCCTGCTCCGCGCCCGAGGGCTCAGCGTGACCCCGGCCGAGAGCCGCGACGCCCTGCGCACGCTGGAGCTGGTGGACCTCGCCGACCGCGCGGAGGTCCACCGCGCGCTGCGCGCCGTCCTGGCCTCCCGCCCGGAGGAGTTCCCGGCCTTCGACGCCGCGTTCGACGCCTTCTGGGGGCGCGCGGCGGCGGCATCCTCTGCCGCCGAGCCGGCGCCCGAGGGGCTGCCGGCGGGCGTCGAGGCGCACTTCCCGCGCGCCCAGGACGCGGCGCTCACGTTCGCCGACTGGACCGACTTCGCCGAGGGCGAGGGGGAGCCCGTCGGGCTGCCCGGGCTCTCGGACCTCGAGGCGATGCTGGGGAAGGACTTCTCGGCCTTCGGGGCCGAGGAGCTCGCGGAGATCGAGCGGCTCGCCGTCGAGCTGGCGCGTCGGCTGGCGACGCGGAAGAGCCGGCGGCTCATGCCCGCGCGCCGGGGCCGGGTGGACCCGAGGCGCACCATGCGGCGGAACCTCACGCGCGCCGAGCCGGTGGAGCTCGCCCGGCGAGCGCGGCGCATCCTCAAGACCAAGCTCGTCGTGCTCTGCGACGTCTCGGGCTCCATGGACCTCTACAGCCGCTTGCTGGTCCAGTTCCTCTACGCGCTCCAGAACCAGCTCGGCCGGATGGAGACGTTCGTCTTCTCGACCCGGCTCACGCGCGTGACCGACGAGCTGCGGAGCCACTCGTACCGGGCGGCGCTCGGCCGCCTGGGGGACGTGCGCGACTGGTCGGGCGGGACGAAGATCGGGGAGAGCCTCCGTGCGTTCGTCGCCGACTGGCGCCGCCTCCTCGACCGCGATACGGTGGTCATCGTGCTGTCCGACGGCTGGGATACGGGCGACCCCACACTGCTGAGCGAGGCCCTGGCGGAGATCCGCCGCCGGGCCGGAAAGGTCATCTGGCTGAACCCGCTCCTCGGCAGCCCCGACTACCAGCCGCTCACCCAGGGGATGGTCGCCGCGCTGCCGAACGTGGACGCGTTCCTGCCGGCCCACAACCTCGACTCGCTGCGCGTGCTCGCGCGGCACCTCACGCCCTGAGCCTGGAGGGAGCCATGGACCGATCGTGGAAGGCGCGGTGGGACCAGGAAGAGGATGCGCACCCGGTCAACCCGAGCGACAACCCGACGCTCGCCTCGATCATCGCCGCGCGGCTGAGCCGGCGGGCGGTGCTCAAGGGCGCCGCGGCCGGGCTCGTCACGCTCGGCCTCGGGTCACTGCGGGGGGACCGACCGGCGGGCGCCCAGCCCGCGGCGGGGTTCACCCCGGTCAGCCCCTCGAGCGAGGACAAGATCATCCTGCCGCCCGGCTACACCTCCACCGTGCTGGTCCGCTGGGGCGACCCGGTGCTGCCGGGCGGGCCGGAGTTCGACCCGGCGGCCCAGACGGCGGCCAAGCAGCTCCTCCAGTTCGGCTACGACAACGACTTCATCGGCTACCTGCCGCTGCCCTTGGGGAGCAGTTCGTCCACGCGCGGCTTGCTCGGGATCAACCACGAGAACGCCCGCTCGGGGCTCATGTGGCCAGGCTGGAACCAGCAGGGGTGGGGGAAGCCGGAGTCCAAGACGGCCGAGATGGTCGACGTCGAGATCGCCGCCCACGGGTTCAGCATCCTCGAGGTGAGCCGGGGCGCACGCGGTGAGTGGACGTACCTGCGGGACTCGCAGCTCAACCGCCGCCTCACCGGGGCGACGCCGATGGCGATCCGCGGGCCCGCGGCGGGCCACCCCCTCGTGCGCACGGCCGCCGACCCGGCCGGGACGCGGGTCCTGGGGACCCTGAACAACTGCGCCGGCGGCGTCACGCCCTGGGGCACGCTCCTGACCGGCGAGGAGAACATCCAGAACTACTTCACCGGCAAGGCGGACGAGGTGGCCGACCCCGACCTCCGCGCCGTCCACAAGCGGTACGGCATCGGGACCGGCCGGTACGACTGGGCACGCTATCACGACCGCTTCTCCCTGAAGAAGGAGCCGAACGAGGCGAACCGCTTCGGCTGGGTCGTCGAGATCGACCCCTACGACCCCCAGTCGGTGCCCGTCAAGCACACGGCGATGGGACGGATGGCGCACGAGGGCGCGACGGTGATCCTCTCGCGGGACGGGCGGCCGGTCTCCTACATGGGGGACGACGCGCGGTTCGAGTACCTCTACAAGTTCGTGGCGACCGGCCGCTACCATCCCGGCGATCGCGCCGGCAACCTGCGCCTCCTCGACTCGGGGATCCTCTACGCCGCGCGGTTCCGCGACGACGGCACGGGCGAGTGGCTGCCGCTCGTCTTCGGGCAAGGGCCGCTGACCGAGGCGAACGGCTTCCGCTCGCAGGCCGAGGTCGCCGTCAACACTCGCCGGGCCGCCGACCTGGTCGGCGCGACGAAGATGGACCGCCCCGAGGACGTCGAGCCGAACCCGGTGACCGGGAAGGTCTACTGCGTCATGACCGGGAACGAGCAGCGGACCGCGGCCCAGGTGAACCGGGCGAACCCGCGGGCCGGGGTGAAGTACGGGCACATCATCGAGCTCGGCGAAGAGGGCGGCGATCACGCCGCCACGCGCTTCGGCTGGGAGATCTTCATCCTGGCGGGCGACCCGAAGAACCCGGCCCACGGCGCGTCCTACCAGGGGCGCACGGACGTCAGCCCGTTCGCGATGCCCGACAACCTCGCCTTCGACGACGCCGGACGGATGTGGGTGGCCACGGACGGGGTCGACGAGACCCTCGGGCCGAACGACGGCGTCTGGCTCGTCGAGACCGACGGGCCCGCCCGCGGGCGGGCGCGGCAGTTCCTGTCGAGCCCGCTGGGGTGCGAGGTCTGCGGCCCGGCCTTCACGCCGGACAACCGGACCTTCTTCGTGGCGATCCAGCACCCCGGCTGGGAGGAGACCGTGACCTACGACAAGCCGTCCAGCCGCTTCCCGGACTACCGGTCCGACATGCCGCCGCGGCCGAGCGTCCTCGCGATCTACCGCGAGGACGGCGGGAAGGTCGGGACGTAGCACGCCGTGAGCGAGCTGTTCGAGCAGATCGAGCAGTTGCGGCGGGTCGAGGGCCGCGCCGCCCTCGCCACGCTGGTCAACACCCGCGGGACGACCCCGCGCAAGGAAGGCGCGAAGATGTGGGTCGGCGAGGGAGGCCGGATCCTCGGATCGGTGACCATCGGCGGGTGCGTCGACGCCCAGGTCATGGCCGAGGCGGAAGGCGTCCTCGCGGATGCGGCGCCGCGGCTCCTCGAGCTGTCGCTCGGCGACGAGGACGCCTGGGAGATCGGCCTCACCTGCGGCGGCACGATCGAGGTCTTCGTCGAGCCCGTGCCGCTCGGCGAGGCGGTCGACGGGGCGCTCCCCTTCTACGAGCGGCTGCGCGGCCACGTGGCGAGCGGTCGCGCCGGTGCCTTGGTGACGCGGCTCGACCCCCCGCGGGCCGGCGCGAAGCTCCTCGTCCTCGACGACGGCCGGCAGGTCGGGATGCTCGGGGAGGCCGCGCTCGACGAGGCGGCCGCGACCGCCGCCCGCGAGGCGTTCGCCACCGGCGCCTCGCGAACGGTGCGGCTCTCCCCGGGCGGCGCCGCCGGTCCGGAGGTGCGCTGCTTCGTCGAGGTCCACGCGCCCCCGCCCACGCTCCTCGTCGTCGGCGCGGGCCACGTGGCGATGCCGCTCGTCGAGCTCGCCAGGCGGCTCGGGTTCCGGACCGTCGTGGTGGACGGGCGGCCCCGGCTCGCCACGCGCGAGCGGTTCCCGGACGCGGACGAGCTCGTGGTCGGGATGCCCTCGGAGGTCGCCCGCCGCGTCCCGCTCCTGCCCTCGACCGCGGTCGTGCTCGTCGCCCACGACTACAAGTACGATCTCCCGGTCCTCCGCCACGTCCTCGCCACCGACGCGGGATACGTCGGGATGCTCGGAAGCCGCCGGCGGGGCGAGGGGATCCTGAAGCTCCTGCGCGAGGAGGGGGTGCCCGAGGCCCGGCTCGCGCGGCTGCGGGTGCCGATCGGCCTCGACCTCGGGGCGCGGAGCGCGCCGGAGATCGCCCTGGCCATCGTCGCGGAGATCGTCGCGACGCGCTACGGCGGCACCGGCCGCCCGCTGGCGGCGGGCCGCGGGACGGCCTGAGCCGGGCCGGGCGCCTGACGAATCCCGGCAGTGCGGTGACGGCCCGCGTCCGGCGCCCGGGCGTTTGACCCGCCCCGCCGGGGGATTTGCCCTCCCGGCTCGCGGCGTCTCATCTAAGATGGTCAGTATTGTCGCGACGTTATGCCTGGGGCAGCCGTGGCATTTCCGTTGCTTTTCGTTCCCAGGTGCCCCACTGTGGGCGCTCGAGGGTCGGGTCGCAGGAAACGCGGCAGGATCCCAGGGAGGTGCCGAGTATGCGTGCCATGACACCGTTCCGACGCAGCCTGCTGTACGGCGCCCTCGCCGGCATGCTGGCGATCGGGCTGGCGGGGTGTGGCGGGAAGAGCGGCTCGTCCACGGGCCCCTCGACGTCCTCGAACACGTTGAAGAAGCTGAACGTGAAGGTGGTCCGCTCGGCGGCGGAGGCCCCCGCTTCCTCGATGATCGCGCGGCTGGGCGAGATGCTCGGCTGGCCGCAGATCGCCGAGGCGGCGACCTGCACCGTCACCGCGGGCGTGACGCCGAACATCCAGACGGCGACCACCACGGACACCGGGGGCGAGGTCACGCTGACCAACGTGGGCGTCGATGCCGCCGGCAACGTGCCGGTGACCATCGACTGCGGGGTCGGCGCGGTGAGCAACGTCACGCTGACCGGCCTGGCCGCGAACATGACCGTGACCGTCACGGTCGAGGTCAAGCCGGGCAAGGTCGAGGTCAAGGCCCAGGACACGCAGGTGAGCGACGTGTCGGTGTCGGAGCCCTCCGAGGTGTCCGAGCCGTCGGTGTCGAGCACCACGACGGGCACGACGACGACGTCGCGCAGGCTGGTGCGGCGGCGGTAACGCGCCGGCACTCTGACGGCCGGGGCCGTCGTGGGGTGATCCCCATCACGGCTCCGGCCGGCCGCGCGTCCTCGCGGTCATCGTGATCGCCGACCGGATCCCCGGCATCCTGCTCGCCGCGACCATCCTCGTCCACGGCACGTTCGTCCTCCTGAACCTTCGCTTCCCCGGCTGGCGCCTCGTCGATCTCGACCAGGAGCGAAACCTCCCGACCTACTTCCAGACGGCCCTCCTGGCCGCCGCCGCGCTCGCCTCCCTGGACGCGCTCCGGCTCGAGGCTCGGCTGCTCGCGCGCGACGGGCGGCGGCGTGCCTTCGCCGTCCTCACGTGGCTCGGCGCCGCGCTCCTCTTCGCGTTCCTGGCCACGGACGAGAGCCTGCAGATCCACGAGCACCTGAACACGGACGAGGTGCGCGCGTGGCTCGAGGCCGCCTCGCCGCTCCAGAGCACGGTGGTCTGGCTCTTCTTCCTCTTCCCCGGGATCGTCCTCGGCGTGGGGGGCCTCGTCGTCTGGCTCGCCGCCCGCGCGGCGGTGAGCCCCGGGTTCGCCCGGTGGGGCGGGTGGGCCCTCGCCCTCTGGATCGCGGCGCTCGTCCTCGAGGGGACCGCCAAGCCCGTCTTCATCCCGCGCGATCTCTACGCCCTCGAGGTGATCCTCGAGGAGAGCGCGGAAGCGCTCGGCTCGGCCCTCTTCCTCTGCGCCGTCTGGCGGTACCGGGCCGAGCTCCGGGCGCGCCTGCGTGGCGGGGGCGCGGCGGCGGTCGCGCCGATCGTGGCGGTGCCGTGGCGCCGGGTGATCGTCACCACGGCCGTCGCGCTCGGGGCGCCGGCGCTCCTCGTCGCCGCCGCCGTCCTGCTGAACCCCCAGGCCCGCCACAAGGCGACGGGAGACGCCCACCTCAGAGCCGGGCGGTTCGACGAGGCGGCCCAGGCGTACCGCGCGGCGGTGCGGCTTGCGCCGGGCTGGCCCCGCGCGTGGGACCGGCTCGGCGTCGCGGAGTTCCGCCGCGGGGACCTCGCCGCCGCCGAGCGGGCGTTTGCCGCGGCCGAGCGGCTCGAGCCCGGGCGGGCCACGCCGGCCAACCACCGGGGCGCCGTGCTGATCCACCAGGGCCGGTTCGCCGAGGCGGCGCTGGCGTTCGCCCGGGCCGCGGCGCTCGAGCCCCGGAACGCCGAGGCCTACCGGAACCTGGGGATCGCGCTCACCCGACTCGGCCGGGACACCGAGGCCGATGCCGTCTTCCGGCGCGCCGAGTCGCTCGGGCTGAGCCGGCTCGGGGTGACGGCGCTCCAGGTGAGCCTGGCGGCAGACGCGCCGCTCGCGTATGTCGCCGACCCGCGGCTCGGCGCGGCCCTCGACCACACGCGTGCCGGCCGCGTCGACGCCGCCCTGGCGGCCTACCGCCGGGCGCTCGAGGCGGCGCCGGACCTCGCCGCGTCGCACCTCGGTCTCGCAAACGAGCTCCTCCGCACGATCGTCGGACGGCGGCTCACCCGGGGGCGCGTGCCCGCCGGCGCCCGGGATGCCGACATCGACCCGGTCCGCCCCGGGGTGCTCTTCACGAACTGGATCCGCCGGGCGGACGGTGGGTGGGAAGAGTTCGAGGCGACGGTCGCGGCCGAAGCCCTCGACGGGCCGGCGGGGGGCGGCCTGGCCGAAGCCCGCGAGCACTACGAGCGGACGCTCGCGCTCGGTCTCGGCGCCCCCGCCCACCTCGGCCTCGCGCTGCTCGGCGCGGAAGAAGGCCGGCGCGCCGAGGCGGCGTCGCACCTCGCCACGGCGCGCCAGCTCGACCCGCGTCTGCCGGTGCTCGCGGCGACCGAGCCCCGCGCGCCCGGCAGTCCGACCTCGTCCGGCGCCCCCACGCGCTGAGCCGCGCGCGCCCGCCGGCGCGCCGGCGGCGCCCGTCCGTTCGTTGCCGGTCCGCGTGGCGTGTGGTACGGTGGCCGCGTGACGCGGCGCGACACGCCTCCCCAGCTCGAGCGCCTGCCGTGAAGGCGCACGTGGTCGTTCCCGGCGCGTGGGGGACGGAGCGGCTCCTCGGCTGGGTGCTCTGCCACGACGTCCGCGATCCCGACGGGAAGCTCGTGCTCCGGAAGGGACAGGCGCTCGACGCGGCCGGCGCGCGGCGGCTCGAGGCCCTGGCGCCGGCCGAGGTCCACCTGATCGAGATGGAGCCGGGCGACCTCCACGAGGAGCCGGCGGGAGAACGTCTGGCCGCCGCCGTGGCGGGTCGGGGCGTGCGCGTGCGGGACGCGGCGAGCGGACAGTGGGCGCTCGTCGCCGAGCGCCGCGGTCTGGTGCGGATCCGGGTCGCGGAGCTGGCGGGCGTGAACGCGCTCGAGGGGATCTCCGTGTACACGCTCTACGACGGGCAAGTCGTGGACGCCGGCGACGTGGTGGCCAAGGCGAAGGTGACGCCGCTCGTCATCGCCGAGGCCGTCGTGCGGGAGGCGGAGACGCGAGGGCGCGCGGCCGGCGGTCTCGTCGAGGTCCGCGCCTTCCGCGCCGTCCCGATCGCCGCGGTCGCGCCGGCGAGCCTCGAGCCGAAGGTCCGCGCACGCTTCGAGGCGGCCCTGCGCGAAAAGCTCGCCTGGTTCGGCGCGTCGCTGTCCCGGCTCGTCTTCGCCGAGCAGGAGGAGGCGACGCTGGCCGCGACCGTGACGGCCTGTCTCGAGAGCGGGGCGGAGCTGGTCGTGGCGGCCGGCGCCAATGCGCTCGATCCGCTGGATGCCTTCTTCGCGGCGCTCGACCGGCTCGGGGCGCGGGTCGTCCGGCGGGGGGTGCCGGCCCATCCGGGCAGCCTTCTCTGGCTCGCGCACGTGGGCGCGACCCCCGTCCTCGGCATGCCGTCCTGCGGCATGTTCTCCCAGGCGACCCTGTTCGACCTCGTCCTGCCGCGCCTGCTCGCGGGCGAGCCGGTGGGGCCGGCGGAGCTCTCGGCCCTCGGCCACGGCGGCCTCCTCGGCCGCGAGATGGCCTTCCGCTTCCCGCCGTACCGGGCGGGGCAGGACCGGGGCGTTCTGGAGTAGCGCGCCGTCTCGTAAAGCCGCTCAGCGGTTGCCCGAACTGGGCGCGTGTGCTACCGTGACCACGTGGCCCGCCTCTACAGCGATGTGATCCTCGACCGCTTCCGGCATCCCCGGTATCAGGGGGAGCTCGACGCCCCTCACGCCGCGCACGAGGACGTGAACCCGCTCTGCGGCGACCGGATCCGGATCGAGGTGCGCGTGAACGGGGGGGCGACCCCGGAGGTCGAGGCGGTCCGGTACCGGGGCGACGCCTGCGCGATCGCGCTCGCCTCCGCCGACCTGCTCGCCGAGATGGTGGAGGGGCGCTCGCTCGACGACGCCGCGCGCGTGGACCGCGCGGCGCTCCTCGCCGCGCTCCAGGCGGAGATCCGCCCCTCGCGCCTCCGCTGCGTCACCCTCCCGCTCGACGTCCTGCGCGCGGCGCTGGCGGGCGCGGGGGTCGCGCGATGAATCGGCTGGGGGCGCCGCTGCGGGCCGACTTCCCGATCCTCGAGCGGATGGTCGGCGGCCACCGGCTCGTCTACCTGGACTCCGCCGCGACGGCGCAGAAGCCGCGGCCGGTCCTCGACGCCCTCCGGGCGTACTACGAGCGGTCGAACGCGAACGTGCACCGCTCGATCCACACGCTCGGCGAGGAGGCGACCGAGCTCTTCGAGGCGGCCCGCGACCGCGTGCGCGCCTTCCTCGGCGCCCGCCATCGCGAGGAGATCGTCTTCACCAAGGGCACGACCGAGGCGATCAACCTCGTGGCGCACACCTGGGCGCGCCGCGCGCTCGAGGAGGGGGACGAGATCCTCCTCACGGAGATGGAGCACCACTCCAACCTGGTCCCGTGGCTCCTCCTCGCCCGCGAGCGCGGGCTGCGGCTCCGGTACCTGCCGGTGACCGAGGAGGGCAGGCTCGACCTCGCCGGCCTCGACCGCCTGCTGGGCCGCCGGACGCGGCTGGTCGCGGTCACGCACGTGTCGAACGTCCTCGGGACCGTGAACCCGGTCGGGGAGCTCGTGGAGCGGGCCCAGGCCGCCGGCGCCCGGGTGCTCATCGACGGCGCCCAGGCGGCGCCGCACCTCCCGCTCGACGTCGCCGCGCTCGGCGTGGACTTCTACGCGTTCTCGGGACACAAGGTCGGCGGGCCGACCGGGATCGGCGTGCTGTACGGACGGCGCGAGGTCCTCGAGCCGCTCGAGCCGGCCTTCGGGGGGAGCGAGATCATCAAGGAGGTCTGGCTCGACCGGGTGACCTGGAACGACCTGCCGTGGCGCTTCGAGCCCGGCACCCCGCCCATCGCCGGGGCGGTGGGCCTGGGCGCCGCCATCGACTACGTGGAAGGGCTCGGCCGCGACGCCATCCGTGAGCACGACGCCGACCTGACCCGGGAGGCGCTGGCGCGGCTCGCCGACGTCGACGACCTCGCGGTCTACGGCCCTCACGAGGCCAAGGACCGGGTGGGCGTCGTCTCGTTCAACCTGGCCGGCGTCCACCCGCACGACCTGGCCGCGGCGCTCGACACCGAGGGGATCGCCGTCCGGGCCGGTCACCACTGCGCCCAGCCCCTCATGCGGCGGCTCGGCGTGGTGGGGACCGCGCGCGCGAGCTTCGCGCCCTACACGACGCACGAGGAGATCGAGGCGCTGGTCGCGGGCTTGGGGCGGGCGCACGAGGCGCTCGGCGCAAGCCGCCTTCGGCCCTCCAGTCGCTGACGACCGTTCCCTCGAACGTGTCAGCACGACCACACACCCGTCACTCCCGAGGAGGGTCCCCATGAAGCGACTCACGACGTGGGCGTTGATCGGGGTCATGCTGGGCGCGCTCGGGCTGGCGCCGGCGGCGGCCGCGGAGCCGCTCAAGATCCGCTACTCGATCTGGGTGGGGTACGGGCCGCTCTTCCTGGCCCGGGACAAGGGGTACTTCAAGGCGGAGAACGTGGACGTCGAGCTGATCAACATGGACGACCCCAAGGAGGGGTTCTTTTCCATGGCCGCCGGGCGGCTGGACGGCGTCGTCTCGACCGTCGACACCATGGTGCTCTACCTGAAGACGGGCAAGGAGTTCCAGTACGTCCTCGCGCTGGACGACTCCGCGGGCGGTGATGCGATCGTCGCGCGGAAGGAGATCAAGGCCGTCAAGGACCTCAAGGGCAAGAAGGTCGCGTTCGCGGAGGGCTCGGTCTCCCAGTTCTTCCTGAACGTGCTGCTCAAGGAGGCGGGGCTCGGCCAGAGCGACGTCCAGTCGGTCAACATGAAGCCCGGCGACGCGGGCGCGGCGTTCGTCGCGGAGAAGGTCGACGCCGCGGTCACCTGGGAGCCGTGGGTCACGAAGAGCAAGAACACGGCCTTCGGCCACGTGCTCGTGGACTCCTCGAAGACGCCCGGCCTCATCACCGACGTCCTGATCTTCCGGCGGGACGTGATCGAGAAGCGGGGCAAGGACATCCAGGGCGTGGTGAACGCCTGGAACAAGGCGGTCGCGTACTGGGAGAAGAACAAGGAGGAATCGAACGCCATCATGGCCAAGGGTCTCGGCGACTGGCTGAAGGACCCCAAGGTGTTCGCCGAGACGCTGAGCGGGGTGAAGTTCTACAACCACGACTCGAACGTGAAGTTCTTCGGCAGTCCGCAGAAGCCGGGGGACCTCTACAAGGTCGTCCAGAACGCGATCGACATCTGGGGAAGCTTCGGCAAGCTCCAGGCCAAGGGCGCGACGCCGAAGGACCTGGTCAACCACACCTTCGTGAAGTAGGCGGGTTCCCTGCCGCGGCAGGGGACCGCCGCGCGCGATGAACGGGTGGTTGACGCCCAAGGAGCCGATCCCGCGCGCCGTGTACGCCGCGGCGAGCGGGCTCACCGTCCTCCTGCTGCTCGGCGGCTGGGCCGCCCTGACGTACGGGGGGCTGGTCCGCCCGGAGTTCCTCCCCGCGCCCCACCAGGTCTTCCAGAGCGCCGTCGAGCTGGCGGGCGACGGCACGCTCGGGACGCACATCCGGGCCTCCTGCTTCGTCATCTTCACGGGGTTCGTGCTGGCCTCGCTCCTCGCGGTGCCCCTGGGGATCCTGATGGGCTCGTTCGGCCTGGTCGAGGCGCTGATCGAGCCCGTGATCGACTTCGTCCGCTACCTGCCGGTCAGCGCGATGATCCCGCTCCTGATCCTGTGGGTCGGGATCGACTACGAGGCGCGGGTGGCGGTCATCTTCATCGGGACCTTCTTCCAGCAGATGATCCTCATCGCGGACGTCTCGGCGCACGTGTCACGCGACCTCCTCGACGTCTCCTACACGCTGGGGGCCGGTCGCCGGCAGGTCGTCTCCCGCGTGCTGATCCCGGCGACCCTCCCCGGGGTCATGGATACGCTGCGCATCACGATGGGCTGGGCCTGGACATACCTGGTCGTCGCCGAGCTGGTGGCGGCGAACCGGGGCCTGGGGTACATGATCCTCAACTCCATGCGCGGGCTCTTCACCGACCGCATCTTCGTCGGGATCATGGTGATCGGTCTCCTCGGGCTGGCGACCGATCTCTGCTTCAAGTACCTCCACCGATGGCTCCTGCCGTGGTCGCCCAAGGCGGGCTGATTCGCTCGGGAAGGGGACTGCCTCTGGCGGAGGCTCGGCGGCCGATGGCAGGGCCGCGGGGCCTGTGCTAGGCTCGTGTCGATGGTCGACATGGACACCCTCGTCTCGCTGGCCAAGCGGCGAGGCTTCGTCTTCCAGTCCAGCGAGATCTACGGCGGCCTCGGCTCGGCCTGGGACTACGGCCCGCTCGGCGTCGAGCTGAAGCGGAACGTCCGGAACCTCTGGTGGCGGGACACCGTCCACCTCCGCCGGGACGTCCTGGGGATCGAGAGCGCCGTGCTCATGCACCCGCGAGTCTGGCAGGCCAGCGGGCACCTCGACCGGTTCACCGACCCCATGGTGGACTGCAAGGCCTGCCGGCGCCGGTTCCGGGCCGACAAGCTCGACGAGCAGCCCTGGGTCCACTACTGTCCGGCCACGAAGGACAACAAGTTCGAGGTGCCGGCGGCCGAGGCCTGCAAGCACTGCGGCGGTCGGCGGACGCTCTGTCCCGAGTGCGGCCGCGGCGAGCTGACCGAGCCGCGGCAGTTCAACATGATGCTGAAGACCTTCCTCGGGCCCGTCGAGGACGAGGCGGCCCTGACCTACCTGCGTCCCGAGACGGCCCAGGGCATGTTCGTCAACTTCGACAACGTGCTCCAGGCGATGCGGCGAAAGCTGCCCTTCGGCATCGCCCAGATCGGCCGGAGCTTCCGGAACGAGATCACGCCGGGGAACTTCATCTTCCGGACCCGCGAGTTCGAGCAGATGGAGATGGAGTTCTTCGTCAACCCGCACGACACGGTGGATGGCCGGCCCGCCGACGAGCACTGGCACGACTTCTGGATCCAGGAGCGCCTCGCCTGGTACCACCGCTACGGGGTGCGCGCGGAGAGCCTGCGCCTGCGCGAGCATCCCAAAGAGGAGCTGTCGCACTACTCCAAGCGCACGGTGGACATCGAATACCGTTTCGCCATCGGCTGGAGCGAGCTGGAGGGGATCGCCAACCGGACGGACTTCGACCTCAAGCAGCACGCGAAGTTCAGCGGCAAGTCGCTGACCTACTTCGACGACGAGCGGAAGGTCCACGTGGTGCCCTTCGTCATCGAGCCGGCGGTGGGCGTCGACCGCATCGTCCTGGCGGTCATGACGGACGCCTATCACGCCGAGGAGGTGCGCGGCGAGCGGCGGGTCGTGCTCCGCTTCCACCCCGAGATGGCGCCGATCAAGATCGCCGTGCTGCCGCTCCTCAAGAAGCGCGAGGCGATCGTGGCGCAGGCCGAGGCGCTGCGGGACCAGCTCGCGCGGCGCTGGGTGACGGTCTACGACGACACGGCCGCGATCGGCCGTCTGTACCGCCGCCAGGACGAGGTGGGAACGCCGTATTGCGTCACGGTGGACGTCCAGACCGTCGGCGACCCGACGCGGGGCGAGGCCGGCGACGGCTGCGTCACGCTCCGCGAGCGGGACTCGATGGAGCAGATCCGCGTCTCCATCGCGGAGCTCGAGGCCGTCTGCGCGGAGCTGCTCGGCGGCGCGGCGTGGCGCGCCGTGGCGGCCCGGTACCCCGGTCGGGTGGGCGCCGCCGAGTAACCGGCGCCGCCCCGCCTTCCTGGAGGGGGAGTCGTGGCGCGCCTGACCCTCGAGCGGCTCGCGATGCGATTCCGGACCCGCCGCGGCGAGACCATCACCGCGCTCGAGGGGATCAGCTTCGAGGTCAAGGACCAGGAGTTCGCCGTCCTGGTCGGCGTGTCGGGCTGCGGGAAGTCGACGATCCTCCGGCTGGTCGCGGGCCTGTTCCCACCGAGCGAGGGGCGCGTGCTGCTGGACGGCCGCGCCGTGTCCGGCCCGGGCGCCGACCGCGGGATGGTGTTCCAGTCCTACACCCTCTTTCCCTGGCTCACCGTCGAGCAGAACGTCCAGTTCGGGCCCCGGCTCCGCGGCATCCCGTCTGCCGAGCGGGCGCGCGTGGCGCGCCGCGTGCTGGGCCAGGTCGGCCTCCGCGGATTCGAGGGGGTCTACCCCAAGGAGCTCTCGGGCGGGATGATGCAGCGGGTGGCCATCGCGCGCGCGCTGGCCAACGACCCCGCCGTGCTGCTCATGGACGAGCCCTTCGGCGCGCTCGACGCCCAGACGCGGGCGCTCATGGGCGAGCTGCTCCTGCGAATCTGGGAAGACGCGGCGAAGACCGTCCTCTTCGTCACGCACGACATCGAGGAGGCGCTCTTCCTGGGCGACCGACTGTTCGTGATGACGGCGCGGCCGGGACGGATCCGCGAGGAGATCCAGGTGCCGTTGCCGCGGCCCCGGACGATCGACATGTTGACGTCCGAGACGTTCGTGGCGCTCAAGCGGCGCGTGATGGACTTGATCCGCGAGGAGGCCCTGCGCGCGCTCGACGTCGCGGGAGGCGCGCGCGCCGCGGGCGCCGGGGCGCGGGGAGGAGAGACGACGGCATGACGCACCCGTTCCGGCCTCTCGACGCGTTCAAGTCGCCGCGCTTCGCCCAGATCCCCACGTTCATGCGGCTGCCGCACCACCGGGTCCCCGGTGACCTCGACGTCGCGCTCGTGGGGATCCCCTACGACGGCGGCACCTCGTACCGGGCCGGCGCGCGCTTCGGCCCGCGGGAGATCCGGGCCCAGTCCGCGATGATCCGCCCCTGGCACCCGGTCCTCAAGGTCTCGCCGTTCGAGGCGCTCCGGGTCGCGGACTACGGCGACATCGACGTCTCGCCCGTGTCGATCGAGCGCACCAACGAGATCGTGGAGCAGGAGGTGACGGCGATCCTGGAGGCCGGGTGCGTCCCGGTCGCGGTGGGCGGCGACCACTCCATCGCGCTGCCGATCCTGCGGGCCCTCGCCAAGCGGCACGGGCCGGTCGCGCTCGTCCACTTCGACTCGCACCCGGACACCTGGGACCAGTACTTCGGCTCGCGGTATTTCCACGGCACGATGTTCCGGCGGGCGGTGGAGGAGCACCTGATCGATCCCCGCCGGACGTTCCAGATCGCGATCCGCGGCCCGCTCTACGGCGCCGACGACTTCGCCTTCCAGGCCGAGCACGGGCTGTCGGTCCTACGCGTCGAGGCGCTCAAGGAGCAGGGGGTGGGCTGGGCCGTCGAGCAGTACGCGCGCCTCAGGGGCGCGAAGGTCTACGTCTCCTTCGACATCGACGCGGTGGACCCCGCGTTCGCGCCGGGGACGGGCACGCCCGAGGTGGGCGGCCTCACCTCGTACGAGGCCCTCGCGCTGGTCCGGGGGCTCCGGGGCCTCGACTTCGTCGGCTTCGACCTGGTGGAGGTGGCGCCGCAGTACGACAGCCCGGGGCAGGTGACGGCCCTGCTCGCGGCGAACCTCCTCTTCGAGTTCCTCTCGCTCCTCGCGCTCAACCGCTGAGGCCCGGGCCGCCGCCGCCCGTGCGGCCCGGGGGCACGCCCGTGTGCTATCATGAGGCCGCTTCGATGGACCTTCGTGGGGCCGTCGTGTCCATGCGTCGCCTCCTCGTCGGCCTCGCGCTCGCGCTGCTGACGTCGGAAGAAGCGCGCGCCGCCAGTGTCTCCACGCTGCAGATCGACGGGGTGATCAGCCCCATCGCCGTCCGCCTCGTCGGCACCGCGATCGACCGGGCCAGGGCCGACGGGGCCGCGGCGCTGGTGATCCTGCTCGACACGCCCGGCGGCCTCGAGGCCTCCATGCGCTCGATCGTGCGCGACATGCTGAACGCGCCGGTCCCCGTCATCGTGTACGTCTCGCCGACCGGGGCGCGCGCGGCCTCCGCGGGCGCCTTCATCACGCTCGCCGCGCACGTGGCCGCGATGGCCCCGGCCACGAACATCGGCGCGGCGCACCCCGTGGCGGCCGGCGGCGGTCAGATCGACAAGGAGTCGATGAGGAAGATCGAGAACGACGCCGCGGCCTTCATCCGCTCCATCGCGCGGGAGCGCGGTCGCAACGTGGACTGGGCGGAGAAGGCGGTGCGCGCGAGCGTCTCGGTGACCGAGCGCGATGCGCTCCGCCTCGGCATCATCGACCTCGTCGCGGAGAGCCTGCCGGACCTGCTGGCGAAGGCGGACGGGCGGCAGGTCAAGACGAGCCGGGGCCCGGTCACCTTGCGGACGAAGGACGCGACGCCGCGGCCCATCGAGATCGGCTTCCGCGACCGGTTCCTCAACCTCATCACCCATCCGAACATCGCCTACGTCCTGCTCATGCTCGGCATGCTCGGGCTCTTCTTCGAGCTGGCGAACCCCGGCGTCATCCTGCCGGGCATCATCGGCGGCATCTCGCTCATCCTGGCCTTCTTCGCCTTCCAGAGCCTGCCGATCAATTACGCCGGGCTGCTGCTCATCCTCTTCGGGATCGTCCTCCTGATCGCCGAGATCAAGATCGTCAGCCACGGGGTGCTGACCATCGGCGGCGTCATCGCGATCACGCTCGGCTCCATGATGCTGATCGACACGCCGGAGATGCCGCTGCGGGTCTCCTGGACGGTGATCCTGCCGGTGGTGGCGGCGACCACGGGCATCTTCGTCTTCGCGGTGTCGGCCGGGATCCGGGCTCAGCTGCGGCGGCCGGCCACCGGCGCGGAGCGGCTGATCGGTGAGGTCGGCGTCGTGCGCACGCCGATCGACCCGGAGGGACAGGTGTTCGTCCGGGGGGAGATCTGGCGCGCGGTCTCGGAAGGCGGGGCGATCGCCGAGGGGGAGCGGGTCCGCGTCGTCGCGGTGGACAGCCTGACCCTCCACGTCACCCGCGAGGCCGTGGGATAACGGGGGACGCCATGGAATTCAGCATCTCGGTCCTGGCCGCGATCATCATCGTCGTGTTCGTGCTCTCGTCCGCGATCAAGATCCTGCGGGAGTACGAGCGCGGCGTGGTCTTCCGCCTCGGTCGCCTGATCGCCGCCAGAGGGCCCGGGCTCATCC
This sequence comes from Candidatus Rokuibacteriota bacterium, assembly GCA_044866005.1. Lineage (GTDB taxonomy): Bacteria > Methylomirabilota > Methylomirabilia > Rokubacteriales > DASRDR01 > JBIOTN01. The sequence continues at coordinate 9,594 of JBIOTN010000005.1, read as the reverse complement.
TGCTCATCCCGGTCATCGACAAGATGGTGAAGGTGAGTCTCCGGACCATCGCCATGGACGTCGCGCCCCAGGACGTCATCACGCGCGACAACGTCTCCGTGAAGGTGAACGCGGTCATCTTCTTCCGCGTCGTCGACCCGCGGCAGGCGGTGGTCCAGGTCGAGGACTTCCTCTACGCCACCTCCCAGATCGCCCAGACCACGCTGCGCAGCGTGCTGGGCCAGGCCGAGCTCGACGAGCTCCTGGCCTCCCGGGACAAGATCAACCAGCAGCTGCAGCGGATCATCGACGAGCACACCGACCCCTGGGGCGTGAAGGTGACCAACGTCGAGGTCAAGCACGTGGACCTGCCCCAGGACATGCAGCGGGCCATGTCCAAGCAGGCCGAAGCCGAGCGGGAGCGGCGCGCCAAGGTGATCAACGCCGAGGGCGAGTTCCAGGCGGCGGAGAAGCTCTCCCAGGCCGCCCAGGTGCTGGCGAGCACGCCCATCGCGGTCCAGCTCCGGTTCCTCCAGACGATGCGCGAGGTCGCCTCCGAGCGGAACACGACCACCTTCTTCCCGGTGCCCATCGACCTCTTCGCGCCGTTCCGGGAGGTGCGGCCGCGGCCGGCCCAGCCCTGACGGTGCCCGTGCCGGGCTCCCGCTCCTCGGGTCAGGACTCGCCTGACCGGGTGAGAGGCCCCCGGCACCTCGCGGTCGTCGCGCTCTTCATCGGCCTCGTCGCCGTCTATACCTGGCCGCTGGCTCGCGATCCCGCGCACCTGCTCCCCGACAACGCGGACCCCCGGCTCTTCACCTGGGTCTTGCTCACGGCGTTCGGGAACCTCGTGAGCGACCCCGGGCTCCTCTTCCACGGCAACGCCTTCTATCCCGTCGGCAGCAGCCTGGCGCTCGCGGAGCCGCTGGTCGTCCCCGCGCTCGTGGCCGGCCCGCTCTTCGTCCTCACGCAGAACCCGGTCCTCGCCTACAACCTCACGCTGATGCTGTTCTGGGCCCTGTCCGGCTGGGCGATGTACGCGGTCGCCTTCTGGCTGACGCGGTACCATCCCGCCGCGCTGGTCGCCGCCCTCATCTTCACCTTCGCGCCGTACCGGATGGACCACTACCGCGAGTTCCAGATGGAGATGGCCTTCGGCATTCCGCTGGCCATCTACCTTCTCGTCCGCTTCCTGGAGGACCAGCAGGGACGCCACCTCGCCGCGCTCCTCCTCGTCGTCTGGCTGCAGGCCGCCTCGGTCTGGTACTACGCCATCATCCTCAGCCTGGGACTCGCGGTCGTGGCGCTGCAGGTCGCGGCCCTTCGCTGGACCGGCTGGCGGCCGCGCCGCCTCCTGATGGCGGGCGCCGGCGGGGCGGGACTCGCGCTGGCCCTGTCGCCCCTCGCCGCGCCCTACTTCCAGGTGCGGGAAGAGCTCGGCTACGCCCGCGGCCTCCACGACGCGGTCCGCCGCTCCGCCGACATCCTCTCCTACGTCGAGGCCCGGGCGAACTGGCTGTACCGGATCTTCACCGTGGAGCGGGACTGGGAGGCGTCCCTGTTCCTCGGAGTCGCGGCGCTGCCGCTCGTCCTGTGCGGGCTCTTCTGGCTCCGTCGGGGTCCCCAGGCGCTGCGCGCGAGCGCCGCGGAGCGATGGCTCGCCGGCGGCATCTGGCTGGGGCTCGGGCTGGGGCTCGGCGCCGTGCTCACCCGCGGCCAGTTCCGCCTGGGATCCATGCGCGCGGCCGTGCCCTTCACGGCGTGCGGCGCGGCGCTGCTCGCGACCATCCTGATCCGTCACGCCTGTGAAGGGTGGGAGCGCCGGCGCGCGGGGGTGACGGCGCGCCGACTGTCGGAGCGCGACTGGGTGGCCGTGCTGCTCGGCCTGGCCGCCTTCGCGTTTTTCCTCTCCCTGGGCCCGGTCGTGGCGCTGGGGGGCCGGGAGCTCGACCGGGGGCTCTACGCCTGGCTCTGGCCGTACCTCTTGCCGTTGCACGCCATCCGGGGCCCCACGCGCATCGGCGTGCTCTACCTCGCGAGCGGGGCCTTGCTGGCCGGGTTCGGGGTGACGTGGCTCCGCGTCCGGCGCCCCGGGTGGCAGTCCCGGACGGTGGTGGCGGCGCTGAGCCTCGGGCTCTTGCTCGAGTACGCCTGGATGCCCCTGCCCTACGGGACGATCGCGTCGGTGGCGCGCCCCGTGGACCTCGCCCTGCGGGCCGACCCGGGCCCGGTGGCCGTGCTCGAGTGGCCGACCAACGTCGAGCAGGCGGACGCGGACGCGATGTTCCGGTCGCTCGCTCACGGCAAGCGCGTCGTGAACGGGCTCTCGGGGTTCGTCCCGGCGTTGATCCGCGACCTCTCGGGGCTCTTGACGACGTCGGGGCCCGAGTTCCCCGTCCCGGCGGCGCAGGCGGCGCTCCGGCAGATCTACCCGCTCCGCTACCTGGTGGTGCGGCTCACCGACCCCGCGGTCACGGGCCAGTGGCGCGATGCCTGGCGCGCGCTCAGGGCGGCCTCGCCGGCGCTCCTCCGCTTCCGGGGCACGTTCGGCGAGGAGGACCTCTACGAGATCGTGCCGATCCCGGAGCGCGGGCTCGAGCTCGAGCGGTGGGTCTCCTACGAGTTCCTTCGCCGTCACCCCGCGCTGACGGTGACACTCCAGCCGCTCGGTCGCGCCCCCGGACGCGATCAAGGGGCGGAGATCCTCCTCAACGACCGGCTGATCCACCGGATCCCGCTGAACGGCGCGGCGACGGCCACCCTGACGTTGCCTCCCCCGTTCCTCGAGGCGGCCCCGAACGTCATCGCGGTGCGGTACAGTTACGCGCCCCCCGCCGCGACGCTGGACGGGCGCTACCTCATCGGCCGGACGGGGACGCGCGGCCCGGGAGACATGCGGGTGCGAAGCGTGGGCCATCCGCGTGGCCGCGCGAGCTCGATCGTGGTGAATGGCGCCGAATTCTCCGATGATCGGCGCGGGTACAACCTGGCCGCCTTCGACCCGGCCGGTCAGCTGGTGGACGCGGACGCCTTCGACACCTTTTCCGATGCCGCCGCGGCCGCCGAGCTCGCGACGTGGGTCGCGGCGCTGCCGGCGGGCACGATCGTCGCCGGCGCCGTCAGCGACGAGGCGTCGGTCCGGCTCACGGAGGAAGCGGTGGTGGCGCTTCGCACGCTCGGCGTCGGCGGCGACCTCCGCGGCCGCTTTCGCGAGGCGCACGCGTTCGTCGGCGTGAAGGGCGCGGCGGCGGGGACCGCGCTCGAGGCGATGAGCGCCCAACCGGTGGAGCTCACGATCGGCGAGCCCGTCGCCCGGCCCGGGATCGAGCTGCTCGAGTTCACGCTCCGATCGCCGGGCTGAGCCTGGCGCGGCCAAGGCCGAGACAACGTGGACAAAATTCGGGGCCGCGTGTATCCTAGCTCACCGTCTGGGGGGTTAGCTCAGCTGGGAGAGCGCTGCTTTCGCAAGGCAGAGGTCGAGGGTTCGAATCCCTTACCCTCCACCACCTTTCGGCCCAAGTAGTTCCGACACAGCCCGCTCCTTGGTGGCGCCGGGGTTGCGGTTGGTGACGGCTCGCCGGCCCCGGCGCCCCGCACCCCCGAGGCACCCCAGGCTCGCGTGCGCGCGCGGCGCCCGGGCGTCCCTTCAGGGAGCCAGTCAGCGGTCAGCGTCCGGTCGACGGTCTCGCTGAGCGCGCAGCGCGGCGAGCTCAGCCTCCACCAGGCCGGTCAGCCGGTGCCACCGGTCGAGAGCGCCTGACGTCCCGGCAGCCCGGGCCGCGCGAGTCTGGACCTCGCAGATCCCCGCGATCACCTCCAGCGCCTCGATCTCCCGAACGAGCGCGGCACGATCCGGTGGGCCTGACGGATCCGTCCGGCCTTCCAGTCGAGGCTGCAACCGGTCCGTGGCTACCTGGCGCCGCTGTTCGGTCCGGACACCGTCCAGGATGACGAGTCGAGGGTCCCGCTTGGGGGGTGTGTCCTCCATGCCCTCCTCCTGCACTCAGCCCTTCTGCTGCGGCACCCGCCGTGCCCCTCGAACTCGTAGGGAGCGTGGCGCCCCTCGTACCCGGCAGCGGTCAGCGCCGGCTGTCTTTCGCTCATCCCGTGCAATCACCTCCACGGATGCGTTCCCCTCCGGTGTGGATCGTAACGATAAGCCATCCGTCCAGGCTCGGCAATACGGCGACTCGCGTGGCCCGTAGCACCAAGGATGGCCGCGGAGAGGTCTGCCTCGCCCCGACCAGTTGAGCAGTCCCCGCCGGGCGGGCGGCGACGTCGCGCGGCGGCCGGCCGGCGGGCGTCTCGCCGGCCGCGGCCGCGAAGCGCCGGCCACAGTCCGGGCAGCGGGCCGGGGGGCGCCGGCCGGCATCCGGTTTGCTCCGCTGCGACCAACGGGGTAACTCTGCCATGGCCGCCGTCCGGAAAGGCATCATCACCTTCGGGCTCGTCTCCATCCCGGTCGAGCTCCACGTCGCGGCCCGCGCGAAGAGCATCGACTTCGATCTGCTCCACCGGGCGTGCAAGACCCGCATCAAGTACCAGCCCTACTGTCCCACGCACGAGAGCGCCGTGAGCCGGAAGGAGCTCGTCAAGGGCTATCGCACCAACGGCTACGTGGTGATGGAGGACGAGGACTTCGAGAAGGCCGAGCGGGCCAGCTCGCGGGCCATCGAGGTCGTGGAGTTCGTGGACCTGGCGGACGTCGATCCGCTCTACCTCGAGCGCTCCTATTACGTGGGGCCCCAGGAAGACACGGAGCGGCCCTACGAGGTGCTCCTCCAGGCCCTGACGGAGTCGAAGAAGGCGGCGGTGGCGCGGTTCGTCATGTCGAACCGGCAGCAGTACGCGCTCCTCCGGGCGGCCGAGGACACGCTGGTCCTCCACACCCTCTACTACGCCGACGAGGTCCGGGCGTTCGAGGCGGAGTGGAAGCGGGCGCGGCCGGGCCCCGAGGAGGTGAAGCTGGCGACCCGGTTCATCGAGGCGCTGGCCAAGGACTTCGACCCCTCGAAGTACCACGACGAATACCGGGAGATGCTGGACGACGTGATCCGGGCGAAGGCGGAGGGCCAGGAAGTGACGCTCCCCGAAGCGCCGAAGCCGTCACGCAAGGTGGTCAACCTGATGGACGCCCTCCGCGAGTCCGTCGAGCAGATCCGGAAGCCGCCGGCCCGGGCCGCCGGCCGGGGCGGGCGCGCGTCGGGCGCGCGGGGGCGGGCGGTGGCGGGTGAGCGGAGGCGGCGACGGAAAGCGGCGTGAGCAGGGCCGCCGGCGCGGGCGGGCCCGACGAGCCCGGGCCGGGTCCAGAGAGGTCGCAGATGGCGCGATACGGGAAAGCATCGAAGCGGTCGGTCAAGTCCGCGATGCGGCGGCGGAAGCGCGGCACCCTGCGCAGCGGCCGGAGCGGCAAGAAGGTCACGAGCCGGAAGCAGGCGATCGCCATCGGGCTCTCCGAGGCGCGCCGCAAGGGCGCGAAGGTGCCGAGGAAGGGCACGAAGCGCTCCCGGAGGTCGAGAAGCCGCTAGGCGCCGACCGACCGCTCGTCCGGCCGGGGCCCCGCTCCCGGCCGGGGGGCCGCGTCCCGCCGTGGACCGCGGAGGGAGCGGACAAAGCCCGGAGAAAGGGTCCCGGTTCCGGGCAGAACCGTGCTAGGCTTGCCCCCGTGATTTTCCCGGGGAAGCCGGCCTCCGCCGTCGCCTCGGTGACCGCCCGGCAGGCCTGATCGTCGCCCATGCCGAGAGCGGCCACGGGAGGGGGCCGGGGCGGATCGCTCCGCACGACGTTCCTGGCCGTCGCGCTCGCCGGCACCCTGCCTTTCGTCGGCCTCCTCGCCTATTTCGGCTACGCGCAGGTCTCGCGTGAGAAGGCGCGCGTCCAGGACGAGGCCCTCGGTCACGCCCGTGCGCTCGCGACCCAGCTGGAAGGCCAGCTGACGCAGCGGGTCGACGGCCTGGTGGCGACGGCCGAGGCGGTCGCGGCGGCGGTCGCGGGGGCCGGCCCGATCGAGCCGCAGGTCCGGCGGTTCCGCCAGAGCTTTCCGGACGTCGATCACGTGGTCGTCGCCGACGTGATCGGCAGCACGATCGCCACCGCCGGGGAGGGCCGCCGGGGCCCGACGGCCGATCCGGACTGGTTCAAGCGCGCGGCGACCTCCACGCAGCCCTTCATCGGCGAGCCGCGACGAGCCGGGCAGGAGGTCGTGGTCGGCCTCTACGCGCCGGCGCGGACCCCCGACGGGCAGTTCCGCGCCGCGATCGCCGCCGACCTGAGCCTCCGGCGCATCCAGGAGTCGCTGGCGCGCGCCCGGCTCCAGACGGGAGCCGCCGCGGAGGTCGTCAGCGAGCGCGGCCTCGTCGTGGCCCGGCATCCCGCGCTGTTCCTCATGCAGGATCTCCAGGGCCTCGCCGGCTACCCGGAGCTCCTGCGCCGCCAGGAGGCGGTCGGCGAGCTGACCGCCATCGACGGCGAGCGGCGGGTCGTCGCCGCGACGCCCTTCAAGCCGGCCGCCTGGACCGTCGTCGTCGGCCTGCCCTCGGCCCAGATCCTCGCGGAGACCCGGACCATCCTCGCGCAGGTCGGCGGGGGGGCCGCGGCCGTCGTGGTGCTGAGCCTCGCCCTGGCCCTCTCGATGGCGCGCCGGACGGCGCGGGGCATGGACCGGCTGCGCGCGGCGATGCACCGGCTGGAAGGCGGCGACATCCCGGTCAGCGTCCCCGTCAGCGTGGGTGGTGAGGTCGGGGCGCTCACCGAGGGCTTCAACCGGGTCCTTGGCTGGCTGCGGAACAAGGTCCGGGAGCTCGAGGCCCTGAGCCAGGTGGACGAGGCGGCGGCGGGTGCGGCGATCGGCCGCGACCGGACGGCCGGCGGCGCGGTGCTGCCCGACCTCCTTCGCAAGGTCGTGGCCGGGATGGGCGCGGACGCGGGCGTGCTGCTGATCCAGGAGGAGGAAGGGCTCGCCACGAGGGCCGCCGTGGGATTCGCCGGGATCCACACCGACGTCACGCTGCACCGCGGGCAGGGGCTCGCCGGCGCGGTGGTGGGGGGCCGGGAGGCCGTCGTCGTCCCGGATGTCGAAGCCGACTACCGCGTCGAGGAGCCGTACCTGCGCGCGGCGGGGCTGCGCTCGCTGGTGGGCGTGCCCATCGTGTCGGGAGAGCACGTGGTCGGCGCGGTCGAGGTGGGCTACCGGGCGCCCCACACGTTCACGGATGCCGAGGTGCAGCGGCTCGAGGCGATGGGTCGGCGCGCCGCGCAGGCGCTCGAGCACGAGCGGGCGCTCGCCGAGGTCCGCCGGAACACGGCCGGGCTCGAGGCGAAGCTCGCCGAGCAGATGGCCGCGCTGGAGAAGGCGGCGACGGAGCAGGCCGAGGCCCGGCGGCAGGCCCAGGAGGCGCGGCGCCAGGCGCAGGAGCTCGAGCAGACGATCCGCATGCAGGTGCCGCAGGTCAAGGAGGTCATCCGCGAGAAAGAGGTGGTCCGCGCGGACCCGGCCGCGGAAGAGGCCAAGCGCGTCCGGGCGGCGCTGCAGAAGACCGTCAGCGAGGAGCTGCGCGTGCCCCTGACCGCGCTGCTCGACCTGCCGCGCTTCCTGGTCGACGGGCTCAACAAGCCCCTCGGCCACGAGGAGCAGCAGCAGCTCGAGATCCTTCACGCCCGCGGCGAGGAGATCCTCGAGCTGATCGACAATCTGGTGGCCCTGTCGAGCCTCCACGCCGGCCAGGTGAAGATCGTCAAGGCGCCGTTCAGGCTCCCCGAGCTGATCCAGCGGGTGGTCCGGACGCTCCAGCCGCGGGCGGCGTCGAAGGGCAACCGGATCCAGGCGGACCTCAAGCCGGACGTCGGCCAGGTGGTCTCCGACGCCAAGCGCGTGGAGCAGATCCTGGCGAACCTGATCGCCACGTCCCTCAAGTACACCGAGCTCGGCGAGATCAAGGTCAGCGCCGCCGTGCGCGGCGGAGAGGTCGTCCTCACGGTGGCCGACGACGGGATCGGCTTTTCCGGCGAGGAGCAGGCCCGGCTCTTCGAGCCGTTCCTCCAGCTCGCGCGGCGCGGCGAGCGCGCCTTCCCCGGGACGGGCCTCCTCCTGACCGTGTCGCAGCGCCTCGTCCAGGTTCTGGGCGGCAAGATCAAGGTCGAGAGCGAGGTGGACCGGGGCAGCCAGTTCACGGTCACGCTCCCCGTCCAGTCGTGACGCCCGTCGGCGGCCCCGCCCGTCCTGCCTGTCCCGCGAGCCGCCCGTGACGCCGCGCGCGCGGATCCTCATCGTCGACGACGACCCGGTCGTCCGGGAGACGATCCGCGACTCGGTGGAGCACCTGGGGTACGCGACCCGCGAGGCGGGTTCCGCCGAGGATGCTCTCCAGCAGATCGTCCAGGAGCTGCCCGACCTCATCCTGCTGGACGTGCGGATGCCCGGGATCACCGGCATCGAGCTCTGCCGCCAGCTCAAGGCCGACCAGACGACGCACCTGATCCCGGTCGTCCTGCTGACCGCGCAGGGGGAGCTCGACACGCGGGTGGCGGGGCTCGAGGCCGGGGCGGACGACTACTTCACGAAACCCGTCCACCTGCGCGAGCTGCGGGCACGGCTCCGCGCCCTCATCCGGCTCAAGCGCGTCGTCGAGGAGCTGGAGCAAGCCGAGAACATGATCACGAGCCTCGCGCTCACCATCGAGGCCCGCGACACCTACACCGCGGGCCATTGCGTCCGCCTCGCCACGTTTGCCGTGGAGCTGGGCGAGCGTCTGGGGTGCAGCGAGGACGAGGTGGGCGCCCTCCGCCTGGGTGGCTTCCTCCACGACCTCGGCAAGATCGCGGTGCCCGACGGCGTGCTGCTCAAGCCGGGGCCGCTGAGCGTCGAGGAGTGGCGCATGATGCGCGAGCACCCCGACGCCGGGGACCGTCTGGCGCGGCCGATGCGGACGCTGGCGCTGGTGCGCCCGATCATCCGTCACCACCACGAGCGCGTGGACGGCCAGGGGTATCCGGACAAGCTCGTGGGGGAGGAGATCCCGTTCCTCGCGCGCATCATGGCGATCGTCGACGTCTACGACGCCTTGCGCACCCGGCGGCCGTACAAGCCGTCGCTCGAGGAGCTGGAGGCCCTGCGGCTGCTCAACGATGGGGCGCGCAACGGCCAGCTCGATCCCGAACTGGTTCGCGCCTTCACCGAGATGCGGATGCAGCGGCCGGGTCGCGGCACGTCGTAAGCATCGCGCGCGCTCCGAGCCGGCCGTGGCGGCCTGCCTCTTCTGTCGGATCGTCGCGCGCGAGAGTCCCGCCGACGTCGAGTACGAGGACGACGAGGTCCTCGCCTTCCGCGACATCTACCCGAAGGCGCCGATCCACCTCCTGATCATCCCCAAGCGGCACGTCGAGTCGGTGATGGCGCTCCGCCCGGAGGACGCCGACCTCGTCGGCCGCCTGATCCTGGCGGCGAAACGGATCGGCGAGCTCAAGGGCCTGGCCGAGCGCGGCTACCGGCTGGCCGTCCACTGCGGTCCGGAAGGCGGCCAGCTCGTCTACCACCTCCACGTCCACTTCATGGCCGGGCGTCGCGAGGAGCGCCGGGTCGAGCGCCGCTGAGACCCTTTCGGAGGGGGCCTCGACGGC
>JBIOTN010000004.1:0-44846 GCA_044866005.1 Candidatus Rokuibacteriota bacterium | reverse complement strand
GGCTTCGGCTCGCTGGTCATGGGCTTGTCCTCCACGCCCCTAATCTAGCCCATGGTGACTACTGAGTCAAGTATATTATTACCCTTCCGAGACCCCCCCGAAGATTAAAAGGAGCGGATGAGGCGCTCGACGCGCTCGTCGTGGGCCTGGAAGGGATCCTTGCAGAGGATGGTCTCGCGCTCCGGGTCGTTGAGCTTCAGGTAGACCCAGTCCACGCGGTAGTCCTTCCCCTTGAGATTGGCCCGCCGGATGAACTCGCCGCGCAGGCGCGCCCGCGTCGTCTGGGGCGGGGTGTGCTTGGCCTGCTCGATCGCCTCGTCCGTGGCGAGCCGTTCCACCAGCTCGTTCTGCGCGAGCCGGTAGTAGAGGCCTCGGTCGGGTCGGATGTCGTGGTACTGGAGGTCGATCAGCGAGACCCGAGGGTCGCGCCAGGAGAGCCGGTGCTTGGCCATGTAGGTCTCGATCAGCTCTTTCTTGATGACCCAGTCGACCTCGCGGCTGCACGACATGGGATCGCCCGCCAGCCGGTCGAGCAGATCGGCCCAGCGGTCGATGACGTCCCGGGTGATGGGATCCGGCTCCTGGTGCTGATAGTAGGCCTGGGAGGCCTCCAGGTACTCGCGCTGGACCTCCAGGGCCGTCATGGAGCGCCCGTCCTTGAGCTTGACCGTCTCCTTGAGCATCGGATCGTGGGAGATGTCGCGGATGGCCTGGACGGGCGACTGGAGGCTGTAGTCCCGGTCGAAGTAGCCGTCCTCGATCATGTCCAGGACGACCGCGGTGGTCCCGACCTTCATGTACGTCGCGTACTCGGACATGTTCGAGTCGCCCACGATGACGTGGAGCCGGCGGTAGCGTTCCGCGTCGGCGTGAGGCTCATCTCGCGTGTTGATGATCGAGCGTGAGGACGTCGTGGCGCCCGAGATCTCCTGGCAGATGTGCTGCGCGCGCTGCGACAGGCAGTAGTGGAAGCCGCGCGGGGTCTGCAGGACCTTGCCGGCGCCGGCGAAGATCTGCCGCGTCACGAAGAAGGGGATCAACGCCTCGGCCAGCCGCTGGAACGACACGTCGCGGGAGACCAGATAATTCTCGTGGCAGCCGTAGGAGTTGCCCGCCGAGTCGGTGTTGTTCTTGAAGAGCAGGATGTTTCCCGAGATGCCGTCCTCTCGCAGCCGTTTCTCGGCCTGGTGCAGGAGGTCTTCGACGATCCGCTCCCCGGCCTTGTCGTGGACGCAGAGGTCCATGATGTCGTCGCACTCGGGGGTGGCGTACTCGGGGTGGAATCCGGTGTCCAGGTAGAGGCGGGCGCCGTTCTCCAGGAACACGTTCGCGTTCCGGGCGCCGGGGATCACCTTCTCGAAGAGGTAGCGGGCGACGTTGTCGGGCGAGAGCCGGCGCTGCCCGTTCAGCGTGCACGTCAGGCCGTACTCGTTTTCCAGGCCCATGATGCGACGCTTCATGGTCTCCCCGTGGGGCGGTCGGCCGCCCGGCCTCCCTCCGTTGGCTGCCCTTCGCCTCGCCCCAGCAGCGTGCCCAGCTCCCCGTTGGTGATCCGCCGGAACTTCCGGCGCTCCCGGTTCCGATCCAGGACGGCGACCTCGAGATCGCGGTCGGTGAGCGTCTTGTTCTGAGTCACCGTCAGGGCTCGGACCCCCAGCTGGATGGCCTCCGCAAGCCCGATGCCATTCCGGTAGTGATCCTTGAGGAACCGCCGGATCTCGTCGGCCTGGCCCCCCATGGCCGCGTAGTGGAGCTCGTCCTCGATGGTGCCGTCGTACAGGATGTGGTACATCTCGTTCTTGCCGTCCCGGGCCTCGCCCACCTCGGCGACCAGGACCTCGACCTCGAACGGCTTGATCCCCTCCGTGAAGATGTTCCCCAGCGCCTGGGAGTAGGCGTTGGCCAGCGCCTTGGCGGTCACGTCCTCGCGGTGGTAGGAGTAGCCCTTGATGTCCGCGTGGCGGACCCCTGCGATCCGGAGGTTCTCGAACTCGTTGTACTTGCCGACCCCGGCGAAGGCGATCCGATCGTAGATCTCGGAAATCTTGTGGAGGAGCGTCGAGGGGTTCTCCGCGAGGAGCAGGATGCCGTCCTGGTACTCGAGCGCGATCATGGACCGGCCGCGCGCGATGCCCTTCCGGGCATACTCGGCCTTGTCCTTCATCATCTGCTCGGGCGAGACGTAGTACGGCAGCGGCATGGCCGTCTAGCTCAAGCTACCGCCGGGGCCGGGCCGAGACCCGAGCAGCCCCAGGACGCAGGGAGGAGGCCCGCCGAGGCGTATGCCGCATACGTCGAGGCGGGACGACGAGCGAGGACACCGGGATGCGACGGGTATCGGCCCGGCGGCGTCCTTCATCATCTGCTCGGGCGAGACGTAGTACGGCAGCGGCATGGCGAGTTCTCTCAGCCCCGCTGGTTCGACTCGCGCCGGGCGGTCAACACCGCCTCGCAGTGCTTCCGCACCTCGGCGTCCGGGATCTCCTCGAAGCCCGCGCGGGTGATGGCCTTCACGGAGGGGAAGATCCCGTGGACGAGATCGGGACCGCCCGTCCCGACGTCCTCCTCGGCCGCGTCGATCAGCGCTTCGGCCGTCATGCCGAGGGCCTCGTCTCGCGAGCACCCGGGCCGGTAGCGCTTCTTGAGCGTCGTCCGCGCGTCCTTGCCGCCGGAGCCCGTCGCGTAATAGTCGATCTCCTCGTAACGGCCGCCCGTGACGTCGTACTTGAAGATCCGGCCTTCCCCACGCTTGAGGTCGAACCCCGCGAAGATCGGGACGACCACCAGGCCCTGCATCGCGGCCGGGAGGTTCATCCGGATCATCTGCGCCAGCTTGTTGGCCTTTCCCTCGAGCGACAGGCCGTCACCCTCGACCTTCTCGTAGTGCTCGAGCTCCGTCTGGAAGAGCCGCGCCATCTCGATCGACGGCCCCGCCGCCCCCGCGATGGCGATCGCCGAGTGGTCGTCGGCCTTGTAGACCTTCTCGATCCGGCGATGGGCGACCTGAAAGCCCTCCGTCGCCTGGCGGTCCCCGGCGACGATGACGCCGTCGGCGTAGCGGAGGGCGAGGATCGTGGTCCCCACCGGCACGCCGGGCCGGGCCGGGGCATCGCCCGACAGGAGGACGGGCTCGGCCGCCGACGGGATAGGGAGACGGTCCGGGGCCTGCGTGCGGAGCAGATCCACGAAGCTCGTGTTCACGTAGTTGCCGAAGAGGGTCTGCCACCGCTCGTGCATGGGTGTCTCCGGGTGGATTATAGCAGGCTGTGGCCTCCCGCCCGCACAGAGGACAGGAGGCCGACTGTGGCGGCCTTTCTGCCGCGGGACGTGGCGGTCGACCGGGCGCGGACCTCACCCGAAAACCGCAGACCGAACACTGTTCCACTCCGATCGGCGGCTTTGCCGCCGCAACTGCTCCGGGGGGAAGGCATCGGAGGGGGCCGTCGAGGCCCCCTCCGAGGGACTAAACCATGGACGGCTTCGAGATGTTGCGCAGCAGGTCCCGGGCCGTGGGGGAATCCTCGAGCAGCTGGCGAACGAAGGCCTCCGTCCCGCGCAGCGGCTCGAGCATGAAGATCTTCTTCAGCGGCCCTTCCTTCAGATCGAAGATGATCGAATCCCACGACGCCGACACGATGTCCTCGGAGTAGCGCTGGAGGCACATGCCGCGGAAGTAGGCGCGGGTGTCCTTCGGCGGGTCGTGGATCGCTTTGGTGATCTCGTCGTCGGTCGTGATCCGCTCGACGGTCTCCGACTCCTCCAGCTTGTAGTAGAGGCCCTTGCCGGGCCGGATGTCGTGGTACTGGAGGTCGATCATCGCGACGCGGGAGTCCGACCACTCGAGGTCGTGCTTGACCATGTAGTTCTCGATCAGGTCCCGCTTGATGACCCAGTCGAGCTCGCGGGTGAGCGTCATCGGGTCCTGCTCGAGCCGGTCGAGCACGTACTCCCAGCGGACGAGGACGTCCTTGGTGACCGTGTCGAGCTCACGGTCGCGGTAGTACCGGTGCGCCAGGTCGAGGAACTCGCGCTGGATGGCGACGGCCGTCGCCGTGCGTCCGTCCTTGAGCCGTACGGGCGCCCGGCACTTGAGATCGCGGGAGACCGCGCGGAAGGCCTGGACGGGGTTCTCCAGCGCGAGGTCCCGGTCCATGAAGTCGTCCTCGATCATGGAGAGCACGATCGCGGACGCCCCCACCTTCAGGTAGGTGGTGAACTCCGACATGTTCGCGTCGCCCACGATCACGTGCAGGCGCCGGTACTTCTCGGGGTCGGCGTGGGGCTCGTCGCGGGTGTTGATGATCGGGCGGGAATGCATCGTCTCGAGCCCGACCTCCGTCTCCAGGAAGTCCGCACGCTGGGAGATCTGGTATTCCGCGTACTCGAGGTTGTTCTCCGACCCGACCTTGCCGCTGCCCGTGAAGATCTGCCGGGTGACCAGGAACGGCATCAGGTGCTGGACGATCCGTGTGAAGGGGCAGCGGCGGTCCATGAGGTAGTTCTCGTGGGTCCCGTAGCTGTTCCCCTTCGAGTCCGTGTTGTTCTTGTAGATGAGGATCCGCTGCTCCGGAGGCGAGACGGCCTCCGCCCGCGCCCGCGAGATGTTGAGGATCCGCTCGCCCGCCTTGTCCCAGATCACCAGGTCCCGCGGGTTCGTGCACTCCGGCGTGGAGTACTCGGGATGGGCATGGTCCACGTAGTAGCGCGCGCCGTTGGGAAGGATCAGGTTGATGAGCCGCGACTCTTCCTTCGAGGGGAGTTCCTTCTCCTCCGCGTACTCGAAGCCGCGCGCGTCCCGCAGCGGGCTCTCCGCCTCGTAGTCCCAGCGGATCCGCGCCGTCCGGTAGGTTTCGTAGGAGTTGATGAGGAGCAGCGAGGAGAGGATGGGGTTGAAGTCCGGCTGGTTCCGGACCGTGATCCCGTACTCCGTCTCGATCCCCATCACCTTCGGGATGGCCATGCCGCCCTCACGCCGGTCCGCGCCCGCCGGCCCCGCGTCGCCGTCATGCGCGGAGCCCGGGCGCGGACGAAGCCGATAGAAAAAGGGTGAGGGTAGCGCGCGCGGCCACCCTCACCCCGTCGTGCCTACAGGTATTGTCCGGTCGTGATCCGCTCCACGGGCCGCGTCTTTTCCCGGCCCTCGCCCATCAGCGGCTTCACGTACACGATGCGCTCGCCCTTCTTCCCGGCGATCTTCGCCCAGTCGTCGGGGTTCGTCGTGTTCGGCAGGTCCTCGTTCTCCTTGAACTCCTCGCGGACCGCCGTCAGCACGTCCTCCAGCGTGATGCCCTTCTCGCTCGAGGCGATGTAGCGCTTGAGCGCGAGCTTCTTGGCGCGGCGGACGACCGACTCCATCATGGCGCCCGAGGCGAAGTCCTTGAAGTACAGGACCTCCTTGTCGCCGTTCGCGTAGGTCACCTCGAGGAAGCGGTTCTCGTCCGACAGCGCGTACATCTCCTCGACGGCGGTCTCGATCATCCGGCGGATCGCCGGCTGGACGTCCCCGCCGTGCGGCCGCAGCTCCTTCTCGTGGATGGGGATGTCCGCCGTGAGGTACTTGGCCAGGATGTCCCCGGCGGCCGACTTGTCCGGCCGGTCGATCTTGATCTTCACGTCGAGGCGGCCGGGCCGCAGGATCGCCGGGTCGATGAGGTCCTGCCGGTTCGAGGCGCCGATCACGATCACGTTCTTGAGGCCCTCGACCCCGTCGATCTCGGCGAGGAGCTGCGGGACGATCGTCGTCTCGACGTCCGAGGAGATGCCGGAGCCCCGGGTGCGGAAGAGGGCGTCCATCTCGTCGAAGAACACGACGACCGGCACGTCCTCCGCGGCCTTCTCCTTGGCCTTCTGGAAGATCTCGCGGATCTTGCGCTCCGTCTCGCCGACGTACTTGTTGAGGAGCTCGGGCCCCTTGATGTTCATGAAGAAGCCCTTGATCTTCTCCCCGCGCTTCTCCGAGACCTTCTGCGCCAGGTTGTTCGCGACCGCCTTGGCGATCATCGTCTTGCCGCAGCCGGGCGGGCCATAGAGGAGGACGCCCTTCGGCGGCGTGAGCTTGTGCTCACGGTAGTAGTCGGCGTAGAGATAGGGCAGCTCGACGGCATCGCGGATCGCCTCGATCTGCGTGCCCAGCCCGCCGATGTCGTCGTAGCCGATGTCGGGCACTTCCTCGAGCGACAGATCCTCGACCTCGCTCTTGGGGAGTCGCTCGAGCAGGTATCCGGACTTCCCGTCCATCAGGATGTGGTCGCCGACCTTGAGCTTCACCCCGCGGATCGGATCGGCGATGATGCCGACCTTTTCCTCGTCCGCGCGGAGCGTCACGACCGCGCGACCCTCGTCCAGGACCTCCTTGAGGATCACGACCTCGCCCTGGATCTCGTAGCCGGCCGTCTCGATGACGTTGAGGCCCTCGTTGAGCACGAGTTCCTGCCCCGGCTTGATCCCGTCCTTCTTCACGGAGGGATGGAGGTTCACCTTCACCTTCCGTCCCGCGGCGAGGATGTTCACCGTGCCGTCGTCGTTCGGGGAGAGGAACACGCCGTACGTCGAGGGCGGCGCGCAGAGCTTGTCGACCTCTTCCTTGAGGGAGGTGATCTGCTCGCGCGCTTCGTAGAGCGCGTTCACCAGCTTCTCGTTCTGGTTGAAGGCCTGGACGAGCTGGCGGTTGGCCTCCCGGAGCTTGTTCTCGAGGATCATCGACTCCTTCGGCGCGTCATCGAGCTTCTTCCGGAGATGGACCGTCTCGGCCTCGAGCGACCGGATGTAGGCCTGGAGATCCTGGATCTGGATCTCGTATTCGGTGAGTCGGCGGCGGTAGGCGGACTCCGTCATGGGCAGGAACTTGGACAGGCCCTTCACCCCCTCCGATTCACGGGGCGCGTTGCCCTTCTTCTCGAACTCTTTCATGGCCTCCATCCATCCCTTCGCGAGCTCCGGACCCGCCCGCGCACGCCACGCCCTCTTGGCCACTCGCAGAGTTCCCGTCGGGCGCAGCAAGTATAGGCAGTGCCGAAAAAAATTGTCAAGGTTTTAGGCCGTCGTCACACCTCCTGTCGCGTCGGACAGCGCCGCCTGTCCCGTGTCGGTGCAACGCGGGTGCCAGTCAGCATCCGGCGCCATCCGCCGGCGGCCCACCGATCGGCGTCGCGCGCGTGGCGGCGGCCGGCAATTCGTGCCGGCGCCCGCCGAAGCTGCACGAGCGCCTCTCCTCCCTTGAAACGCCGGCTGCGACCGCGCGGCTCCCACCGACTTTCCCGATCAGATGCATTCACGGCGACCGTCGGCGCACGGCGTGAAGTCCCCCTATAATGGGCGCATGACACCGGCCGCCCGCGGTGTCCCCATTCCTCGTGCCCTCCGGCTCCTGCCGCGTGCCATGTTGGCCACCCTGATCCTGTTTGGGAGCGCGCAGGCGGCTGACCCGGCGCGGGAGGTCCGGATCGGGCTCCCGCGGCTGCCGGCCGCGTGGGATCCCGCGCTCGCGACGCGGGGTCCGGAGCTGATGGTCCTGCGCGAGGCCTTCGAGGGGCTCGTGGAGTTCGGCGACCGCGGCGACATCGAGCCGGCGTTGGCGACTCAGTGGAGCGTGTCGCGCGACGGGCTCACCTGGACGTTTCGCCTCCGTCCGGACGTCCAATTCCACAACGGGGTGCCGCTGACGCCTGACGTCGTCGTGGCGTCACTCGCCCGGCACCTCGCACCGGACGAGGCCGCGCTGCGGGGCGACCCGGACAGGGCGCAGACCTGGCGGGGGGCGGCTTCGCTGGTTCGCGAGATCCGGCGGGGCCAGCCGGGGACCGTGCAGGTGGTGCTCGCCCAGGCGTTCTCCCCGCTCCTGGCCCTGCTCGCCCACCCGGCATTCGCGATCGCCCTGCCGCAGAGCGATCCGGACGTGCCGTTCTCCGGCACCGGCCCCTTCCGCGTCGCGCAACGGACGCCCCGGCGCGTGGTCCTGGAGGCCGCGCCGGTCTCGCGTGGGGAGCCGTCCCGGCCGACACGGCTCATCGTCGACGAGATCGGGGAGGACGCGCTCGGGCTCGCGGCGCTCGGCCCCTACGGCGCGCTGCACGTCTACTTTCCGCAGGCGCCGCCCGCCTGGGGCGGCCTGGGCCTCCAGGTCCTCTCGGCACCGACGTGGCGCGTCGGGCTGCTCGCCCTCCGGTCCCAGGACGGGCTCCTGGCGCGCAAGCCGGTCCGGCAGGCGGTCGCGGCCGCGCTCGATCCGGCCCTCATGGCCCCCGCGGTCGGCCGGACGGCACGCCTCCTCAAGTCGTACCTCCCGCCGGGCGCGTGGGCGGCCCGCGATGCGGGGCTCCCCGCCTACGACCCCACGCGCGCGCGCCGGCTCCTGGCGGAGGCCCAGGCCGGAGGCGCCAGCCTGACGCTCCTCGCCCGGGACGCCGCGGACGGCCCGGACGGCGCGGCCCTCCAGGACGCCGTGCGGCTGTCCCTGGCCGTCGCCGGGCTCAAGGTGGAAGTCCGACGGGAGGCCGACGAGGCGTATCTCGCGGCCCTGCGCCAGGGGGAAGGCGATCTGGCGCTCCTCGAGGCGGCGCTCGAGGTCAACGACCCCCACTTCTTCTTCCGGCCGTTGCTGGCCTGGGACGCCGCGGGGACGGGGAGCACGACCAACCTCGCCTTCTTCCGGAGCCCGGTCGCCGACAGCCTGCTCTCGCGCGCGAGCCAGATCGGGTTCCGGCCGGAACGGCTCCGGCTCTATCAGCGCCTGCAGGCGCACCTCGCGGAGGAGCTCCCCTACCTGCCCCTCTACGTCCGCCTGCAATGGGCGCTCGCGCGGCCCGGCGTGCGCGACTTCCGGCTCGACCCGGGCGGACGGCACCGGCTGGAGCGGATCTGGGTCGAGCCGCCGCCGGAGGCCGCGCCGCCCCCCGTCCCCACGCTCTCGCCGCCCCCCGCGCTGCCGGTACCCGGGCTCGGACCCGCCGTGCCGGCGGCGCCCAGTCAATGACCGCGCTCGATGGAGGTGCCCCCATGCCGCACACGCGAACGCGCCTGCTCCGTCTCGGCGCCCTGGGTCTCCTCGGCGTCGCCGTGGCCGTGGCGCTCACCCTGCCGGCGGTCGCCCAGAAGCGCGGCGGTACCTACCGGGCGGTCCTGGCGGCGGACCCGCCGACGCTCGACCCCGGACAGGCCACCGACACGTCGTCGTCGGCAGTCATCCGCCAGATGTTCGACGGCCTGGTCGAGCTCGACGAAAAGCTCCAGGTCATCCCCTCGGTCGCCGAGCGCTGGCAGGCCTCGGCCGACCAGCGCGTGTACACGTTCACGCTGCGGAGAGGCGTGAGGTTTCACAACGGCCGCGAGGTGACGGCCGCCGACTTCAAGTACTCGCTCGAGCGCGCGGCGCGCGGCAAGAAGCCCTGGGTCGTGGAGAAGATCGCCGGCGCGCCGGACGTGATCAAGGGGCAGGCGAAGGAGATCCGGGGGATCCGCGCGGTCGACGACCGGACGCTCGAGATCACGCTGGAGCGCCCGTTCGCCCCCTTCCTGATGACGATGGCCTACGACGCCGGCTTCGTGGTGCCGCGGGAAGAGGTGGAGAAGCTCGGGCCGGATTTCGCCTCCAAGCCGGTGGGCACGGGGCCCTTCCGGTTCCTGTCCTGGCGACACGACGATCAGTTGATCCTGGACGCCTTCAAGGACCACTTCCGGGGGCCCGCCTACGTCGACCGGATCGTCTACCGGATCATCAACGACGACAACACGCGCTTCCAGGAGTACCGGGCCGGGAACCTCGAGCACGTCGACGTCCCGACCGGCCAGTTCCGCGCCGTGCAGAAGGACCCCGCGCTGTCGAAGGAGCTCGCCGTCTATCCGATGCTGGGGACCTACTCGCTCCGCTTCACGATGACGCAGGCGCCGTTCAGGGACAACAAGAAGCTGCGCCAGGCGTTCAACTACGCCATCGACAAGGAGGCGATCGCGAACGTCATCCTGGAAGGGAGCGTCGTGCCCGCGCGGGGAGTGCTGCCGCCCGGGATGCCCGGCCACAACCCGGAGCTGGCCGGTTACCCCTATGACAAGCAGAAGGCGCGGCAACTCCTCGCCGAGGCCGGCTATCCGGACGGCAAGGGGCTCCCCGCGATCACGCTCCACTACAACACGAGCCCGCTCCACAAGCGGATCGTGGAGCTGGTCCAGGCGCAGTTCCGCGACCTGGGGATCCCGATCCAGGTGGCCAACCTCGACTGGGCCGCGTACCTCAAGCTCGTGGACGATGGCGGCACGCAATGGCACCGGCTCGGCTGGCTCGCCGATTATCCCGATCCCGAGAATTTCCTCACCGTGCTCTTCCACACCCGCAACATCGGGCCGCCTGGCAACAGCTCGCGCTTCTCGCACCCTGATGTGGACAAGCTCTTCGACGAGGCCGACCGGATGCCGCCCGGCCCGGCGCGCCTCGTGAAGTACCGCGAGGCCGAGAAGATCATCGTCGAGGAGGCGCCCTGGGTCTTCGTGTACTGGTACACGAGCCGGCTCCTCCAGAAGCCGTACGTGAAGGGCCTCGAGCGTTCCGCGATGTCGAGCGCGCCCGAGATGCACATGGCGCCGATCCGGAAGGTCTGGCTGGATCGTTAGTCCCTCGGGGGGGCCTCGGAAGACCCCCCCGATTCCCCCCCCCTCGGTTGCGCGGGCGAAGCCCGCGCTCGGAGAGCTCCGGTCGGGGCGTGAGTTGCTTCGGGCGGTCGGCGTCCTTTTTCGGGGGGTCGCGTGAGGGGCCGGGGCGGCCCCCGCGGATGCCTCCCCCGGATCGTTGCGGCGGCCAAGCCGCCGCGCGGAGCGCGTCGGTCGTCGCGCGAGGTTTCCTCGAACGGTCGGCGCCGGTTCTCGCTCGTCGTCCGTGGCGCGGTCGTGAGCGGTCAGATCGCGCCACCTGATCAGCCTCGTGTCACCACGCCCTCCTCCTCGGACGACCGCCACTGTTGGCAAGAGGACATGAGTGACCCACAATGCGCCGCTCCCGGTTGGGAGCGACCGCCTCCCGGACGGCCGGCCGGGCGGGTGAGCGAGGCCGGCGCGGAGAGTCTCAGATAGGAGCGCGCGACCAGAATCCTCAGTCATCTCCGCGCCTTTCCGTCCGTCGCGCCCTGTGGCCCTCCACTTGCACCCCTCCTGGCGCGACGCCACCGCAGGGTGGCGCAGGCCTCGCCCAGCAACTGGGGCGAGAGAGAGGAGCGGAGCCATGACAGGGCACCGTGGTGGGTGGGACAAGTGGAAGTGGTCCACGTCGGTCGCGGGACTCCTGCTCGTGCTGGGCCCGGCGAGCGCGTTCGCCGGCGGCGTCGCGACGGGGGTGCTCTACGAGGTGCTCGAGAGCCCGCCCGCGCATGCCGCCCCGATGGGGCCGATTCCGGGCGTCTACATTCCGGGGGCCGGCGAGCGTCAGGCGCAGGCGACGGAGACCGGGAAGCTGACCGGCACCGGCAGCCTGGCGTTCCTGACGGGCGACATCCAGGCCCAGGCGAGCTCGCGGGTCCCGTTCGACCCGGCGACGTGGAAGTTCGGCAGCGACGGCACCGTGTCGGGGCTGTTCCACGTGGACGGCCCGGCCGGGCTGGTCGCTGCGAAGTTCGAGGGGACGATCGACCTCTCGCTGTTGACGAGTTGCCCGTGCCCGTTTGCGCCGACCGGCGGCACGTGGGCCACGCTCGGCAAGAGCAAGACGAGCGGCTATTTCCATGGCGTGTTCCTCGTGCCGTTCGAGGCGGCGCCGGGGTTGTGGGCGTACTACAACGTGACGACCGGGTACCTCGAGCTGGTCGAGGCCGACGAGCGCGGCAAAGACGGCGCGCCGCTGGTGAAATTGCTGGTGACCTTCTGGCAGTAGCCGGGAGGCACCGTCGTGGAGGAGGCCGGGATGACGACGGTGACCGATGTGGGTGACGGGGCTCCGCAGGCGGAAGGTGTCGCCTCACGCGCCCACCTCCGCCTGCCAGGGCCCCTCGTCGTCACGCTCACCCGGCCGGTAAGCCGGACCTAGCTCCCCTCCCTCCGGGGGCGGCCGCAGCTCCCGGATCGCCGCGCGCTGCGGCTCTCGGATCGCTTGCGCCTCACGGCTCCCTGTCCGCCCGTCTCGGTCTCGCCCCGCCTCCTGTGGTACGGTTCTCGTGATGCTCGGGTTCATCGGGAGGCGGCTCCTCGCGCTGATCCCGGTGCTCTTCGGGATCACGCTCCTGGTGTTCGTCCTGACCGCGGTCTCGCTCGGCGATCCCGTGCGCGCCGCGATGGGGCAGCGGGGCGAGCCCGTCGTCATCGCCCAGATCCGGCAGGAGTACGGGCTCGACGAGCCGATCTGGGTCCAGTATCGGATGTGGATGGGTCGCCTGCTCCGGGGCGATCTCGGCCGCTCCTACCATCAGCAACGCCGCGTGGGCGAGATCGTCGCCGAGCGCTTCCCGGCGACGCTCCGTCTCGCGCTCGCCGCGACCGCCGTCGCGGTCGTGCTCGGCCTGGCGGCGGGGGCGGTCGCCGCCGTTCGCCACGGCGGGGTGATCGACCTGCTGCTCATGACCGGTGCGCTCCTGGGCATCTCCACCCCGGTCTTCTGGCTCGGCCTCATGCTCATCCTCGTGTTCGCCGTCTGGCTCCCCTGGTTTCCGGTCTCCGGCTACGGAGACGGGAGCCTCAGGCACCTGATCCTGCCCGCGGTCGCGCTGGGGGCGCTCCACACGGGCGTGATCGCCCGGATGACCCGCGCGAGCCTCCTCGAGGTGGTGCGTCAGGACTACATCCAGACGGCGCGCGCCAAAGGCCTCGCGGAGGGCCGGGTGATCGTCAAGCACGCGCTGCGCAACGCCGTCCTGCCGGTCATCACGGTGACGGGCATCGGGCTCGCGGACCTCCTCATCGGCGCGCCGCTCACCGAGACGGTCTTCGCCTGGCCGGGCCTCGGACGGATGCTCGTGACCGCCGTCGGTCAGCGTGACCTGCCGGTCGTCATGGGCGCCGTGCTCCTCTTCGCCGTGATCTACGTCGTGGGCAACCTGCTCGTGGACCTCGCGTATGGCGTCGTGGACCCCCGACTCCGGGCGTAGGCCTCGCGCATGACGCTGATCGCGACGCTTCGCGGCGCGCGGCGCTCGCGGAGCCTGGTGGCCGGCGGGTTCCTCGTGAGCGTCTTCGCGCTCGGCGCGCTCCTGGCCCCCGTGCTCGTCCCCTTCGACCCGTATTCCGTGCCTGCCCGGCTCGAGGCCGCCAGCCTCCGCCCACCCGGCGCGCCGTTCCCCCTCGGCACCGACCTCCTCGGCCGGGATCTCCTCTCGCGCATCCTCTACGGCGGCCGGGTCTCGCTCCTCGTCGGGGTCGGGGCGGAGATCTTCGCCGCGCTCGTCGGCCTGCTCGTCGGCCTGACGGCCGGCTACTACGGGGGCCGGGTGGACAGCGTGCTCATGCGGACCACCGACGTCGTGATGGCCTTTCCCTCGCTCGTGCTGGCGATCGGGATCATGGCGGTCTTCCAGACGCCCGGGATCGACAAGGTGATCCTCGTGCTGGTCCTGCTCGGGTGGACCACGATCGCGCGGGTGGTCCGTGGGGAAGTGCTCGCGCTGAAGGAGCGGGAGTTCGTGGCCGCGGCGCGCGCCCTCGGAGTGCGCGACCTCGCGCTGGTCGGCCGGTACCTCTTGCCGAACCTCGTCGGACCGCTGCTCGTCGCGGCGACGATCGGGGTGGCCGGGAACATCGTCTCCGAGGCCGGGCTCTCGTTCCTCGGCCTCGGCGCCCAGCCGCCGACCATCTCGTGGGGCACGATGGTGGCGGAGGGCCAGGCGTTCCTCACCACGTCGCCGTGGGTCGCGGTCTTTCCGGGGCTGGCCCTCGTGCTCGCCGTGCTCGGGGTGAACCTCCTCGGGGACGGGTTGCGGGACGTTCTCGACCCGCGCCTGCGGGGGAGCCGCTGAACGGCGCCGCGCACCGCGCGCAGGCCCCCGCGGCGGGCGCCGCGCGCGCGATGCGACCTTTACTTCCCCGTGCGGCGGCGAGTAGAATATGGCGTTCTCCGACTCGCGAAGGGAGTCCGCGCGTGCCCACGGTCGGCGAGACCATCGCCGAGATGGTCCAGTACGTCTTTCCCCAGTACGCGGGCGCGCCCGGCCAGATCTACGGCGGTCGGATGATGGAGTGGATCGTCACGGCCGGCACGCTGGCGGCCTCGCGGATCGCGCGGGGGCCCGTCGCGCTCGGCGCCATGGACGACATCGACTTTCTCCACCCGGTCCGCGTCGGGGAGATCGCCATCCTGCGGGCGCGGGTCGAGTGGATCGGCCGCACGTCCCTCGAGGTCGGCGTCCGCGTCTATTCGGAGCGGCCGGCAACGGGCGAGCGGCACGTGACCCTGTCGTCCCACCTGGCCTTCGTCGCCATCGACGAGGACGGGCGCCCGCGGGCGGTCGGGAGGGCGATCCACCCTGCGGACGCGCGCGAAGAGGCGGTGACGGATGCCGCGCAGGCCCGGCGCGAGGCGCGTCGCGCGCGGCTCGCCCTTCGGGCCGACGATGTCCGCGAGACGCGCGACGAGCCGGAGGCGTTCCGGTGGCGGTTCGAGCTGAGCCGCTTCGTCTTCCCGGAAGACGCGCTGCACGGCACGCTGATGTTCGCCGGGAAGCTGCTGTTCATCGTCGACGAGGCGGCCGGCGTGCTGGCGGTGCGCTACGCGCGCGCCCCGCTCGCGACGGCGTCCATGGACGCCCTCGAGTTCCATGCCCCGATCCGTGTGGGCGAGGTGCTGACCCTGCGCGGGGCGCTGACCCGGGTCGGCACGCGCTCGATGGAGATCGCGCTCACGGTGCTGGCCGAGGCGCCGTTCACCGGCGAGGTGCGCCAGACCTGCACGGCGTACCTGACATTCGTCAAGCTGCGCGAGGCGGGAGAGCCGTTGGCGCCGTTCGGCTCGCGGACCCCGGTCGAGCAGCGCCACTGGGAGGCGGCGGAGAAACGCCAGGTCGCCCGCCTGGAGCGCGTGCGGCGGCTCCGTGAGAGTCTGGCGGCGGGTCCCGCCTGGTGAGGCAAGGGGGTGACGGGCCATGTCCGGTCATTCGAAGTGGGCGCAGATCAAACGCAAGAAGGCGAAGAACGATCAGCAGCGCGGCAAGCTCTTCTCCAAGCTGATCCGCGAGATCACGACGGCCGCCCGCGTCGGGGGTGGCGACCCCAAGGGCAACATGCGGCTGAAGGCCGCGATCGAGGAGGCCAAGGCCGTCAACATGCCGGCGGACACGCTCAAGCGGGCCGTCCAGAAGGGGACGGGGGAGCTGCCCGGGGAGACCTACGAGGAGGTCACCTACGAGGGGTACGCGCCGGGCGGCGTCGCGGTCCTGGTCAAGGTCCTGACCGACAACAAGAACCGGACGGCGCCCGAGATCCGGCACACCTTCGCGAAATTCGGCGGTAACCTCGGCGAGGTGGGCTCCGTGGGCTGGATGTTCGAGCGGAAGGGGCTGATCCTGGTCGAGGCGAGCCGCGTCGACGAGGACGAGCTCTTGACCCTCGCCCTCGAAGCCGGGGCCGCCGACATGCGGCGGACGGACGCGGTCTTCGAAGTCTCGACGACGCCGTCGGATCTCGACGGGGTGCGGCGGACCCTGGAGCAAAAGGGCGTACCGATCCAGTCGGCGGACGTCACCTACGTGCCCCAGTCGACGATCCGCCTCGAGGGCAAGGACGCCCAGCAGGTGCTCCGGCTGGTGGAGGGGCTCGAGGAGCTGGACGACGTCCAGCACGTCTACGCGAACTTCGACATCCCGGACGAGGTGCTTGAGACGCTCGGGGCGGCCTGAGGCGCGCCCGATCGCCCCGTGCCCGCCCGGGCGCCCGGGGACGGCCGTGGGGCCGCGGTCCGATCCCGGCGCCGGGCCTCGTCGCCGTCTCGCAGTCCGGAGACCCGTCCCGTGAGCATCGGGTCGCCGGCAGGCGCCGCCGGGTTGTGCGCGGTGGCCTTCGACCCCGGCCTCGCCGAGACGGGCTTCGCGGCACTCCGCGGGGGACGCCAGTCCCCAGCCGTCCTGGGCGTCGGCGTCATCCGGACGCAGCCGGCCGATCCGCTCGAGGTCCGGCTCGAGCAGCTCTTCGAGGGCGTGCAAGGGGTTCTCGGCTCGTTCGCCCCCGACCTGATCGTGATCGAAGACGTGTTCAGCCGTCCCGCCATCCCCCGGACGGCAATCCTGATGGGGCATGCCCGGGCCGTGATCTGTCTCGCAGGTCGGCAGCGCAAGCTCACGCTCCTCAGCGTCACTCCGGCCGAGGTCAAGCGGGCCGTCACCGCCTCCGGGGCGGCCCCCAAGAGCCAGGTGGCGCGCGCGGTGCAGGCCCTGCTCGGCCTCCCCAGCCTCCCACGGCCCAGCCACGTGGCCGATGCCCTGGCGCTCGCCTTCACCGGTCTTTCGCGAGTCCGCGGCCTGGGAGGCCGATGATCGCCCGATGATCGCGTCGCTGCGCGGGCGTTTGCGGCGTCGCCTGGGGGGGCGGGTCGTGGTGGAGTCGGCCGGCGTCGGCTACGAGGTCGTGCTCCCGCCGGTCGTGCTCGCCGGCCTGGGGGGCGCCGCAGCCGGGGACGGCGAGGAGGGCGCCGAGCTCGCCCTGGTCATCTACTACCACGCCACCCGGGATCAGCCGCGGCCGGTCCTGATCGGGTTTGCGGGCGAGCTCGAGCGGGAGTTCTTCGAGCACCTCATCACGGTGAAGGACGTCGGCCCGCTGGTCGCGGCGCGCGCCCTCGTCGCGCCGATCCCCGAGATCGCCGACGCCATCGTCCGGAAGGACGAGCGCTTCCTGCGGCGCCTGCCGGGGATCGGTCCCCAGAAGTGCCGGAACATCATCGCCCAGCTCGAGGGCAAGGTGGCGAAGTACGCCCTCATGCCGCGCGAGGAGCTGCCGAAGCCGCCCGTGGAGCGGGTCGAGGACGAGGTGCGGAGCGTGGTCCGGGAGGTGCTCGTCCGGCAGCTCGGCCTCCGCGCCGCGGAAGCCGACCAGGCCATCGGGCAGGCGCTGGCGCGCCGCCCGGGCCTCGACACGCCGGAGGCCCTGTTCGAGGAGATCTACCGCGCCCGCCGGGGTAGCGCGTGACGAGCGAAGGGAAGGAGCTGCGACGGCGAGCCGCGCGCGAGGGGCCGGGACAGCCCCCGGCGAGCGCCGTGGCGGGAGGGCCGAGCCCGGCGTCGCCCCCCACGAACGACGAAGCGCTCCTCAGCCGGCTGCCGCTTCCCGAGGACGCGCACTTCGAGCGGGCGCTGAGGCCGCGGCGCCTCGAGGAGTACGTCGGCCAGCGGGAGGCCGTGGAGAGCCTGCGCGTCTCGGTCGAGGCGGCGCGGCAGCGCGGCGAGTGCCTGGACCACGTGCTGCTCTACGGGCCGCCCGGACTGGGGAAGACCACGCTCGCCTACGTCCTCGCCAACGAGATGGCCAGCGACGTCAAGCCGACCTCCGGGCCGGCGCTCGAGCGCGGCGACGACCTCATGGGCATCCTCACCAGCCTCGAGGCGCGGGACGTGCTCTTCATCGACGAGATCCACCGGCTCCCGCGCGTGGTGGAGGAGCTCCTCTATCCCGCGATGGAGGACTTCGAAGTCAACTTCGTCGTGGAGAAGGGGATGCACGCGCGCACCATCCGGATCCCCCTCAAGGCCTTCACCCTCGTGGGGGCCACGACCCGACCGGGGATGCTCAGCGCGCCCCTGCGCGAGCGGTTCGGCATCTTCCACCACCTGGACTTCTACACGGAGGAGGAGCTCCAGAGCATCGTGACGCGGTCGGCGGGCATCCTCGGCGTGCCCATCGAAGCGGAGGGCGCGCGGGAGATCGCCCGCCGGGCCCGCGGCACGCCGCGCATCGCGAACCGACTGCTGCGCCGGGTCCGCGACTTCGCCCAGGTGCGCGGCGACGGCTCCATCTCGCGCGAGGCGGCGCACGCCGCGCTCACCATGGAGGGTGTGGACGGGCGGGGCCTCGACCGCCTCGACCGGCGCTTCATGCAGGCGATCATCGAACAGTACGGCGGCGGACCGGTGGGGCTCGAGGCGATCGCCGCCACCATCAACGACGAGGCGGAGACGCTCGCCGAGATGGTCGAGCCCTATCTCCTGAAGATCGGCTTCCTGGTCCGCAGCCCGACCGGACGCCGGGCGACGCCGGCGGCCTACCAGCACCTCGGCTATCGCGCGGAGGGCCCGCTTCAGCTCTCCCTGTAGTGCCGTGCCGATAACCGTCGCAGCTCGGCGTCCTCGGCGCCTCTGGGGCCTGCGTGCTTGATCTGCTCGGTTCACGGCCCGACGGCCGGTCTAGAATTGAGGTGGTCAGATGGCAGACGTCGGTAAACTGCTCATCGGGTTCGGGGTCCTCCTGGTCGTCGTGGGAGGCGTCCTGGTCCTGTCCGGCTCGTTCGGGGACAAGGTGCCGTACGTGGGCCGCCTCCCGGGCGACATCCACATCCAGCGGGGGAACTGGTCGTTCTACTTCCCCCTCACGACATCCATCCTCCTCAGCGTCGTGCTGACGCTGGTGCTGACGTTCCTCTCGCGGCGATGAGGGCGGCGATGGTCGCCCTGATGAGCCGCGCTGGCGCCGTCCTGCTGCTGCTCCTCGCCACCCCGTCGCCGGCCGTCGCCGCGGAGCCGATCCGCGTGGCGCTCGGGGAAGGCCTCCGCGCCGTCGAGCTCGGGATGGGGGATCTCGCCACCGTGCTGGACGGCAGCACGCGGCGGCCGCTCTTCGGCATCCCGGGCGGCCGGGTGGTCCGCATCGTGCCGGTGGGGACGGGGCTCGAGATGGTGTGGGGGAAGACGGCCGGGGAGGCGCGCCGCCTCGCGATGGGCGCGGTGCGCGTCGAGACGCGCCGGGGCCCGGTCCGGGTCGGCACGGGCGATTACGCCGGCGCCCTGGAGGTCTGGCGCAACGGCGAAGGCCTGCTCGTCCTCATCAACGAGCTGTCGCTCGAGGAGTATGTCGCCGGCACCGTGCGGGCGGAGACCTCCGAGCGGTGGCCGGTGGAGGCGCTGCGGGCCATGGCGGTGGTGGCCCGGACCTACGGCGTGTTCCACCAGCGCCGGAACGCGGCGAAGCCCTACCACCTGGTCGCCGGCAACGCCCACCAGAACTACGCCGGACGCGCTGGCGACGGCTCGCCTGCCCGGGAAGCCGCGCGCGCGACGGCGGGGCAGGTGCTCACCTGGCAGGGCAGCGTGTTCCCCGCCTTCTACCATTCGGACTCCGGCGGGTTCACGGAGCCCGCGCAGAACATCTTCTCCGGCGAGGGCATCCCGCCGCTGCCGGGGATCCGCGACGAGTTCTCGATCGACTCCCCCAACTACACGTGGACGATGACCCTGCCGCTGGCGACCCTGGCCGAGCGGCTCCGCCAGGGCGGCTTCGACGTCGGCGAGGTGACCGGGCTCTCGGTGCTCGAGCGCAGCCCGTCCTTCCGCGTCGCGCGGCTCGCGGTCGACCACACGCGCGGGACCACGACGCTCAAGGGCACCGACTTCCGGCGGCTCATCGGCTACGACGTGCTCAAGAGCACGCTGTTCGTGCCGGTCCTGGCCGCGGACGGCGCTGTCCGCTTCGAGGGGCGGGGCTGGGGGCACGGCGCGGGCCTCTCCCAGTTCGGGGCCAAGGGCATGGCCGACCGCGGCTACGCCTACCCCCAGATCCTCGCCCACTACTATCCCGGCACCGCGCTGGCGACGCTCCGATGACCGCGAGAGCTTCTGCCGATAGGGTCTCCACCATCACCTGGAGCGACTTCGAGAAGGTCGACGTGCGGGTCGGCGTCGTGGTGCGCGCCGAGCCCTTTCCCGAGGCGCGCCAGCCCGCGTACAAGCTCGGGATCGACTTCGGACCGCTCGGCCGGAGGCAGGCGAGCGCCCAGATCACCGACCACTACCGGCCGGCGGAGCTGATCGGACGGCAGGTCGTGTGCGTCGTGAACTTTCCGCCGAAGCAGATCGGCCCGTTCGTCTCCGAGGTGCTCGTCCTGGGGGCGTACGTGAACGGCCGCGAGGTGATCCTCCTCCGCCCGGAGCGCGACGTCGCGCTGGGGAGCCGCATTGGCTGACCTCGCGCGCTTCGACTACGAGCTGCCGCCGGACCGGATCGCGCAGGACCCGGCGGAGCCCCGGGACGGCGCGCGGCTGCTCGTCCTGGACCGGCGCTCGGGAGCCGTCCGGGACAGCGACGTGCGCGAGCTCGGCGGCTTCCTGCGGCCGGGCGATTGCCTCGTCGTGAACGACACGCGGGTACTGCCGGCCCGGCTCCTCGGTCACGTGGCCGGCGCCGAGCAGCGCGTGGAGCTCCTGCTGATCCGGGAGGTCGACGGCGGCGAGTGGGAGGGATTCGTGCGTCCCGCGCGCCGCTGCCCGGTGGGCGCCACGCTCGTCCTCGCGGATGGCGGAGCGCGGGCGCGCGTCACCGGTCTGGGCGAGGCGGGCCGGCGGCGCCTCGCCCTGGAGACGCCGGGCACGGTCGGCGACCTCCTCGCGGCCCACGGGTTGCCGCCGCTGCCCCCGTACATCCGGCGCTACCGGAAGCCCGGGGGGGAGGACTGGACGCGCTACCAGACCGTTTACGCGGCCCGCGAGGGCGCCGTCGCGGCGCCGACCGCCGGGCTCCACTTCACGCCGGAGCTGCTCGCGGCCCTCGAGGCGCAGGGGGTCGAGCTCCACCGGGTCACGCTGCACGTCGGGCCGGGGACCTTCCGCCCCATCCGGGTCGCGCGTGTGAGCGATCACCGGATGGAGGCGGAGCGCTACGAGGTGCCCTCCGGGACGGCGGGCGCGCTCAGCCGGGCCCGTGCCGAGGGACGCCGGGTCGTCGCGGTCGGCACGACGACCGTGCGAGCCCTGGAGAGCGCCGCCCGCCCGGATGGGTCGATCGGCGCCGCGGAGGGCTGGACCGACCTCACCATCACGCCCGGCTATCGGTTCCGCGCGGTGGAGGCCCTGCTCACGAACTTCCACCTGCCCCGCTCCTCCCTGCTCCTGCTCGTGTCCGCCATCGCGGGCCGCGAGCGACTGCTCGCCGCCTACCGCCATGCCGTCGCCGCGGGATACCGGTTCTATTCGTATGGCGACGCCATGCTGGTGCTCTAGCCGTGCCGATACCCTTCGCATCCCGGCGTCCTGCATCACGGCCGGGACGGGCTCGGCCTGCGGCCTCGCGGCCGTCCCGGCGTCTGGGGTCGTCGGCGAGCCCGCCTCCTCCCTGCGTCCCAGGGCTGCTCGGGTCTCGGCCCGGCATGGTAAGCACAGGCCAATGACGTTCGAGCTGATCGCGGAGGACGGCGGCGCCCGACGCGGGCGGCTCACCACGCCGCACGGGCTCGTCGACACCCCGGCCTTCATGCCCGTCGGGACGCACGGCGTGGTGAAGAGCCTCACGCCGGCCGACCTCGGGAGCGTGGGCGCGCAGATCGTCCTCGCGAACACCTATCATCTCTTCCTCCGTCCGGGCCCTGCCCTCGTCGCCGAGCTCGGCGGCCTCCACGCCTTCATGGGCTGGGACGGGCCGATCCTGACCGACTCGGGCGGGTACCAGGTGTGGAGCCTGGCCGCCTTGCGGACGATCGGGGAGGAGGGCGTGCGCTTCCGCTCGCACCTGGACGGCGGGAGCGAGCACCTCCTGACGCCCGAGCTGGCCGTCGAGGTCCAGCACGCCCTGGGTGCCGACATCCTGCACCCGCTCGACGAGTGTCTCCCGTACCCGGCGACGCGGGCCGACGCGGAGGTGTCTTTGGCGCGCACGGTCCGCTGGGCGCGCCGCGCCCGCGCCGCCCACGCGGCCAGCGGGCGACCGGGCCAGGCCTGCTTCGGCATCGTCCAGGGCGGGATGTACGGCGACCTGCGGCGCGCCGCGGTGGACGCGACGTGCGCCATCGGCTTCGACGGCTATGCCCTGGGCGGGTTCGCGGTCGGCGAGCCGAGCGGGCTCACGGTGGACCTCGTCGCCGAGACGGCCGCGGCGCTGCCGCGGGCACAGCCCCGGTACCTCATGGGGGTGGGACGCCCGGGCGACCTCGTCGAGGCGATCGCCGCGGGGGTGGATCTGTTCGACTGTGTCCTGCCCACGCGCCACGCGCGGACCGGGCAGCTCTTCACGCGCCACGGTCTGGTCGTGATCAAGCACGCCGCGCACGCCCGGGACGGGCGCCCGATCGACGAGCGCTGTCCCTGTTACGCCTGTCGGCACTTCTCCCGCGCCTACCTTCGCCACCTCTTTCTCGCGCGCGAGCTGACCGTGTACCGCCTGCAGACCCTGCACAACCTGACCTTCTACCTCGCGCTCATGGCCGAGGCGCGCGCCGCCATCGCCGCGGGCGTGTTCGCCGACTTCCGCAAGCAGGTCCTCGCGGCGTACGCCGGGAGCGACGGCCAGGCCGCGGCCGTGCCGGGCGCCGCGTGGCCCGCGGTGGAGGAGACCCCGTGATCGACCTCGCCTACGCCTTGGGCGCGCCGCCGTCGGGCGGAAGCGGCCCCGCCTCCGTCGTCATCCAGTTGATTCCGATGGTCGCCATCTTCGCCATCTTCTTTTTCCTGCTCATCCGGCCTCAGCAGAAGGAACGGAAGCGGCGCGAAGAGATGCTCGCCGGCCTGAAGAAGGGCGATCGCGTCGTCACGAGCGGCGGGCTCATCGGGACGATCGTGGGGCTCAACGAGCAAACCGTGACGCTGAGAATCGCCGATTCGGTCCGGGTGGAGTGCGTCCGGAGCGCGGTGACCGGGCTCCACGGCGGGCGACCCGAGTCGGAGTCCGCCTGACGCGGAGAGGAGCCGACGCATGCCTCGTTACCTCTGGCTCCGCATCGCCGTGGTCGTGACCGTGCTGGCCGGCGCGGTCGTGTACCTCTTCCAGCCGTGGATGCGCGCCCAGGCGGGGCCGTGGTGGCGGCCGGCGCTCAACCTCGGCCTCGACCTGCAGGGCGGCATCCACCTGGTCCTCGGCGTCGAGATCGAGAAGGCCGTCCAGAACGTCGTGGAGCGCTCGGCGACGGACGTCCGCGCCGCGCTCGAGCGGAAGGGGATCGGGGCGCAGGTGACCCGACAGGGGACGAGCGACGTCGTCGTGCAGCTCGCCTCGCCCCAGGCCCTGGGCGACGCGCGGGCGGTGCTGAACGAATTCTCCGCGTTCACCGTCCGCAGCGCGGACGCGGCCACCGGCCGGGCGGAGCTCACGCTGACGGAGAAGGAGGCGGCGCGGCTGCGCGACTTCGCCGTCCGGCAGGGCGTCGAGACGATCCGGAACCGCGTCGACCAGTTCGGCGTCGCCGAGCCGACGATCCAGCGCCAGGGCGAGAACCGCATCCTGGTCCAGCTCCCCGGCATCCAGGATCCCGCGCGCGCCAAGGCGCTCATCGGCAAGACCGCCGTCCTCGAGTTCAAGCTGCTGGACGAGCAGGCGGACGTGGAAAAAGCGGTGCGGGAGGGCCCCGCGCCCGACGACGAGGTGCTCTACGGCCGCCACGTGGATCGGCGGACGCAGGCCGAGACCCGCGTCCCCTACGTCGTCAAGAAACGCGTGCTGCTGACCGGCGACCTGATCCAGACGGCCGAGGTGCGCATCTCGGACGCGGGCGAGCCGTACGTGTCCGTCACGTTCAACGGGCTCGGCACGAAGGTGTTCGGGGACCTGACCGAGCAGAACGTCGGCAAGCGACTCGCCATCGTCCTCGACGGCAACGTCCACTCGGCCCCCGTGATCCGGGAGCGGATCCCGTCGGGACAGGCCCAGATCACCGGCGGCTTCACGGCCGAGGAGGCGCGGGACCTCGCGATCGTCCTCCGCGCCGGCGCCCTCCCCGCGCCGGTCCAGATCCTCGAGGAGCGGACCGTCGGCCCCTCGCTCGGCGCCGACTCGATCCGGAAGGGGGTCATCTCGACCGTCGCGGGCGCGCTCGCGGTCGTCCTGTTCATGCTGATCTACTACCGGCTGTCCGGCCTGGTGGCCGACGTCGCGCTGCTGCTCAACCTGCTGATCCTGCTCGCCGCCATGGCGGCCTTCCACGCCACGCTCACCCTGCCCGGCATCGCGGGCATCGTCCTGACGATCGGCATGGCCGTGGACACGAACATCCTGATCTTCGAGCGCATCCGGGAGGAGTTCCGGCTCGGCAAGACCGTGCGCGCCGCGATCGAGGCGGGGTTCAAGCGGGCCTTCACCACGGTCATCGACACGCACGTGACGGTCGTCGTGTCCGCGGTCATCCTCTACCAGTTCGGGACCGGACCCGTGAAGGGCTTCGCGGTCTCGCTCATGATCGGCATCCTGGCGAGCCTCTTCACCGCCGTCTTCTTCACCCGGCTCGTCTTCGACCTCATCTACATGGGTCGGCGGCGTCTCCAGGCCTTGAGCATCTGAGGGGGAAGGCATCGGCGAGGGCAGCACCCGTCTCCGAGGTAACACAATGTTCCAGATCTTCGTGAACCCCCGCTACGACTTCATCAGCAAGCGGCGCTGGGCTTATGTGCTCTCGGCCCTGGTGACGCTCGCCGGCCTCCTGCACATCGCCTACAAAGGTGGGCTCCAGTACGGGATCGACTTCGCCGGCGGCACCCTCGTCCAGGTGCGCTTCGAGCGCGCGATCACGGTCGACCAGGTCCGCGGCGCGCTCGACCGCGTGCGCCTCGGCGAGAGCGTGATCCAGCAGTTCGGCGACGCCCAGGAGTACCTCATCCGCGTCCCGGCCGCCGCCGGTGGCCTCGAGGAGGTCTCCCGGCGCGTGGAGTCGGGGCTGAAGGAGGGCGGGTTACCGGGCTTCGAGGTGCGGCGGCTCGAGTTCGTCGGCCCCCAGGTCGGCCGCGACCTCCAGCTCGACGCTCTCTACGCCGTGCTGGCCGGCATGGCGGGCATCCTCGTCTACACCGCGATCCGGTTCGACTTCAGGGGCGGCGTGGCCGCCATCATCGCCCTCCTCCACGACGTGCTGGTGGCCCTGGCCGGCATCTCGCTCACGAACCGGGAGATGTCCCTGCCCGTCCTCGCGGCGCTGCTGACGATCGTCGGCTACTCGATCAACGACACGATCGTGGTCTTCGACCGGATCCGGGAGCACCGGGGCCGGGGCCTGCGCAAGGGAGAGACGCTGGCCGACGTGATCAACGCCGCGATCAACCAGACCCTCTCGCGGACCATCCTGACCTCGCTCACCGTCTTCCTCGTGGTGGCCGTCCTCTACGCCTTCGGGGGCGAGGTCCTGCGGGACTTCGCCTTCGCCTTGCTGATCGGCGTCGTCACGGGCACCTACTCGTCGATCTTCGTGGCCGCGCCCATCATCGTGGACTGGGAGGCGTGGAGCCAGGCCCGGCAGCGCCGCGCGAAAAAGGCCGTAGCCAAGGCGGGGGCCGGGCGCTAGACTACCTAGATACCCGACGGCCCGCGCCTCCGGTCGCCGCCGGAGCTGCCGCGGTCGGGTCTTGGCGTATGCGGACGCTGGCCGAGCTGCTCTCGGAGATCCCGCGCTACCAGCCCGGGGCGGACCTGGACCTGGTGCGGCGCGCCTATGCGTTCTCCGAGGAGGTCCACGACGGCCAGCGCCGGCTGTCGGGCGAGCCGTACCACGTCCATCCCCTCGCGGTCGCGAGCCTCCTGGTCGACTTCAAGATGGACGTGACCACCGTGACGGCCGGGCTCCTCCACGACGTCCTCGAGGACACCGGCACCAGCAAGGACGCCCTGGCCGACCGCTTCGGCGCGGACATCGCCGAGCTGGTGGACGGCGTCACCAAGATCGGCAAGCTCGCCTTCGCCAGCCGCGAGGAGCGGCAGGCCGAGAACTTCCGCAAGATGCTGGTCGCCATGGCCCGGGACATCCGGGTGCTCATGATCAAGCTCGCCGACCGCCTCCACAACATGCGGACCCTCGAGTACCTGCCGGCCGACAAGCAGCGGAAGATCGCCCAGGAGACGCTCGACATCTACGCCCCGCTCGCCCACCGGCTCGGCATGGCGAAGGTCAAGGGCGAGCTGGAGGACCTCGCGCTCCGGACGCTCCACGCGGACGTGTACGAGGACCTCCAGCGACGCGTGGCCAAGCGCCGCCTGGAGCGCGAGGCGGAGATCAATCAGGTCATCGCCATCCTCCAGAAGAAGCTGGGCGAGGTCGGCATCCAGGCCCAGATCACCGGGCGGCCCAAGCACTTCTACTCGATCTACAAGAAGATGCACGCGCAGGGCCGCGAGTTCGACGAGATCTACGACCTGACCGCGGTGCGGATCATCGCGCCGACCGTCCGCGACTGTTACGGCGCGCTCGGTGTCGTCCACTCGCTCTGGAAGCCGGTGCCGGGCCGCTTCAAGGACTTCATCGCGATCCCGAAGTCGAACATGTACCAGTCGCTCCACACGACGGTGATCGGTCCGAAGGGCGACCCCGTGGAGATCCAGATCCGTACCCCGGAGATGCACCGGATCGCCGAGGAGGGCATCGCGGCCCACTGGCTCTACAAGGAGAAGAAGGGCAAGGAGGGCTTCGACCACGCCTTCGTGTGGCTGCGGCAGCTGCTCGAGTGGCAGCAGGAGATGAAGGACCCGCGGGAGTTCATGGAGACCGTCAAGGTCGATCTCTTCCCCGACGAGGTCTACGTGTTCACGCCGAAGGGGGACGTGAAAGCGCTGCCCGAGGGGTCCACCCCCATCGACTTCGCCTACGCCATCCACACCGAGGTCGGCAACCACTGCGTCGGCGCCCGGGTCAACGGCAAGCTGGTCCCCCTCCGCCAGGCGCTCCGTCAGGGGGACATCGTCGAGATCGTCACCTCGCCGACCCAGAGGCCATCCCGCGACTGGCTCAAGGTCGTCCACTCCACACGGGCGCGCTCCAAGATCAAGCAGTGGCTCCGGACGGAGGAGCGAGCCCGCTCCGTCATGCTGGGACGCGAGCTGCTGGAGCGCGAGGCCAAGAAGCACCGGCTGGCGGTGTCGACGCTCCTCGAGTCCGAGGAGCTCCGGAAGCTCGGGACCGAGCACGGCTACTCGACGGTCGACGACCTGCTGGCGGGGCTGGGGTACGGGAAGACGGCGGTCCAGACGGTGATCGCCCGCTTCCTGCCGCCCCAGCCCGTGGAGGAGCCGAAGGCCGAGCCCCGCCCGTCGAAGTCGCCGACCCGCGCCCGGCCGGAGTCCGGCGTGACGGTCAAGGGCGTGGACGACGTGCTGGCGCGGTTCGCCAAGTGCTGCAGCCCCGTGCCCGGGGACCCCATCGTCGGGTTCATCACGCGCGGCCGGGGGATCACGGTCCACACGCGGGACTGTCCGAACGTCTCGGCCGGCGTGCTCGACAGCGAGCGCACCGTCGAGGTCGAGTGGGACGTGGCCGAGAAGATGCCGCTCCCCGTGAAGATCGCCGTCTTCATCGGTCGCGACCGTCCGGGGCTGCTGGCCGACATCTCCACCGCCATCTCCTCCCGCCAGGTCAACATCATCAAGGCCGAGGTCACCGTCACCGAGGATCGGAAGGGCATCAACCACTTCACGGTGGAGGTCGCCGACCTCGACCAGCTCCAGGGCGTGATGGGCGCCATCGCGGCCGTCAAGGACGTGATCGGCGTCGAGCGCGTCCGGGGCCTCTGACGCTCGCGGCGCGCACCCGCAGCCCCGCCCCCTCGGCATGGACACGCTGACTCGCGGCACCGTGACCGTGAGCGACGGCGTCCGGCTCCACTACCGTCGCCTCGGCGCCGGCCCGGGCATGGTGCTCCTCCACGGCTATCCCCAGACCGGCCACATGTGGCGGAAGGTCATGCCGGCCCTCGCCGCGCGCTTCACCGTCGTCGCGCCCGACCTGCGCGGCTACGGCGACTCCGACCGCCCGGCGGGCGGCTACGACAAGCGGACGATGGCGGCCGACATCGCCGGCGTGATCCGGACGCTCGACCTCGCGCCCGTCGTCCTCGTCGGCCACGATCGGGGGGCGCGCGTCGCGCACCGCTTCGCGCTCGACCATGCCACGCTGCTGACCCGGCTCGTGCTCCTCGACATCGCGCCGACGTACGACGTCTTCGAGGGCCTCGACCGCCACCGCGCCCGCCGCGTCTGGCACTGGCTCTTCCACCAGGTGCCGGATCTCCCCGAGGCGCTCACCGCCGGGCGCGAGGAGATCTACCTGCGCTACATGTACAGAGCCTGGGCCCACAACCCGGCCGCCATCGAGGAAGAGGCGGTCCAGGAGTATCTGCGGTGCTTCCGGCAAGCCGGCGCGATGCGGGCGGGTTTCGAGGACTACCGGGCGGGAGGGAGCATCGACCTCGAGCACGACGGGGCGGACCGGCACCGGAAGGTCGCCGTGCCGACCCTCGTGCTGTGGGGCGCCGACCGGACCTCGCAGGCGGCGGACATGCTGGGGGTGTGGAAGGCCCGGTGCGAGCACGTCGAAGGCCACGCCGTCCCCGACTGCGGCCACTTCATCCCGGAAGAGCAGCCCGCCGCCGTGATCGACGCCGTCCTCGCGTTCGCGGGCCAGCGCTGACGGGTCACGCGGGCGGCAGGGAGGCCGGGCGTGGATCTCAGCCGGAAAGAGTTCGAGGCCCTCGTGGACCGGGCGCTCAAACGGCTTCCCGCGAGGTTTCGCCGGCAGCTCCAGAACATCGCCGTGATCGTCGAGGACTGGGCCGACGACGCCACGCTCGACGAGATGGGCATCGAGCCGCCCGACACCCTCTACGGCCTCTATCGCGGGACCAATCTGACGCGACGCGACTCCTTTTACGGCGGCGTGCTCCCCGACGTCGTCACGATCTACCAGGGACCGATCCAGGAAGACTGCGAGACGGTCGACGAGATGGAGGCGCTCGTCCAGGACACGGTCGTCCATGAGATCGGTCACTACTTCGGCCTGGACGACGACCGGCTCTCCGAATTCGAGCAGGGCTAGTCCCCTCGGAAGGGGGCTCGACGGCCTCCTCCCAAACCGCGCCCCTCCCGCGCGGAACATTGCGGCGGCAGGGCCGCCGCTCGGAGTGGAACGCCCTCTCCATTGGCGGCGGGTTGGGTGTCCCCCGCGCGGCCGTCAGCGCCGCTCGGCGCCGAGCCGGAGGACCCCGGCCCGCAGGCGGCGGTGGCGCCGCATCAGCCGCAGGTAGCCCGCCTCCTCCCCTCCGCCCTTGGCGCGGATCACGGCGACGAGCGCGCGGCGCTGGCGAGGCGGCCAGCGGGCAAGGCCCGGGATGGCGGCCAGGATCGGCGCCAGCCGGTCGAACGCCGCGCGCTCCGTCGAGGGCCAGCGGCGCCATCGCGGCGCGCCCAGCCACCGGGCGACCGCGGTGGTGACGCCACGCCCCGAGCATGCTGCCGCCGCGCGTCCCACGCGCCCGGCGTCGAAGGCCGCCGCGTCCCTCGCGCGGCGCCCGATGGCCAGGAACATCCCGCCCTCCGCCAGGCGCTCGAGCGTGCGCCGCGATGAGCGAGCGCCCGGGGCGCGAGCGATCCGTCGCCGTTCCTCCCTGGCGAGCTGCAGGAGGTCCGGTCGAGTCGGCCGGAATCCCAGCTTGGAGTAGAACCAGAACGCGCCGGAGGCGATCGCCTCGTCGTTCGCATGGCCGATCTGATATCGACTGAGGTGGAAGGCCCGGACGGCGAACCGCTGGTAGAGGAACGCGAGCAGGCGGACGAAGATGAACGCGGACTCGCCCTGGCGGAACGTCTCGAAGATGTTGTACGCGATCTCGACCCAGTCGAAGAGGAGCGAGGCGTCGCCGTATCCAACCGGCACGCCGTTCTTCACCACCAGATAGCCGTAGTGGGCCCGGAGCGGCAGCCGATGCGCGGGGAGGAGACCGAACCAGGCCAGACGCACGCCCCGACCCACGTCGGCGACGAGCACGTCCCGCGGGTCGGCGAAGTTGAAGCTGTGGACTTCGCGGTAGCGGACGACGACCGCCGCGCGCGCCGCATCGAGCAGGGCCGCGGCCTCGTCACGGGCGGCGCGCCTGACGACGATTCGCCCGCCCGGCAGCCGCCGCCCGAGGGGCCCGCGCCATCGGAGGAGGTCGCGCCGGTGGAAGAAGATCCGTGGGCCCGGCCGCGCGGCCAGGGTGCGCGAGCCCGCGTCGTCGCCGAGGCGCCACACGGTGCGGAGCTCCAGCCAGCGCTCGACGAGCCGCCGCGCGGGGTCGGGTAGGCCCCGCCTCACCCGTGCGAGGAGCCAGGCGAGGTCGCTGCGCGGATCGCCGCGCTTGGCGGCCTGGAGCCACGCCCGGGTCGAGGTGCCGACCTCGACCAGGGCCTCCTCGTCGGCGAGCGCCAGGACGAGCGGAAGCAGTTTCCCCACGCGCTCCTCCGTCTCCGCGTCGTCCCAGTCGATCTCCGCCGCCGTCGGGAAGCGCTCGGCCAGCCACCGCAGGGCCGGATGGGACAGGGGGCAGTAGACGGTCGTCCGCGCGACGCCGGTCTCCTCAAGGGCCCGGACCGCCCCGTCGCCGCCCTCAACCCGGCGGGCGGTCACGCGCGCCCCGAACCGCTCGAGCGCCCGCTCCACGGTCGAGAGCAGTCCGGGATCGCCCGGATACGCGCGCAGGAAGCAGAGGGCGTCGTGAAAGCGAAGGAGTCCCGGCACGTCCGGGATGTGGCGCGTCGCCAGGGCGGCGAGCGCCTCGCGCTTCGCGGCGCGGTCGCCGGCGCCGAACCGGCTCTTGACGCGGTCGAGCTCGGCGACCAGCGCGGCCGTGGAGGCCTTTCCCTCCATGTGGGCGCGCCGTCGTCTGGCCGCAGCCATCGCGCGGCGCACTCTAGCGCGGGCGCGCGGGGCGGGCAAGCGCCGGCTTGCCCGCTGCCCGCGAGTTCGAAAACGGCATTTCGGCCAGACGGGGGTGGACCGTCAACTGCCCGGCCGGGTTCGCCGTTTTTTTACTTGACAAGGTTTTCACTTCCTTCTAGTGTTTCAGCGGCTGCTGAAAATGTCGGGACAAGTGAAACCATGGTCCGAGTCGGTGATCTCAAGAAGCAAGCCGCCCAGCGGCTGCGGAACCTGTTTCCTCAAGCCACCGATTGGCAAGAGCTTCTCGATACGCACGTCGGGGAACAGACGGTCGATCTGCTCGTCCGCTTCCGGATGGGCTCGGAGACCAAGGTCCTGATCTGCGAGGTCCGCCCGGTCGGCCAGCCCCGCTACATCCGCGAGGTGCTCACGCGCCTCCGTGGCCTGCGGGAGCAGGTCCCCGGTGCCTATTCCGTCGCGGTCGCGCCGTACATCAGTCCGCAGTCGGCGGCCCTGCTCCGGCAGCACGGCTCGGGGTACGTCGATCTCTCCGGCAACTGTTACCTCGCCTTCGACAACGTGCTCATCGAGAAGGAGGGCAAGCCGAACGTGCGGCCGGCCAGCCGCCCGCTCAAGGCGCTTTTCGCGCCGCGGGCGACGCGGATCGTCCGGGCCCTTCTCGTCGAGCGCGATCGCAGCTGGCGCCTGGAGGAGCTCGGCCGCGCGGCTTCGGTGAGCCTCGGGCACGCCCACAACGTCGTGCGGCGGCTCGAGGACGTCGAGTGGATCGAGCGCGGCCCGGAGGGGCGCTTCCGCCTCCAGCGGCCCGGGGAGCTCCTCGACGCGTGGCGCGACGAGTACACCTACCGGGTGAACACCACCGCGGCCTTCGTCTCGCCGGTCGCCGACAAGCGGCGACTCATGGAGAGCCTGGCACGCCAGGCCGCGGCCGCCGGGATGAGCTACGCGTTCACGCTCCACGCCGGCGCCTCGCTCGTCGGGCCGCAGGTCCGGGTGCCCACCATCCACTGCTACGTGGGCGGCGACTCGGAGCCGGTGGCCCGGGCACTGGGGCTTCAGCCGGTCGAGGGCGAAGGCACGGTCTACCTCATGACGCCGTACGACCTCGGCGTTTTCTACGCGCCGCTCACGAAGGGCGGACTCCGCGTCGTCTGCCTCCCGCAACTGTACGTGGATCTCTATCACCACGAGCGACGGGGACGGGAGCAGGCCGACAAGCTGCGCCGGGACGCGATGGGCTTCTAGGCTCGTGCCCGGACTGCGCGCGCGCCCGAGATCGAGGGCGCGACCCCAGCGTGGGGAGGAGGTGAGAGAGATGGCGACGAGGAAAAAGGCCAAGAAGAAGAAGTAGCTAGGAGCGCCAAGGCGAGGCGGGGACGGGTGCAGCCTCCCCGCCAGCCGACCCTAACGAAAGGGAGGTGATGCGCACAGTGGCGAAGAAGAAGGCCGCCAAGAAGAAGAAGAAGTAACGTGGGATCGGGTGCGGGGCGAGGTAGCGGCCCCCGCCCGGGACTCATCGTGACGGCCGCCGGGGAGCGCCCCTCCTCGGCGGCCGGCGTTTCGTCGCAGACGCCGGAGCGGTCTCGGGGAGGCCGTGGCGGCCCCGTCCGATCTGGGACTAGACGGCCTTGACGATCTTGCCCGTGCGCAGGCAGCGCGTGCAGACGCGGATCCGGCGGGCCCGACCGTCCACGACCGCGCGGATGGCCACGAGGTTCGGCAGCCATCGACGCTTGCTCACGTTGTGCGCGTGGCTGATCTGGTGACCCACGACGGGACCCTTCCCGCAGACATCGCAACGCTGTGCCATGAGTGGCTCCTCAAAAGCAATGACGCCCCGCGCGGCTTGCCGGGGGGCGACGCTTTTCTATACCATGGAGAGCGCGGTGAAACAAGCCCGGCCTCCGACCCGGCCCGCCGAGCCTCCGGTGGACCCGCGGCCTGACCCGGCGCCGGCTCTCGAGAGCCCGCTCCAGTACTTCAAGGGTGTCGGCCCGCAGCGCGCCCGGCTCCTCGATCGGCTCGGCCTCCACACGATCCGCGACGCCCTGAGCTGGTTTCCGCACCGCTACGAGGATCGCCGCCAGCTCGTGCCGTTCCGCCAGGTGCGGATCGGCGAGACCCACACGGCCGCAGGCACGGTCGTCGGGCTGTCCCCGCCGCCCCGGGGCCGGCCCCGCGTCCCGCTTCGCGTCCTGTTCCGCGACGACTCCGGCTTCTTCGGGAGCCTCTGGTTCAACCAGCCCTACCTGGCCCAGGTCTTCAAGCGCGGTCAGCGCGTCGTCCTCCACGGCAAGGTCGCTCCGGACAGGAACCGCAAGCCGGTCTTCCAGAACCCGGAATTCGAAATCGTGGAGGACGGCGACGACGCCTCGCTCCACATGGGGCGGATCGTGCCGATCTACGGACTCACCGAAGGGCTCACGCAGCGACCGATGCGCTCGCTCCAGCACCGGGTGGTCGAGCGCTTCGCGGACGCCGTGCCGGACGCCCTGCCGGATGAGTTGCGGCGGCGGCGGGACCTCCTGCCGGCCCCCCTGGCCTATCGGACGATCCACTTTCCCGAGTCGCTGGAGGCCGCGGAAGCCGCGCGCCGCCGGTTCGTGTTCGAGGACTTCTTCCTGCTCCAGCTCGGGCTCGCCATCCGGCGCCGGCGCGAGGGGGCGCGGCCGGGGCACGCCATGGCGCCTCCGGGCGAGCTGGTCGAGCGGCTCCGGGCCACGCTCCCGTTCGAGCTGACCGCCGCGCAGCGGCGGGTCTGGGAGGAGATCCGCGCCGACCTGGCCCGTCCGACCGCGACGAACCGCCTCCTCCAGGGCGACGTCGGGTCGGGCAAGACGATCGTGGCCGTCATGGCGCTCCTCACCGCCGTCGAGGCCGGCTACCAGGCCGTGCTCATGGCGCCGACCGAGATCCTGGCCGAGCAGCACCTGGGGACCGTGCGAGCCCTCGTCGAGCCGCTCGGGGTCCCGGTCGCGCTGCTCACCTCCGGGCAGAAGGTCCGCCAGCGCGAGGCGGTCCTCGCCGCGGTGCGAAGCGGCGCCGCGCCGATCGTCATCGGGACCCACGCGTTGATCCAGGAACGCGTCGCCTTCCACCGGCTCGGCCTCGTCGTCGTGGACGAGCAGCATCGCTTCGGCGTGCTGCAGCGCGCCTCGCTCCGGGCCAAGGGCGAATACCCGGACGTGCTCGTCATGACGGCGACGCCGATCCCCCGGACGCTTGCCCTGACGCTCTACGGCGACCTCGACGTGTCCGTCCTCGACGAGCTCCCGCCCGGGCGCCAGGCGATCACGACCGTCTGGCGCGCCGAGGCGAAGCGCGCGCAGATCTACGAGTTCATCCGCGGCGAGCTCGAGGCCGGGCGTCAAGCCTACGTGGTCTACCCGCTGGTCGAGGAGACGGAAGCGTCCGACCTCAAGGCGGCGACGGCCATGGCCGAGCGCCTGGCGGCCGAGGTCTTTCCCGACCGCCGCGTCGGGCTGATCCACGGGCGCATGTCCTTCGACGCGAAGGATGCCGTCATGCGCGCGTTCAAGGCCCGAGACCTCGACGTCCTCGTGGCGACGACGGTCATCGAGGTCGGGATCGACGTCCCCAACGCGTCCGTGATGCTGATCGAGCACGCCGAGCGCTTCGGCCTGGCCCAGCTCCACCAGCTCCGCGGCCGCGTCGGGCGCGGCGGCGCCCGCGCCTACTGCATCCTGCTCGCCTCCGGGCTCCTCTCGGACGAGGCCCAGCAGCGGCTTCAGGCCATGTGCGAGACGCAGGACGGCTTCCGGATCGCGGAGGTCGACCTCCAGATCCGCGGCCCCGGCGACTTCTTCGGGACCCGGCAGGCCGGCCTGCCCGAGTTCCGCGCGGCGAACCTGCTCACGGATGGCCGACTCCTCGAGGAGGCCCGGCGGGAGGCGTTCGTCCTGGTCGAGCGCGACCCTCGGCTCCGCGCGCCGGAGCACCGCGCGCTCCGCGAGGCGCTCGTCGCGCGCTGGCGCGAGGGGCTGGATCTCGCCTCCGTCGGCTGACGTGCCGATGCCGTGCCCATGACGGCCGCATCTCGGCGTCCTGCGGCCCGGCACTGGAGAGCAAGATTGAGGGTGATCGGCGGAGCGGAGCGGGGACGGCGGCTCGGTGCGCCTCGCGGCCTCCGGACGCGGCCGACCGCGGACCGGGTGCGGGTGGCGCTGTTCGACATCCTCGGGCCCGCGGTCGCCGGGCTGCGCGTCCTCGATCTCTTCGCCGGGACGGGAGCCGTCGGCATCGAGGCGCTCTCGCGCGGCGCCGCGCGCGCGGTCTTCGTCGAGCGGGACCGCGGAGCCCTCCGCGCCCTGCGCGCGAATCTCGCGACGCTGCGCCTCGGGCGCGAGCGCGCCCGCGTCGTGGCCGGCGACGTGCTGGCGGTCCTGCCGGCCATCGCGGCGAGCGAGCCGCCCTTCGACCTC
This sequence comes from Candidatus Rokuibacteriota bacterium, assembly GCA_044866005.1. Lineage (GTDB taxonomy): Bacteria > Methylomirabilota > Methylomirabilia > Rokubacteriales > DASRDR01 > JBIOTN01. The sequence goes on along the minus strand of JBIOTN010000004.1, from coordinate 9,692 downwards.
CTCTTCCTCGATCCGCCGTATGCCGGCGACCTGGCGGTGCGCACGCTCGATGCGCTCGGCCGTGGCCCGCTCGTGGCGCCGCGCGCGCAGGTCATCGTGCAGCATTTCGCCAAGACGCCGGTGCGCCCCGTCGCCGGGCTCGTGCCGGCCCGCGAGCCCCGCCATTTCGGCGAAACCGCCTTGACTTTCCTTCGCCCCGAAGGGTAGACTCGCCCGAGCACGAGAGGCCCGTGGCGTACCACAGAGCGCGTCCGCGTGTCGACCGGCGCGCCCCGGCGATTCGCCCACCGGCGCCCGAAGCGCGCGGCCCGGCGGTAGCGGCCGGGCGGCCTCCCTCGTAGCCTCGCCGCCAACGTGCCGACACGCGCCGTCTATCCCGGTTCGTTCGACCCGCTGACCAACGGCCACCTCGACCTGATCGAGCGGAGCCTGCAAATCTTCGACGAGCTCGTCGTGGCGGTCGTGACGAACCCCGCCAAGACGGCCCTGTTCAGCGACGCGGAGCGCGTGGAGATGATCCGGGAGGCCACCCGCGGGCTCCGCGGCATCGAGATCATGGTCTTCGAGGGCCTGCTCGTGGACTTCGTGGCGCGGGTAGGGGCGCGGGCCATCGTGCGGGGGCTCCGCGCGATCTCCGACTTCGAGTACGAGTTCCAGATGGCGTTGATGAACCGGAAGCTCCGGGAGCAGGTGGAGACGGTGTTCCTGATGCCGCACGAGGCGTATTCCTACATCTCCTCGCGACTGATCAAGGAGGTCGCCGGCTACGGCGGCACGGTGACGGGCATGGTGCCCCCGGGCGTCGAGAAGCGGCTGGCCGAGAAGTTTTCGCGGCGATGAGGAGTCCCGGGCCGATCTCCGTCGCATCGCGGCGTCCTGCATCACGGTCGGGCCGCGCTCGGCCTGCGGCCTGGCGGCTGTCCCGGCCTCTGGGGGCCTCGGCCGGCCTCCGTACTCCGGCTCCTCGAGGGAGGCCCGCCCGCGCCGTTCGCCGCCACGGCCGGGATGTGCCGTCCCGGCCGCCGGAACAATCAGAACGGCGCCGGCCACCGCCGCGAGGGCCATCGGAGGGCGGCAACGCCCCCCTCCGAAGAAACGTATGCGGCATGCGCCTCGGGCCGCCTCCTCCCTGTGTCCGACGTCGGCCCGGTACCGCGGGCGGCCGAAACAGCGTCACTTTCACGAAGGCCCGGCGATGAGCAATCCGGGACCGCTGGCCGAGCGTGCCCGGCGCCTCCGGCCCTCGTCGACCCTCGCCGTCGCGGCGAAAGCGCGGGCCATGCAGGCCCAGGGCCTCGACGTGATCTCGTTCGGCGCCGGGGAGCCCGACTTCGACACGCCCGAGCGGGTGAAGGCGGCCGCCGTCCGGGCCCTTGCCGAGGGGCAGACCAAGTACACGGACGCCGCTGGCATCCCCGAGCTGCGGGCCGCGGCCTGCGCGAAGCTCCGGCGCGACAACGGCCTGGACTACGAGCCGGCCGACGTGATCGTCTCCGTGGGCGCGAAGCACAGCCTCTACAACCTGTGCGCCGTGCTCGTGGGTCCCGGCGACGAGGTGCTCGTGCCCGCGCCCTACTGGGTGAGCTACACCGAGCAGGTCCGGCTCTGCGAGGGGATACCCGTCGTCATCCCGACCGACGAGGCGCGCGGCTTCCAGCTCGACGTGGGCGCGCTGCGCGCGGCGGTGACCCCCCGCACGAAGGCGCTCATCCTCAACACGCCGAACAACCCCACCGGCGCCGTCTACCCGCGTGCCGACCTCCAGGCGGTCGCCGCGCTCGCCGTCGAGCGCGGCTTCTGGGTCGTCTCCGACGAGTGTTACGAGGCCCTCTCCTACGAGGGACGGCTCCCCAGCATCGCGACACTCTCGCCCGAGATCCAGGCGCGGACCATCGTCGTCCACACCTGCTCCAAGGCGTACGCCATGACGGGGTGGCGCATCGGCTACGCGGCCGGTCCCCGCGAGGTCATCCGCGCGATGGCGGAGTTCCAGAGCCAGTGCACGTCGAACCCCACCTCGCTGGCCCAGTGGGCGGCGGTCGAGGCGCTCGCGGGGCCACAGGACGACGTGGCGAAGATGGCCGGCGAGTTCGACCGCCGTCGCCGCGTGATCGTGGAGGGGCTCAACCGGATCCCGGGCCTCCGCTGCGTGACGCCGCAGGGCGCCTTCTATGCCTTTCCCGACGTCTCCGGCCTCTTCGGCCGGCGATTCGAGGCCACGGTCCTGGCCGGCTCGGCCGACGTGGCGGCGTTCCTCCTGGAGGCGGCCCGTGTGGCGGTCGTGCCCGGCCTCGACTTCGGCTCGGACCGGCACGTCCGACTCTCCTACGCGTGCGGCCTCGAGACGATCCGCGAGGGCCTGGCCCGGATCGAGGCGGCCTGCGCCCGGCTCGCGGGGTGAGCCCCGGCCCGATATGACGGTCGACCCGACCTGGGAGTCGGCGGTCGCCCGCGCGGCGGAAGCGCGGGTGACCCTCGTGATCGGCGAGACGGACACCGGCAAGACGAGCTTCACCCTCTTCCTGGCCGGCACCCTCCTCGAGCGCGGCTTCTCGGTGGGCGTGGTGGACGCCGACCTCGGGCAGTCCGACATCGGGCCGCCGACCACGGTGGGCCTGGGGCGGCTGCGGCAGCCGGTCGAGCGGCTGGGGGACGCCGAGGTGGTCGGTCTCTACTTCGTGGGCTCGACCTCCCCGCAGGGCCACCTGCTCCCGACCGTGCTCGGCACCCGCCTCATGACCGAGAAGGCGCTCCACCTCGGCTTCGATCGCGTGATCGTGGACACCTCGGGCCTGGTCCAGGGGGAGATGGGCCGGCTCTTGAAGCAGCACAAGATCGACCTGGTCGAGCCGGACCTCGTCCTCTGCCTCCAGCGCAACGACGAGTGCGAGCACATCGTGCGGCCGTACGAGGCCGGCGCCCGGCCGGCCATCGGACGCCTGGCCTCGTCGGGCGCGACGCGCCGGCGGTCGCAGGACGAGCGGCGCCAGCACCGCGAGCGCAGCCTCCAGGCGTACTTCGCCGGCGCCCGCCCGGTGTCCCTCGATCTCGGCCGGATCACGCTCCGGCAGCCGGCTCTGTTCGTCGGCCAGCCCTTACCGCCGCGCCAGGTGGAGGACCTCGCGGCCATTCTCGACGACATGGTGCTCTGGGCGGAGCGCCGCGGCACCGAGCTCGTCCTGGTCACGCCGGACCCGCTCAGGGAGCCGCAGGTCCGGATGATCCAGAAGCGGCACGAGGAGCTGGGGCTCGCCAACTATTCGCTGGACGACTTCCAGGGTGTGCTGGCCGGCCTGGACGACGTGCGGCGGGAGACCCTCGGGCTCGGGGTCGTCCGCTCGATCGACTTCGCCAAGCAGACGCTGGTCGTGGAGACCGCCGTGCCGGAGACCGAGATCGCGGCAGTGCGGCTGGGCCGCCACAAGCTCCGCTGATGCCGAACGGCCGCCCGCTCGGCCGCGGCGGCCGATCGAGCGGCCCGGTCCAGGCTGCCGATGAGTAAGGTCGTGGCGCTGGCGGAGGCCGTGCGGCAGCACGTCCCCGACGGCGCCGCTGTCGTCCTCGGCACCGCCCTCGAGGGCCTCATCCCCTTCGCGGCCGCCCACGAACTGATCCGCCAGGCGCGGCGCGAGCTCACGCTGATCGGCCCGATCTCCGACGTCTGCTTCGACCAGCTCATCGCGGCCGGCTGCGCCCGGCGGGTCGTGGCCGCGTGGGTCGGGAACGTGCAGCACGGCTCCGGCTACGGCTTCCGGCGCGCCGTGGAGCAGGGTGTACCGCGCCCGCTCGAGGTCGAGGACCACTCGAACTTCACCATCGCGCTCGGCCTGGAGGCCGCCGCGATGGGCGTGCCCTACCTCCCGACGCGCACGCTCCTCGGCTCGGACGTGCTGCGGCGCAACTCGCGCCTCCGGGTCGCCCCGTGCCCGCTCACGGGCCTGCCCCTCGTGCTGGTGCCGGCACTCGCGCCCGACGTGGCCATCCTCCACGTCCAGCGGGCCGACGCCGAGGGCAACTGCCAGGCCTGGGGGCCGACCGGCGTGACCGCGGCCGCGGGCAAGGCGAGCCGGACGGTCATCGTGGTGTGCGAGGAGCTGGTCGCCCCCGACGTCATCCGCAGCGACCCCAACCGGCTCCTCCTGCCCGGCTTCCTGGTCGCCGCGGTCGTTCACCTCCCGTGGGGGGCCCACCCCTCTCCCGTCCAGGGGCACTACAACCGCGACGACGCGGTGTACGCGGACTATCACGGGCGGACGGGCTCGGCGGAAGGCGCGCGGGCCTGGCTCGGCGAGTGGGTGCTCGACCTGCCCGACCATGCCGCCTATCTCGACAAGCTCGGGCCCGCGCGGCTCGATGCCCTCCGGCCCAAGGCCGCGCGGTGGGCGGCGCCCGTGGACTACGGCTGCTAGGTCCGTGCGCCGGGCCTACACGGCGGGCGAGCTGATGGTCGTCGCGGCCGCGCGGGAGATCCGTGACGGCGAGGTCGTCTTCGTGGGGATGCGGCTGCCGCTGCTCGCCTTCAGCCTGGCGCGCGCCACGCACGCCCCGCGGGCCGTCGGCCTGTTCGAGAACGGGGTCGTCCGCGACAGCCCGGCGCTCGCCTTCCTCGTCACGATGTCGGACGGCCCGAACGTCCTCGGCGCCCTCTGGTGCACGGAGATGCGGGAGATCATGGCCCTGCTCCAGTCAGGGCGCGTGGACCTCGGCTTCATCGGCGGGGCGCAGATCGACCGCTTCGGGAACCTGAACACCTCGTACGTCGGCGCGACCGGCAGCGCGACCCGCCTGCCCGGCTCGGGCGGCGGGGGCGACATCGCCTCGCTCTCCCGCCGCCACGTCGTCATCATGGCGCACGAGCGGCGGCGGTTCGTCGAGCGGGTGGACTACGTCACCTCGCCGGGCTTCGGCGAAGGCGGTGACTGGCGGCGGCGCGTGGGCTTGCCCGGGGGCGGGCCCTCCGCCGTCATCACGACGCTCGGCCTCTTCCGGTTCGACCCGACGACGGGCGAGATGGTCCTCGTGAAGACGCATCCCGGGGTCACCGTCGCGGAGGTAGCCACGCAGACCGGCTGGCCGCTCCGGTGCGCGGCGACGGTCACGGAGACCGTGGTCCCGACGGCCGAGGAGCTCGAGGTCATCCGCCGGTTCGATCCCCAGGGCTTCTGGACGCGCGACCGGGGCTGAGGTCGCGCGCTACAGCGCGTCGGCGAACATCGCCCGGTGGTGGCGGTACCAGTCGGACTGGAAGGTCTCCCGCGGATCGTGCCGCCGCTTGAGGCGGAGGAACTCCCCGAACCGGGGGTAGCAGCGCTCGACCTGGGCGCGCGCGGCCCACCGGTGGTAGGTCAGGTAGTAGCTCCCGCCGTGCCGGATGCCGAGGTCGATCAACCCGCGGAAGGCCTCGCGAGCGCGCTCCAGTCCCGCCGCCGTGTGCACGACGTGCAGGTTGAAGATCACGCACGCCCACGGCTGCCGCGCCCATGCCAGGAAGCTCTCGTCGTCCCGCTCGATGAGCCGGATCGTCCCGTAGACGACCTCCGTCCGGGCGGCGCGCAACGCCTCACGCGCGTCGGCCAGGAAGCCCGCGAGCGCGCCTCGGGGCACGTAGATCTCGGTGATCATCTCCGTCGCCCGGTGGGGCGCGCCGAGGCGCCGGTCGAGCGCGGCATGGTAGTCGTCGACGTAGACGCTCAGCTGGTGCGTGTCCGACCAGTAGAGCTGCCCCGTCGTGGAGAGGTAATAGGTCGAGTAGACCTCGAAGGCGCGCTTCTTGTCCGCGTGCGAGAGGTAGAGGAGCCGGTTCCAGTCCTCCACCGAGAGCTCCTTCTGAACCGGCGGCATCGCCGTCCGGTCGTCCACGGGGCGGTAGCAGGAGAAGACGCCACGCCGGAGAAATTCGTCGGATTCCGCGTCGGTGGCGTACTGAAAATCCCCGTAGAGAAAGCCGTCGGCGATCCGCCGCTCGATCGCCGGCATCAGGCCCTCGACGTCGATCACCTCGACGACGCGCTCGAGCTTCCTGCGCGGCGCGAGACGCAGCGTCACCGCCGTGATGACGCCGAACAGCCCGTAGCCGCCGATGGCGAGCCGGAAGAGCTCCGGGTTCTCCTGGCGGCTGCAGGTCCGCGGTCGACCCTCGGCGTCCACGAGCACGAAGGATTCCACGTCGTCGACGATCGGCTTGAAGCGAAGACCGCGGCCGTGGACGTTCGCCGCGAGCGCGCCGCCGAGCGTCAGACGATCCGCGCCGGTCTGCTTCTGGACGATGCCCCACGACCGCGGGCGCCCCCGCTGCGCGGTGAGCAGATAGTCGATCAGCGCCGGCCACTGGATGCCCGCCTCCACCTCGATCTGACCCCGTTCGGCATCGAAGCGGAGCACCCGGGCCATCGCGGTCGTGTCGAGGAGCACCGTGCCGGCGCCGAACTGCTGCCCGCCCATGGCGTGTCGGCCGCCGGCGATGCTGACCGCCTTCCCCGACGCGCGGGCCTGCCGCAGCGCCTCGCGAACCGCCTCGATGGAGTCCACGCGCACCACCCGGTCCACCGCGGTCGGGTTCAGCTGCGCGTGGACGTCGTTGACGACGACGGGCGTCGCCGCAGGCCGGGGCCGGGCGCAGGCTGCGGGCCACGAGGCGAGGGCCAGACCGCTCATCAGAAAGCGGCGCCGAGTCAGCATCGACCCCTCCCCTCGCCGGCCTCTGCCGCCACGAGCCACCGGCCCGCGGTGAAGACGAGGAGCAGGGCGCCGGCCTGGATCAGGTGGTAGAGGGCGTTGTGGTTCATGTAGACGGGGTGGAGTGCGATCCCCGCCTGCTGGAGCCCCGATGCGACGAACATGGCCAGGAGCCCGAGCGTCCCCGCGAGCAGAGCGGGCGCGCGCGTCCGTCCGTGCTCCCTGGCGAAGACGAGCAGGAGGAACGTGGCGGCCGGGAGGTAGTCGAGGACGGCGATCAGGAAGGCCTGGCGGCCGGAGAGCACGAGCGCCGCGTAGGCGAGCCACGCCACGCCGGCCACCAGCGTGACGGCCCGGGCGACGCGGCCGGGGAACGCCAGCCGGGCGCCGATGGCCCAGGCGGCGAGCGCGCTGACACCGATCGCGAGGAGGCTCGCCGGCCAGAGCAGGCGCGCCCCGAGCGTCCTCGCGTCGAGGAAGAAGCCGTGGACCGTCCCGCCCGTCAGCGCGGCCGCGGCCGCCGCGCCGAAGAAGACGCTGAACCATCCGGCCAGGGGCCGGCCCGCCCCCCGGCCCCGGCCGATGAGCCAGGCGAAGATCCCGCTCTCGACCGCCAGGGCGTAATCCGTCAGCGTGACGTCGGGCTCGGTCATCACGCGGGCCCGCCCGCGCGCGCCGCGCGGATGTGGAAGTGGGCGAAGACGAAGAGAAACGCCGCCAGGACCCAGTGGAAGATGATCGGGATCGTGCCGGTGCCCAGCCAGCGGCGCTCCGGGTGGAGGGCCATGGTCACCGCGTAGCGGGCCGCCATGCCGGCGAAGTAGAGGCCGCTGAGCCACCGGAGCCAGCGCCCGAGACGGGGCCGGGGCTCCACGAAGAGGCCCGTACCCCGCGAAAAGTCGGAGCACACCGCGACGAGCAGGGCGACGATCAGGAGTTGTATCGGCAAGAGAAGCGGGTACGGCACGAGGCCGGAGTACCACTCCGACATCGACGGGAGGCCGCGCACGTCGAGGAACGCGACGAGGGCCTGACCCAGCACGCGCAGGAAGAAGCCGGCCGTGAGCGCCCACAGCAGCGCCGCGTAGGGTCGCGTGGGTGGTCGATCGGCGCTCGCCGCCCCGTCGAGCACAGCGGCATTGTACGGAGCCGGTCGCGGTTTCCCGCGGAAAAACGGCGGCGCGGTGGGGCCGCCCCGCCCCGCCCGGCCGCACAACTAGTGCGTTGACCGGCCTCCGATCTGGGCATAGAGTCTCCCCACGCGCGGGTCAGGGGCGGCCGGGGCGGCTCTCGCGGGTCGCGACCGCGGCGGCGCGCCGGACGGGAGGCGGGCGGCCCCGGCCCCGCGAGCCCGGGCCAAGGAGAGCGCCGATGACGAGCCTTCACGAGTACCACGACGAGTATTCCGAGTCGCTCGAGACCGACTTTCGGAAGCTCGAGGGCGCCCTGGTGCGCGACACGGTCAAGCTCCTCGCGCCCAGCGAGCCGATCAGGCTCTCCGCGGACACGACGGTGCACGATGCGATCGCGCAGATGGCGGACAAGCGCCGGGCCGCGGTCGTGATCGTGGACGGAGAAGGTCGCCTCATCGGCATCTTCACCGAGCGCGACCTGCTCAGACGGGTGGCGGTGCCGGGTCGCGACCCGCGCCGGACGCGGCTGGGCGAGGTCATGACCCCCGACCCCGAGTCGCTCGCGCCCGACGACCTGATCTGCTACGCGATCAACCGGCTCCACCACGCCGGCTACCGGACCATTCCCCTCGTGGACGAGGAGCACCGGCCGATCGGGGTCATGACGGTCCACGACATCGTCCAGTGGCTCGCCGAGCTCTTCCCCGAAGCCATCGTGAACCTGCGCCCGGGCGGCAAGATCAAGCGGCCCCAGGAAACGGACGGCGGCTGATCGATCGCGTCGTGCCGGCGGGTCGGCGCCCCGTCGGGGGCAGCTCGGCCGCGTCCCGCGCTCGATGGCGTAGACCTTGTGGCCAGCAGGCGGCTTTGAGCAACTGCCGGGCGAGCGGCGGCCCGACACCTTCGGACGGCTCGTCGAGGAAGACGAGCTTCCGGCCGTTCATGAAGCTCCGGGCGAGGCCGACCAGCTTCTGCCGGCCGCCGCTCAAGAAGGCGGCGCGCCGGGCCGCGAGCTCGCGCACCTGCGGAAGCAGGGCGTAGATCGCGTCGAGCTGCGCGTCGGCATCCCCCCGGCCCCAGCCCCCACGCGGGGATCAGGATGTTCTCGCGGACGCTCAGCGGGCCGATTGAGAGAAACCGGCGTCGGTCCACGGCCGATGCTCCGTTTCAGGATGACGATGGCCGGGGCGGGCGCCTCGTGGAGCTCGTCGCGAGGCTCGCGCGGCTGGGCGGCGGTCTAGCAGTCTGCGGAAAAACTCGGGATCGATTGATGCGTCATGCCACTCTCAGAAGTAACAGGGAGGTGCGCATGCGCGGCGACGATCGCGAGGCTCAGGACATGTTCAGCTACATCCGGCCCGAGCAGCGAGTCCCGCCGGACCATCCCCTGCGGCCGATTCGGGCGCTGGTGGACACCGTACTGGTGGAGCTGTCGCCGCACTTCGCCCGCCTCTACGCCAAGACCGGGCGCCCGTCCATTCCGCCCGAGAAGTTGCTCCGGGCGCTGCTCCTGCAGACGCCGTATTCCATCCGGAGCGAGCGGCAACTCATGGAGCAGCTGCACTTCAATATCCTCTACCGCTGGTTCGTGGGCCTCAGCCTGGACGACCCGGTGTGGGACGTCACGGTGTTCACCAAGAACCGGGAGCGCCTGCTGGCGGGGGATATCGCCCAGGCCTTCTTCGAGGCCGTGGTGGCCCAGGCGGAGGAGCGACACCTGCTGTCCAGCGACCACTTCACCGTGGACGGCAGCCTCATCGAGGCCTGGGCGGGGCTCAAGAGCTTCACGCGCAGGGGACGGTCGGGGCGCCCCCGGACGACCCCGGCAATCCCACCGTGAACTTTCACGGGGAGCGCCGCAGTAACGCCACGCATGCCTCGACC
>JBIOTN010000003.1:0-18240 GCA_044866005.1 Candidatus Rokuibacteriota bacterium | reverse complement strand
CTTGTGCACGTCGATGCCACTATGTTCCATGGCTGGCCTCCTTCGCTTGCGGCACAGACCGCGTTTGCTTGTGGGGCAGTGTATGCCACCACGTCGCGGGGGAGGTCAGCCGCTTCATTCCATCTGGATCTGCTCGCTTCTCGGCCCGGCGTCGGAGCTCCGAATGGTGGATAGGCTGGAGGGATTGCTGAGCCGGGCGCGGGCCCAGGGAGCCATCGAGGCCGACGCCTTCCTGGTGGAGGAGGAGGTGCAGACGGTCCAGGTGCGCCTGGGGCAGATCGAGTCCCTCAAGCACGCGCGCGAGAACCGCTGCTCGCTCCGCATCTTCACCGGGACCGGCTCGGCGTCGGCGACCTCGTCCGACCTGTCCCCGGACGCGCTCGCCCGGCTGGTCGACGAGGCCGTCGGCCTCGCGCGCGTGACCCAGCGGGACGAGCATTCGGGCCTCCCGGCGCCCGAGACCCTCGCGCGGGGCTACCCGGACCTCGACCTCTGGGACCGCGACGGCCACGCGCTGCCCGTCGAGGAGAAGGTGGACCGGGCGCGCCGGGCCGAGGCGGCCGCGATGGAGGCCGACCCCCGCGTCCAGAACTCCGAGGGCGCCGAGTTCTACGACCGGCAGAGCCACGTCGCCTACGCGGCGACGGGCGGCTTCGCCGGCCGCTTCCGCGTGTCGTCGTTCGCGCTCTCGGTGACCCCGATCGCGGTCGACAACGGCCACATGGAGCGCGACTACTGGTACAGCGCGGCGCGGAAGCTCTCCGGGGTGGAGAGCCCGGAGGCGATCGGGCGCGAGGCGGCGCGGCGGGCGTGCCGCCGGCTGGGAGCTCGGAAGCAGGGGACCACCGAGGTCCCGGTCGTCTTCGATCCCGAGACCGCGGCCAGCCTGGTGCGCGCGCTCGCGGTCGCGGCGTCGGGGCCGAGCCTCTATCGCGGCACCTCTTTCCTGATCGGTCGTCTCGGCGAGCATCTCGCCGCGCCGTCGGTGACGATCGTGGACGACGCGCTCATGCCGGGCGGGCTCGGCTCGCGCCCGTTCGACGGCGAGGGGCTGCCCAGTCGGCGGACCGTCCTGGTGGACCGGGGCGTCCTCTCCAGCTACCTCCTGGACACCTACAGCGCCCGGAAGCTCGGCCTCGCGCCGACCGGCCACGCGGCGCGCGAGGGGGGCGGCGGCGTGACCGTCGGCTACACGAACCTCTATCTGGAGCCGGGCGCCCACACGCCCGAGGCGATCGTCGGCTCGGTGGAGCGGGGGCTCTACGTCACGGAGCTGATCGGCTTCGGCATCAATTTCGTGACCGGCGACTACTCCCGGGGCGCCGTCGGCCACTGGATCGAGCACGGGCAGCTCACGTATCCCGTCGAAGAGATCACCATCGCCGGCAACCTGGGCGAGATCTTCCGGAACATCGAGATGATCGGCGCCGACCTCTCGTTTCGGGACCAGACGGCTGCGCCGACGCTCAAGGTCTCGCGCATGACGGTGGCCGGGGAGTAGCGCTTTCCCGGGGCGGCGCCCCGGTCGTCGGCCGACGTCCGGGCGGCCGCGCCCCGCGCCCCGACCGCCCCCGCGATTCCGCGCGGTGAGCGGGCTCACCGACACCCACTGCCATCTCGCCGACCCCGCATTCGCCGACGTGGAGGCGGTCCTGGCCCGCGCCCACCGCGCTGGCGTCGACCACGTGCTCGCCGTCGGCACCGACCCCCGGGCCAACGAGACGGTGCTCGCGCTCGCCCGGCGCCACGCTGACGTGTGGCCGGCCCTCGGCTATCATCCGGAGCGCCTCGATCTCGGGGCGGAGGACGTCGAGACGGTCGAGGCGCAGCTCCAGGCGGCCCGGGCCGAGCTGAGAGCGGTCGGCGAGGTCGGCCTGCCCTGGTACAGCCTCCGGGGCCGGGGCGACGCGGCGGCCCTCGCGGCCGTCGGCCGCGAGCGCCTCCGGCGGCTCCTCGACGTCGCGCGGCGGCTCGACCTTCCCGTCTCGCTCCACGCCCCGCACGGCGCCGCCGTGGACGCGCTCGAGCTGGTGACCCGCGGCGGCGTCGAGCGGGCGGTGTTTCACTGGCACAAGGCCGACCGTGCCGTCACGCGGCGGATCGTCGAGGCCGGCCACTTCGTCGGGATCACCCCCGCGGTCGTCTACCGCGAGCGTGACCAGGCCCTCGTCCGGGACGTGCCGTTGCGCCACGTCCTCCTCGAATCCGACGGACCCTGGGCGCACGGCGGCGAGTTCGCGGGCCGGGTGGGGGAGCCGGCGATGCTCGGGCCCGCGGCGGCCGCGGTCGCCCGCCTCGTGGCCCGCCCGCTCGCCGAGGTCGTGGCAATCCTGGCCGACAACGTGCGGCGGGCCTTCGGCGCCCGGTAGCGGCTCTCGCGGTCAGCCGCGGGTGCGCTCCGAGCACCGGCGTCTTGCCGGCGCCACGGCGGGGGCATCGGGGGGGTCCGAACCCCCCCGAAGTTAATTTCGCTCGGGGCGCCAGCGGAAGGCGCCGACCAGGCTCGCGAAGTCGTCCGTCCACACCGCGCCGTTGGCCCCGGTGGAGGAGAGTCTCCAGCGCGGATCCGCGGCCAGCCGGCCGAGTGGCCCCGGGCTCCGCGCCATGACGGCCCAGCGCGAGGCGCGCTTGCCGTCCGCACGCTGGGCCGGGCTAGGCACGGCGTCCTCCTGGAAGAGACAGGTCAGGCCGGCGTCCTGCGCCAGCCCGGCGAGCGCGGGCTCGAAGTCCACGTGGCGGTTCGAGATGTGGAAGGCGAGGATGCCGTGGGGCGAGAGCCGGTCCAGGTAGAGGGCGAGCGCCTCGCGGGTGATCAGGTGAAGCGGCGGCGCGTCCGAGCTGTAGGCGTCCAGGATCATGAGGTCGAACTGCCCGCTGGGCGCCCGCGCCAGGGAGCGCCGCGCGTCGCCGAGGACGACCGTGACGTCGGGCGGGCAGTCGCGCATGAAGGTGAAGAAGCGGACGTCGCGGGCGATCCGCTCGACCGCCGGGTCGATCTCGTAGAACGTCCAGCGCTGCCCGCGCTCGCCGTGGCAGGCGAGCGATCCGGTGCCGAGCCCGACCACGGCGACCGTCCGCGGCAGGTCCGTTCCGCGGAGCGCCGCGAAGAGCTGACCGACCGGGCCGGTGGCGTGGCCGTACGCGAGCGGCTCGCGCCGGCGGGTCGGATCGAGGCTCTGCATTCCGTGAAGCGTGGTGCCGTGGAGCAGGAGGTGGAACCGGGCGGCGGGATCGACGGTGACGCGGTGGATGCCGAAGAAGGTCCGCTCGGCGCGGAGGACGCGCCCCTCCTGGCCGAGGTAGGAGGTGCCGGCCAGCAGCACCACGCCGATGCCGAGTCCGAAGCGGACCGGCCGGCGGCAGAAGGTGCCGGCGATCAAGACGAGCAGCCCGAACACGAGCCCGACGTTGGCGCGCGCGGCAGGGGACCCGTCGCCCTGCGCGACGGCCAGGAGGCCGACCGCCACGCCCCCCAGCGCGACCGGCAGGACGACGTCCAGCACGGCCGGCCGCCACCCGGCCGGCGCCGGCCGGAGCGCGGGGGTCAGGAGGCAGGCCAGGATCAGCGCGAGCGGGTACTCGAGGACCACGGCAAAGACGAGCGGGGCGACGAGGGCGGTGAAGACGCCGCCCACGACGCCCCCGAGCGAGATCCAGAAATAGAACTCGGTGAGGCGGGAGGTCGCCGGGCGGTCGGCGGCCAGCTCGCCGTGACAGACCATCGCGGCGAAGAAGAGCGCGAGCAGGTGCGGCGGCATCACCAGGGCCAGCGGGCCGGTCGCCCGGGCGACCAGGACCATCACGAGCGGGAGGATCGCGAACGGCAGGAGCTGCACCATCAGGCGGTGAGGCAGGGGCGGGCGGGGGGCGAAGACCAGGCTCCCGGTCAAGAGGTAGATGGCGAGCGGCACGACCCAGAAGAGCGGGATCGGCGCGACGTCGGTCGACAGATAGGTCGTCACGCCGAGCATCAGGCTCGACGGGACGAAGGCCAGGAGCATCCACCGGAGGCGACGCCGGAGCTCGGCCCGCGCGCCGGCCCGCTCCCGCGCGCCGCCGGGGGCGACCTCGCGGGCCGGGGCCGCGCTCACCGTCCGGGGCGCGCGCCACAGGGCGATCGCGCAGGCCGCGGTCAGCACGAGCAGCACCGCGTACCCACCGGCCCAGAGTCGGGTCTGCTCGCGGAGCCGGAGGTGCGGCTCGAGCAGGAGCGGGTAGGCGACGAGCCCGAGCATGCTGCCGAGATTGCTCGCCGCGTAGAGGAAGTAGGGATCGGCGGCGGCCGGGTGTGCCGTCCCGGCGAACCACTTCTGGAGCAGCGGATTCGTGGTCGAGACGACGAAGAACGGCAGCCCCACCGCGGTCGCGAGAAGGGCGAGGAGCCAGGGGATCGGGTTCTCCTGGCTGGGCGGCGTCGCGCCCGTGGGAATGGCGATGGGCAGGCTCAGGAGCGGCAGCAGCATGAGGCCGAGGTGGACCACCGCCTGGCGGCGCGCGCCGAGCCAGGCGGTCGCCACGTGCGCGTACGCATATCCCGCGAGCAGCACGGCCTGGTAGAAGACCAGCGTGGTGTTCCAGACGGCGGGGGCGCCTCCCAGGAGCGGCAGGGCCATGCGGCCGAACATCGGCTGTACGGCGAAGAGCAGGCCCGCGCTGAGGAAGATCGTGACGGCGTAGATCGCGAGCAGGGCCGCCCTCCCGTGGTGGACTCAGATTAAATCAGGCCCGATCGAATCGCCACGAATTCCGGCTCGGGGGCGCCTGGCCGAGCCCCGGCCCGGAGCGGCCTTTCCGGGTACAATCACCCTGGGAGGCGTCATGATCGATCGAGAGCGGCTCACCGGTCTCCTGCTCGACCTCCTGCGCATCTCGAGCCCGTCCAGACGCGAGCAGGAGGTCGCGGCGCGGCTCAGGACGGAGCTGGCGGCGCTCGGCGCCGAGGTCTCGGTGGACGACGCCGGCGAGAAGGTCGGCGGCACCACCGGGAACGTCTTCGCGCGCGTGCGGGGGACGGTGCCCGGCGCCCCGCCCCTGCTGCTCTCCGCGCACATGGACACGGTCGTGCCGTGCGAGCGCGTCCGGCCCGTGGTCGAGGGCAGCATCGTGCGGACCGACGGGACGAGCGTCCTGGGCGGCGACGACAAGTCCGGGTGCGCGATCATCGTCGAGGCGCTCCGCGGCCTCGGGGAGCGGGGTGTCCCGCACGGCGACGTGGAGGTGGTCTTCACGATCTGCGAGGAGATCGGCCTGCTGGGCGCCAAGCATTTCGACGTCTCCCGGCTCCGGGCCCGGCACGGCCTGGTCCTGGACTCGGACGGCGTGGGGGAGCTGATCACAGCCGGACCGGCCGCCGACCGCATGGTGTTCCGCGTCCACGGACGCGAGGCGCATGCCGGCGTGGCGCCCGAGGCCGGGATCTCCGCCATCCGCGTGGCGGCGGAGGCGGTGGCGGCCATGCGGCTCGGGCGCGTCGACGCGGAAACGACGGCGAACCTCGGCATCATCGAGGGCGGGCTGGCGACGAACATCATTCCACCGAAGGTCGTCCTCCGGGGAGAGGCGCGCAGCCGCGACGTCCGGAAGCTCGAGACGCAGACCGCGCACATGCGGCAGTGCTTCGAGGAGGCCGCGCGGCGGCACGAGGTGCGAGCCGGAGAGGCGGTCTACCGGGCCCGGGTGGAGGCCGACGTTCAGCGCGATTACGAGGCCCTGCGTCTCGCGCCCGACACGCGGATCGTCCGCCTCGTCGTGGAGGCCGGACGGAAGCTCGGCCGCGACGTCCGGCTGCGGCCGACCGGCGGCGGCTCGGACGCCAACGTATTCAACGGCCAGGGGATCGAGGTGGCGAACCTCGGCACCGGGATGCGCGAGATCCACACGGTGAAGGAGTGGCTCGACCTCCGGGACGTCCACGCGACGGCCGAGCTTCTGGCCGAGGTGCTTCGCCTCCACACCGAGCTCTCCTAGTCTCCCGACCGTGCGGGCGAGGGCCGACCGCGACTACTACGCGATCCTCGGGGTCCCCGAGAGCGCGCCCGAGGACGAGGTCAAGCGGGCCTACCGGCGCCTGGCCCTCCGTCACCACCCCGATCGGAACCGCGGCGACAAGCGGGCCGAAGAGCGCTTCAAGGAGATCAGCGAAGCTTACGCCGTCCTGATGGACCCGGGGCGCCGGCGGGAGTACGACGCGCTCCGGCGGGCGCGGGCGGAGGGCGCCCGCGGGCGCGCGCCGCGCTGGCGGCAGGAGGATCTCTTCCGCGACCTCTTCACCGATCCCCGGACCGCGTCGGTGTTCGACGACCTCACGCGCGAGTGGACCCGGCAGGGGCTCCGCTTCGACGAGGCCTTCCTGCGCGACGTGTTCTTCCGGGGCCGCGGCGTCATCATCGTCGGGCGGTTCGGGATCCGGTGGGTCGGCGCGCGCCGCCCGCGGGCCGGCGTCGAGCGCGTGCCCGAGGGGGGACCGGGAACGGCCGCGGGGGAGACCGTCGCGTCGCGGCCGGGGTTTCTCGGCTGGCTCGGGGGCCGCCTGGCGGAGACCGGGCGCCTGCTCGCGCGCGCCCTCGCTCCCGCCGCGGAGGGGACGCGGCGCGGCGACCTCCAGTACGAGATCGCGCTGACGGCCGGAGATCTCCGCGAGGGCGGCCGCTATCGGCTCACCATCCGCCGCCCGGGCGGGGCGGAGGAGCTCCTGGTTCGCGTGCCGCCCGGGCTTCGCACGGGGACGCGCCTTCGACTGCGGGGCAAGGGCGAGCCACGGCCGGACGGGACGCCGGGTGACCTGTACCTCCACGTCCGTCTGAAGCCCTGACGCGGCCGGCCGTCGCCGGTCCCGTCGCGACGGCCAGGCGCCTGTCGCACCAAGCCTCGCCTGCCCGCGACAGCGTCCGAGCGGCGGCCTTTGCCGCCGTGGCCCCCTCCCAGGTCGTCAGCCGCTCGCCTGTCTCAGACCCTCCCGCGCGTCGTCGTAGTCGGGCTTGAGCGTGAGCGCTCGCTGGAAGGCGGCGCGCGCCTGCGCTTTCTGGCCGAGCTTGAGGTAGCACCAGCCGGCGCCGTTGTGCAGCCCGTGCCAGTCCGGCGTGGCGCGGATGCCCTGCTCGAAGACCGAGAGCGCCTCCCGGTAGCGACCGAGATAGTAGAGGGTCCAGGCGAGCTTGGCGCGGACCGAGGGGACCTCGGATGGGTCCGGGCCGGCCAGCGGCTCGAGGCGGCGCAGGGCGGTCTGGAAGTGCGGGAGTGCCGCCTCGTAGCGGCCGATCTCGAACTGGGCCGTGCCGAGGCCGATCATGGCGTCGGTATAGTTTGGGTTCAGGTCGAGCGCGGCGCGGAAGGCCTCGGCGGCCAGGTGGTAGCGGCCGAGCCGGATCCGGCTCCAGCCCAGACCGTTGTGGAGCCCTTCCCACGTGGGCTGGCGGCGGAGCGTGGTCTTGAAGGTGATGCTGGCGGCCCGGTACTCGCCGAGGAAGTATTCCGACCATCCGAGGAGCGCGCGAGCCTCATCGTGGTCGGCCTCCAGGTCGAGCGCTTCGGTCAGCCGCTCGCGCGCGCCCTCATAGTTGCGCGCGTCGTACAGGGCCTTGGCCCGGACGAACGCGGCCTGGGCCCGGACGCCGCGACGGAGCCCCTCGAGGACGCCTTGAGCCCTCGGCAGGGAAACGACGCCGAGGACGAGGAGGGTCGCAAGCCCTCCGGAGACCGCGGCGCGAGCGCGTCCCGACCAACGCGCGCGCATCGGCTAGGGGCGGCCGCGGGCCTCGCGCTCCGGACGGTCGGCCGCCTCGTCGGCGGCTTCCCGTGCACGTTCCGCGGCGTCGAGCGCCAGCTCGGCCGCGAGGTTCGCGCTCCGCTGGGCGTCGCTCCCGTCGCCGCCGCCTGCGATCTCGGCGGCGCGCGCGGCCTCGACGGCCGCGCGCTCGGCCTCGCGCGCCGCGCCGGCGGCGGTCTGCGCGGCATCCCGCGCGGCGTCGGCGATGGCCTGGGCACGCCCTGGCTGGGCGCCCTGTCCCTGGCGCGCGGCCGTTCGAGCCGCGTCCGCCGCCGCCCGGGCCGCGTCGCGGGCAGCCTCGGCGGCGGCGCGCGCGGCGTCCCGCGCCTCGCGCTGGCCTCCTCGGCCGGCGGCCGCTCCGACGGCCGGCGCGCCGGCGGCGCCGACACCGCCCGGATCGGCCCCGCGGGTCACTCCGCCGCCGCGGCCCTCCGAGCCGGCGCGTCCGGTGCCGCGGCCAGTGGCCGGCTCGCGCCCGGACAAGTCGTCGGTACCGCCGCCCTTCCCAGCGGAGCCGCCGCCCTTGCCCTCACCACCGCCGCCCTTGCCTTCGCCTGCCCCGCCTTTACCGTCGCCCCCTTTGCCGTTGCCGCTCCCTTTCCCTTCGCCGCCCCCACCCTTCCCCTCGCCGCCCCCGCCCTTGCCGTCCCCCCCGCTCCCGGAGCCGGAGCCCGAGCCACCCGAGCCGCCGGCGCCGCCGGACCCCGAACCGCCGGACCCCGAACCGCCCGAGCCCGAACCGCCGGAGCCGCCAGAACCTGACCCCCCGGAGCCCGAGCCGCCGCCCCCGCCTTTCCCGTCTTTCCCGTCGCCGCCTCCCTTGTCGTCGGCGATGGCGGTCGTGGGATCACCGCCGGTCAGCCGCTGGGGTTGCGGACCGGGCGAAAGAAGGTAGAGGAGGCAGGCGAGGGCCAGTAGCAATCGGGGCCACCGACCGCTCCGCCCGCTCATGCCCCCTCCTTCTTCGGGTCTGGGACCACGGCGCTCCTCACCCGGGGAGTCGCCGCCTGCCCGGAACTGTCGGGCAAGGGGCGTGCCAAAGCCTCCTCCTCGGCTCGGGGAGCGTAAACGCTGTCGAAACGCGTGCTTTCGAGACGACGGCCGGTCGACGCGCCTGGCCTGGCGCATTTGTGGGCATCTGCCCGTGGCGCGCGGGGATTTCCCGGCCGGCTCATGAGTCGGGGCTGAGGCGGTATTTCTCCATCCGGTAGCGCAAGGTCTCCTTCGTCAGGCCGAGCAGCTCGGCGGCCCGCGCGCGATTCCAGCCGGTATGGGCCAGCGCCCGGTGGATCAGCGATCGCTCGACCACCTCCAGGTTGATGGGCCCGTGCGCGAAGTCCACCCGGACCTCCCCGTCCGGGCCCACCGCCACCGGCATGGAGGGGCTGTCCACGAGCGCGAGGTGCTCGGGGCCGAGCGTCGGTCCCGGGTTGAGGAGCGCGGCCCGCTCGACCACGTTGGTGAGCTCGCGCACGTTTCCCGGCCAGGAGTAGGCCTGAAGCTCACGAAGGGCAGCGGAGGAGAAGCGGATCTCGCCGAGCCCGTACCGCTCGCGGACCTGCCGGAGGAAGTGCTCGGCCAGCAAGACGACGTCCTCGCCCCGGGTGCGCAGGGGCGGGAGGTCGACCGTCAGGACGCGAAGACGATAGAGGAGGTCCTGCCGGAACGCCCCCTCGCGCGCGGCGGTCTCGAGATCGCGATTCGTCGCCGCGACGATCCGGATGTCCACCCGCCGCGGGGTCACGGCGCCGAGCCGGCGCACGGAACGGTCCTCGATCACGCGCAGGAGCTTCGCCTGGAGCGCGAGATCGAGCAGGCAGATCTCGTCGAGGAAGAGCGTTCCCGCGTCGGCCGCCTCGAAGAGCCCCGGCTTGCTGGTCCGGGCGTCCGTGTACGCCCCCTTCTCGAAGCCCATCAGCTCGCCCTCGAGGAGGGCCGCGGGGATCGCGGCGCAGTTGATCTCGACGAAGGGCCCGCCGGCCCGGGGACCGGCCGCGTGGATCGCGCGCGCGGCCAGCTCTTTGCCCGTGCCGGTCTCCCCCTGTACCAGGACGGTGGGTCCGGCCTCGCCCACGCGGTCCGCGCGCGCCACCTGGAGGATGCGCTGCCGGACCGCCACCATGGCCGGAGCGTTTCCGAGGAGGCTGTCCACCGGCAGGGAATGCCCGGCCCGCTCGCGCAGGTAGGCGAGCTCCCCGCGGACCCGGTGGCCTTCCCAGACGCGCTGGATCACGACCGAGAGCTCGTCGAGGTCGAGGGGCTTCGTCAGGTAGTCCACGGCACCGGCCTTCATCGCCGCCACCGCGCTCGAGACGGTGGAGAAGGCCGTCATCAGGATGACCTGGGTCTCCGGACGCTCGCGGCGGATGGCGTCCAGCATGGCGAGCCCGTCCATGCCCGGCAGATGGACGTCGACGAGGGCGAGGTCCGGCGCCACCTCGGCGAGGGCCGGCAGCGCGGCCTCTGCCGAGGCGAAGGCGTGGACGGGCAATCCCTGGCGCTGGAGGAAGGTCTGGAGGGCCGAGGCCAGCGGCGCCTCGTCCTCGACGATCAGGACCGTGGGTGGCACCTCAGGCCTCGTCGACCGGCAGCGTCATGATGGCCTGCGTGCCGCGTCCCGGCTCGGTCCGGAGCTCGAGCCGGCCGCCTCCGCTCTCCAGGAGCTTTCGGGCGACCGCGAGCCCGAGCCCGGTCCCGCCGCGCTTGGTGGTGAAGAAGGGCTCGAAGACCCGCGCCAGGACGGCCGCGGGAATGCCGGGTCCGGTGTCTTCGACGACGAGGGTGAGGGCCCGGCCGGCCGTCGCGTCGCCGTCGGCCGCCGCGGAGGCCACGACCCGCAGCGAGCCCCCGCGCGGCATGGCGTCGAGGGCGTTCCCGAGGAGACAGAGGAGCGCCTCTTCGAACCGGGCGGGGTCGAGGCGGACTTTCGGGAACTCGCCGCCCACCGCGACGTCCAGGCGGACGTCCTGCGCGGCGGCGCGCGCGCGGATCGACTCGAGCGCGGGGCGGACGGCGGCCTCGAGCGCCGTCGGCACGCGCCGCTGCTCCACCGGCCGGCCGAAGTCGAGCAGCGCTCGCATGCGCTCCGACAGGCGGTCGGTCTCGGCGATCACCTGGCAGAGTCCGTCGCGGAGGGGGCCGGCCGGCGCGTCCAGCAGCGCGACCTGCGCGGTCGACCGGATGACGGCGAGCGGGTTACCCAGCCCGTGCGCTACGGCCGCGGTGATCTCGCCGAAGGCCGCGAACCGCTCGGCCGTCACGAGCTGGCGGTGGACGGCGCGGAGCTCCGCGTTCGCGCGGGCCAGCTCCGCGGCGCGCTCCCGGAGCGCGGCGTGCTGCGCCCGCAGCTGGCGCGAGGCCCGCCAGACGATGCCGTACAGGACGGCGTAGAGGACCGTGCCCGAGAGGGCGGCGAGGCTCCACAAGATGAGCCGCGCGCGCCGGACACTCGCCAGCACGCGGGTCGGGTCCACGTAGGCCTCGATGATGCCGGCGATGCGGCCCTCGCCGGGGTAGGTGATCGGCACGTAGATCTCGACGCGCTCCGCGCGGTCGCGGGTGCGCGGCTCGAGCTGGATGCTCGTCTCCCCGCCGAGCGCCTGCCGGAGCGAGGCGTGCGCGGGATGAAGCCTGCCGGGGTCGCCATCCGTCCAGACGACGCCGCCACGGTTGTCGTACGCGACGAGCCGCAGGATCTCCGGCAGCATCCGCACCTGACGGCTGAACTCCTCGAAGCGATCGCCCGCCTCGTCGCTCGCCGGGCTCGAGCTCTCTCCGCGCCGGGCGAAGTCCGACGGGCGCAGGTAGAAGCGCGCCGCGGTCCGCAAGAGGGCCGACGTGGTGGCCCACTCGTGATCCAGGATCCCGCGCTCGACGTAGTATGCGAGCGCGAAGCCGAAGAGGAGCGTGCTGCCGCCGAGGGTCAAGAGGCTCAGGAGGGCGAACTGGCGGGTCGGGGACCCCACGCGCGCGGAGCCCGCGCGCCGCCCTGCGGGAGACGGGGAGGTCGCGCCCGGGGCGCGCGCCTCGGATCCCGTTCCATCCATGCCGCCTATCCTACCCCGGTGACGCGAAGCGCGTCACGTTTCCGGCGGGCCGCCGCCACTTCGCCGCGTCGGGTCCGCCTTGACCGGCCTCGGGCGGCATGCTATCAAGGACGGGCGGAAGCGGGTGCCTGGCGGCGCGCGCGGGAGCCCCCTGCCGTTCCCGGATGTCACCCACCATGGCCCGCCGTCCGGTCCAGGCGCTGCTCGTGCTCGCACCCCTCGGGTCCACCTCGTACGGCGCGCGGCTCAGCGACTTCTTGGTTCTCGCGCTCCTGTTCCTCGCGTTCGTGCGGCTCGTGAGGGTGCATGACGTGGCCGGCCGCCGCCCCGCCCGTGGCGTTCTCGGCGAGGCCGCCTGAGCCGTGAAGGTCCGCCCGCCCCGCTTCGGCCGCGCGCGCGACGCCTGGCCGGGCGTGACGATCGCCGGCGTCGTGATCGTGGCGGCCGCCGTCCTGGCCGACGCCACGGGCGACCCGCCGCGCGGGGGACCGCGGCTCATCGTCGGGCTCGTCCTGGGCCTCGTCGTCATCGCGGTGGGGTACGTCCTTCGAGTCTGGGAGCAGCGCCAGCCCTGAGGGCGCGCGGCGCCGCGGGAAGGAAGAGGACATGCGCTTCGACCTCGTCCTCACAGGCGGCCACCTCATCGATCCGGCAACCGGGGTGGACGGGCGCCGGGACGTCGCCTTCTCGGCCGGGCGCGTGGCGGCGGTGGACGCGGCGATCCCCCGGGACGCCGCGCGGGAGACGGTCGACGTCGCGGGCGCCTACGTCGCGCCCGGACTCGTGGACCTGCACGCTCACGCGTTCATCGCCGGCCACGACCTCGGCGTCCAGACCGACCCGGTCTGCGCGTCGACCGGCGTGACCACGCTCTGCGACGCCGGGAGCACCGGCGCGGGCAACTTCGCCGGGCTCCGCGAGTACATCGTGGCGCGCGCGGAGACCCGCGTCCTGGCCTTCCTCCACGTCTCCGCGATCGGGCTCACCCACCTCGGGATCGGCGAGCACTGTCTGCTGGACTACGCGGACCCCGACCTGGCAGCCGGGGTGGCGCGGGAGCACCGCGATACGATCCTCGGGATCAAGGTCCGGATCCAGAAGGAGGTCGTCGGCGCTCACGGGCTCGAGCCCTTGCGGCGGGGGATCCGGGCGGCACAGGCGGCCGGCCTGCCCGTGATCGTGCACGTCAACAACCCGCCCGGCGAGTACGGCGACGTGCTCGCGCTCCTCCGTCCCGGCGACATCGTGAGCCACTTCTTCCACGGTCGGGGCTCGGGGATCCTCGACGCCGGCGGGCGCGTCAAGCCGGCGGTCCACGAGGCACGGCGCCGCGGCGTCGTCTTCGACGTCGCCCACGGTCGGAACCACGTGAACTTCCCGGTGGTCCGGCAGGCCTTGGCGGAAGAGTTCTATCCCGACACGATCTCGTCGGACCTCACGCGTCCCGGGCGCGCCGGCGTCGTCAAGGACTTGCCGACCACGCTCTCGAAGTTCCTGAGCCTCGGGATGCCGCTCGACCGCGTCGTCCGCGCCGCCACGGCCGCGCCGGCGAAGGCCATCGGGCGAAGCGGTGACCTGGGGACGCTCCAGGGCGGCGCGGCTGGGGACGCCGCGGTCTTTGCCGTGGAGGACGGCCGCTTCGCCTACCAGGACGCCGACGGCAACACGATCGAGGGCGCCAAGCGCTGGATGCCGAGGCTGACCGTGCGGGCCGGCCGCGTGTGGTGGCGCGCCCCCTGACCCCTGCCGGAGGCGGCCGTCGAGGCCCCCTCCGATGCTTCAGATCCGACCCGCCAGCACGAGCGCGAGGATCACCAGCCCGAGGAGGATCCGGTAGCCCACGAAGACCAGGAGGGTCCGGTGCTGGAGGAACCGGATGAGGAACCAGACGGCGGCGAGCCCCGCGACGAACGAGGTCACGACGCCGAGCGTGAGTGCCGCCGCCCCGGGCCCCCCGGCGCCGCCCTCCAGGATCGCCACGGTCTTCATGGCGCCCGCGCCCGCGGTGACCGGCAGGCCGAGGAGAAACGCGAAGCGCGCCGCGGTCGGACGGTCGAGCCCGGCGAAGAGGCCGGCCGACATCGTGATCCCGGAGCGGGAGGTGCCGGGCACCAGAGCGAGGACCTGCGCCGCGCCGATCACGAAGCCGCGGGAGACCCCGACGGCCCCGAGCTGCGTCACGCCGGTCCGGGTCGCTTGACGGTCGGCCCACCAGAGGACCAGACCCCAGCCGATGGTCGCCGCCGCCACGACCACGGCCGAGCGGAGATAGGTCGCCACGGTCTCTTCGAGCAGGAGTCCCGCCACGCTCGCGGGCGCGGTGCCCGCCAGGAGCGCGGCGACGAGCCGCCAGTCCGCGCGCCGGCCGGCGAGGGCGCCGGCGGCGATCCGCCGGAGCTCGGACCAGAAGTAGAAGACGAGGGCCAGCGACGTCCCGAGGTGAACCGCGGCGTCGAAGGCCAGACCCTGGTCCGGCCATCCGAAGAGGACCGGCACGAGCACCAGGTGGCCGGAGGAGGAGACCGGCAGGAACTCGGTCAGGCCCTGGACGACCCCGAGCGCCAGGGCATGGGCGAGGCTCACGCGGCCGGGGGGGAGCCGGAGGGGGATGCGCTCAGCCGGCGCGGGAGAGAGCTGGCCGGGCGCTGAGGCCGGCCGAGGGGCCCAGAGGCCGGGACGGCCGCGAGGCCGCAGGCCGAGCGCGTCCCGGCCGTGATGCAGGTAGCCGAGCTGCGACGGCTGTCGGCACGGCGTCAGCCGATGACGTCTTCGCCGCCATCCACCCCCAGCACGTTTCCCGTCATCCAGTACGTGCTGGAGTGCGACAGGGCGACGATGGCGCGGGCGACGTCGAGCGGCGTGGTGAGGCGCCCGAAGGGGTTCCGCGCGAGCGCCATCGCCTTGATCTTGTCCGCGCCCGGGATCTTTTGCAGGGCCGGGGTGTCGGTCACGCCGGCACGCACGGCGTTGACGGTGATCCCGCGGGGTGCGAGCTCCATGGCGAGCTGGCGGACGTGGGACTCCAGCGCGGCCTTGGCGGCCGAGACGGGCCCGTAGTTCGGAAGCACGCGCGTGCCGCCCGCGCTCGTCATCGCGAAGATCCGCCCGCCGTCCGCCATCAACCCCCGGGTCACGATGTCCTGCGCCCAGTAGACCAGCGTGTGAGCCATCACGTCGAGGGTCATCTCCATCTGCTCCTTCGACGCCGCTTCCTTGATGGGCTCGGCGATGAACGGCCGCAGCGTTCCGAAGGCGAGCGAGTGGAGCATGACGCGGAGCCGGCCGGCTTCCTGGCGGGCGTCCAGGTGCCGCTGCACGGCGTCGAGGACCTCGGCGCGGCGCTCGGGGTCGGCGGCGTTCACGTTGAAGAAGAGCGCCTCCCGGCCCTGGCGACGGATCTCCCCGGCGATGCGTTCGGCATTCGGCAGGGTCGCCTTGCGGTCGAGGTGGACGCCCGCGATGGAGAGGCCGGCCTCGGCCAGGGCGAGCGCGGCGGCCTCGCCGAAGCCGGAGGAGGCGCCCAGGACGAGCGCCCAACCGGACAGGCGGAGGGCGGGGTCGGGCGTCATCGCGTCCTGCACGCGGCCGGTTTCGGCACGCCGGGATTGTACCGCACGCCTCCCAGGGTGACAACGCGACCGCCCCGCGCCCGGCTCGGCGGTCCGCGCCGGCGCCGTGCGCGGCTTGCTCGACACGTCCGGGCCTTTGTACAATCACGCCTGACGGGTCCGCCGATGGCCAAGACGGCCGGCATCATCCTCATCGGGAACGAGATCCTCTCCGGCAAGGTCGTGGACCTGAACGCCGCGTACCTCTGCCGCCAGTTTCGCGAGCTGGGAGTGGAGGTCCGCAAGGTCTCGGTCATTCCCGACGAGGTGGAGCTCATCGCGCGCGAGGTTCGGGAGTTCCACCACGCCTACGACTGGGTCTTCACCTCGGGTGGCGTGGGGCCGACCCACGACGACGTGACCGTGGCGGGTGTGGCGCAGGGGCTCGGCGTCGGCGTGGTCCGGCACGGCACGCTGGTGGCCCGGCTCGAAGAGGTCTACCAGGAGCGGATCAACGACGCCCGGCTGAAGATGGCGGAGATCCCGGAAGGCGCGGAGCTCCTGGCGGCCGACGCGCTCATCGTGCCCGTGCTGTCGATCAAGAACGTGTTCGTCTTTCCGGGCGTGCCCGAGATATTCCGGCGGAAGTTCGATGCGATCAAGGAGCGCTTCCGCGAGCGGCCGTTCCTGCTCCGGAGCGTCTACGTGCTTGTCGGCGAGGGAGTGCTGGCCGAGCACCTGAACGCGATGCTCCGGGAGTTCCCGGCCCTCCTCTGCGGTTCCTATCCCGAGTTCTCGAACCCCGAGTACAAGGTCCGGGTGACGCTCGAGTCCAAGGAGCCGGAGTACCTCGAGGGGGCCCTGGCGTACCTCCTGGCGCGCCTGCCCGCGGACGTGATCGTCCGCGTCAACTGAGGGCTCCCGGGCCCCGGGCCGCTTGACAGGCCCGGGCAATTCCACTATTGTTCATCGGGAATGGAGGTGACCACGATGTCCCGATATCTGCTGATCGAGACGAAGGGGCCGCTCGAGGGGGGAGACTATGCCTTCGAGCTGGGCAGGCAGCTCCGCGCCGAGCGCCACGACGTCACCATCTATCTCTTGCAGGAGGCGGTCTTCGCCGCGCGCCGGAAGTTCCAGCGCGGCGAGGCGCTCCTGGCCGAGGCCAAGGGCCACGACCTCCACGTGCTCGCCGACGACGTGTCGCTGCGGCAGCGCGGCGTGACGGGCGAGCGGCTGTCGTCGGACGTCCGCAAGAGCAACGTGAACGAGCTGGTCGACCTCTTGATGGAGCGATCGGACAAGGCGATCTGGCACTGAAGCGGCGGCCTGCCGCAGAGGGAGAGTCATGGCGAACCGCAAGACGTTGCACATCACGCTGACGGCCGGCCCCTACGGGAACGAGACGCCGGTCAGCGTCTTCCGGCTGGTGGATGCGGCCCTGGAGAAGGGCTACAACGTGAACGTCCTGGGCTACGAGGACGGTGTCCTGCTCACGGCGAAGGCGCAGAAGCAGCACGACGACCCGATCTGGAAGGACAAGCCCGAGCATCACACGGACGCCGGAAAGGCCCACAGCACGACGGCGGAGTTCGTCGAGCGCCTGCTCGAGAAGGGCAAGGGGGAGCCCCACCTCAACTGGTACGTCTGAGGGCTCTGCTGCGTGGAACGGGGCGTTCCACAGGGCTACCACCTCGATCCCGTCGTGCACGGCACGCTGGCCGACATCTACAAGTTCACGGATCAGGCCGACAAGACCCTGCTCATCTCGGGTCACTGAAAGGAGGCGAGCGCGATGCCGAAGAAGATCCTGTCCGTCCTTTCCCACACCGAGTACGGAAACCTGGAGGACTCGGACATCGGCCTGTTCGCCTCGGCGTTCGCTCCGGTCACCGGGAACGAGATGACGCTCCTGCTGAGCGAGGACGCGGTGAACTACGCCGTCCGCGGGCAGGACGGCACCGGGATCAAGATCGCCGGGGGAACCGTCCAGCCGGGGTTTCTCATCGAGACCGACCTGCAGTCGGTCCAGGCGTCGAACGTGCCGGTTTACGCCTTGCGCGAGGACGTCGCGGAGCGCGGGATCGACGAGGGCGAGCTGGTCAAGGGCGTGAAGCTCATGAGCCGGCGCGAGCTCGGCAAGTTCGTCGACCGCTTCGACAGCGTCTGGAACTGGTGACCTCCCGCACGCCGCCCGTCGCGGACGCCGCGCTCGCGGACGTCGTGGACAACCGCGGAATGCTCTGCGCGCAGGGCATTCTGCGGCTGATGCGCGTCCTGTTGCGGGTGCCCCCGGCGGGCGTCGTGAAGGTGCTCTCGACCGACCCGGCCGCCGAGCACGACTACCCGGCGTGGTGCCGGAACACCGGGCACACCTACCTGGGTCACACCGCGGAGGTGGACGAGCGGTGGGGCCCGCTGATCGTCTCCTACATCGAGCGGAAGCCCGCCGACGCCGAGAGCCGCTGAGGGCGGCGTGAAGTCGCTCGCCGTCATCGCATCAGGCGGGACCTTCAACAACCTCGTCCAGGTCGCCACGCTCCTGATGGCGGCCGCCGGCTCCGGCATCGCCGTGCGCGTCTTCTTCCGGGACGAGGCCGTGCTGAAGGTCACGAAATCGGGCGCGGCCGAGGTCAACCTGTCCGAGGCCTTCCGCGGGGACGCGGCCGGCGTGCGCGCCCGGCTGGAGGGTCAGGGCCTCCTCGACCTGGCCGCCCTCTTCCGGGAGGTGAAGGAGATCGGCGACGTGCGGCTCTACGTGTGCAGCTCCTCGCTTCAGATCTGCGGCGCGCGCCCGGAAGACCTCCTGCCCGAGATGGACGGCGTGCGCGGACTCACCGCGTTCCTCCTGGAAGACGTCGCGGCCGCCGACCGGGTCCTC
>JBIOTN010000002.1:0-20642 GCA_044866005.1 Candidatus Rokuibacteriota bacterium | reverse complement strand
CTTGTGCACGTCGATGCCACTATGTTCCATGGCTGGCCTCCTTCGCTTGCGGCACAGACCGCGTTTGCTTGTGGGGCAGTGTATGCCACCACGTCGCGGGGGAGGTCAGCCGCTTCATTCCATCTGGGGCTGCTCGGTTCTCGACCCGGCGTCGTCGCTTATGCGTCCGCGTAGACCGTGCACGCAGTTGTAGAATGGGCACTATTCAGCCTGGGAGGGACCCCATGCCAGCGGACGACTGGGCGAAGACGACGGCCAAGAAGGTCGAGGCGCGCATCGCGGAGGAAGCCGAGCGCAAGGCGACGGAGCGGAAGCGCTTCGACGAGGGCGTCGAGCGCTTTCGCAAGCAGGTGCTGGACCTCGTCGCGGCGGTGAACGCGAACATCACCGCGGAGGGAAGCCGCATCCAGGTCATCTCCCTGGACAACGGGATCATCCTCGCCGCGGCCTACAAGCGGATCGTGACCGTCGAGGGGATCGGGACCTCGCCCGGCGTCCCGGCGTGCGTCGGCACGATCGAGGTGCACCGGGAGGACCGGAAGGCCGCCGCGCCGCCGGAGCCGGAGGAGCTCTACATCACCTCGTCCGGCACGCAGTCGACCTTCTACCGGCGGACCGGCAAGGAGACGAGGGACATCAAGATCATGGGGGACGCCGAGTTCAAACAGTTCATCGAGTTCTTCGCCAGCTGACGGGTCCGCCCCGGCGCCGGCCGGGGCGCGACCCCGGGACGTGCGACCGGGCGCCGGTCCCCGCCGGCGCGGGGACCGCGCGGCCGGAGGAGGGCGTGCATGGCCAGCGTTCCGGGGGTCGGACCGTGGCTCCGGTCCGCCCTGTCGCTCTGGATGTTCGCCGCGCTGGTGGTCGGTGTCCGGCAGGGCCTCGACTACGACAGCACGGTGCGCGCGCTCGCCGTCTGCCTCATCGTCTTCGGGATGGGGTACGTGCTCCAGCAGGTGCTGGGCGCCTACCTCGTCGGCATCGTCGTGGGCCTCGCCGGCGGGACGTGAGCCGGCGGGGCCGCCGCGCGCGGCGAGCCGATCAGCGAAGGCCCAGCAGCGAGACCGAGGCCCGGGCGAGGTTGTAGACGAGGTCGCCCGCCAGTACGAGGAGGTTCGCGGCGGCGAGCGCGATGAGCAGCGGCTCGAGCACGCGGGGCCTCACCGGCCGAGCCCCGGCCCCAGCCCGCCCCAGTACCGGACGAGGTAGTACACCGCCCAGACGGCCAGCACCGCGTACACCACGAGCAGCCACCGGTTGACGCGGCCCGCGTAGGTGCGGATCTCCCCCCCCGCGTACTCGCGGATGGGCCCGCGGTCGCGGTGCTCGGGGTCCGGCCGGGGCTCAGCCACGCGGGCCCTCCCCCTCGTCCTCGGCCGCGAGCACCCGGTGCTTCGCCGCTTCCACGTCCTGCATGAGGCCGGCGGCGGCGGCCCAGACGAACACGCAGAGGCCGCCGAGCGCCATGGCGAGGGCGACCAGGAACTCGTAGAGCGTCAGGTACGCCAGCAATGCTAGCCTCCCTCGCCGTTGACCGGCCCGCCCCGGAGGCCGAAGCGGTAGCGCGGCCGGTCGCGCGGCTCGGCGAGCGGGCCGGCCCGCCCGCGGTCGTAGGCCTCCCGCATGGACGCCGCTGTCCCGGGCCGGTTCAGCGCGGCGCGCGTCGCCTCGTCGAGCGCGAGCTTTCGCCCGGTCAGCGGGTCCGCGAACGCGGAAAGCGAGAGCACGTAGTAGCTGATCGCCCAGCGCTCGTCGTCGGTCATGGCGTCGGCGTAGGAGGGCATGGGCGTGCCGTTGAGGCCGGTGGACATGCTCCGGAAGACGTCGCGCACGTCGGTGCCGGCCTTGAGCTGGCCGCGCGTGAGGTCCGTCGGTCGGATGGGCAGGCCGGCGTCCGTGCGGAGCTGCCCGGCCGACGGGCCGTCCCCGCGGCCCTCGTCGCCGTGGCACTCCCAGCACTTCGCGGCCTGGTAGAGCCGCCCGCCCTGCGCCACCAGCTCGGGCGTGGCGCGCGGGGGCGCCGGGATGACGAGGGGCGGCTCCGGCGCCTCGCGCCAGGCCGCCGGGGCGAAGGTCTTGATGAACTGGAGCACCGCGAGCCGGTCCGTCTCCGGCAGCTCGTGCCAGGTCGGCATCGCGGTGAACCGCACCCCCCGCGTGATGGTGCGAAAGAGGTCGCCGTCGGTCGGCAGCGCGCCGGAGGGCGTCGTGCGGAACTTGAACGCCGCCTCGGTGAAGTCGCGCGGGCGCGGATCGAGGAACGTCGCCGCCGGGCCGTTGCCGTCGCCGTTCCCCCCGTGACAGCCCGCACACCGCCGCACGTAGACCGTCCGGCCGCGCTCGACCAGCGCGCCGGTCCGCGGCGCGTCCATGACGCTCACGCCGAGCGCCTGGGGCTCGAAGACGTCGCGCCAGGCGCCCCGGTTCGTCCCGAGCTTCTGGAGGTACCCCACGAGCGCCACGAGGTCCGACGAGGGGATGAGCACCGTGATCTCCCGGAACCGCGGCGGCGACTCCTTGAAGTGGTCGAGCGCCAGCACCGGCGTGCCGCGGATCTTCCCCTCCTGCCCGCGCGGGTCGGCGAAGGCGAGTCCCGCCTCGTTCGGCCGGAGCGCCACCTCGGGCGTCGGCGTCATCGTGAAGTAGCGCGCGAGCGGCTCGGCGTCGGCGAGGGTGTCGCCGGCGGGGTCGGGGCGGACCAGGACGCGGACCTGGTGGAAGAGCCACCGGAACGCCGGCATGTTCGTGTCCGGGACCACGAGGCGCGGGTCCCAGTGGTGGGCGTAGTGCCAGTCGTCGGCGTACTTCCCGCCGACCCGGGTGAGGTCGGGCCCGACCCGGCGCGTCGCGAAGAGGTGCGGCTGGTCGAAGTGGTATTCGCCCGCCTCCGAGACCGGCCCCCAGCGCCGGTCCTCCCCGGTGACCGGCCGGACGTACTGGCTGTGGCAGTACCAGCAGCCCTCCCGGATGTAGACGCTCCGCCCCTGCGCTTCCCGGGCGGCGTAGCCGCTGGCGTCGTACCAGAGCCACTTGACCTCGCCGAGCTCGTTCCGCACGGCCCGCGTGACCTTCGTGTCCCGCGACTCGGGCGCCAGCCAGGGGAGGAACCCCTGGACGAAGACCGCGAGCGTGAGGAAGCCGGCCCCCGCACCCAGCGCGAGCGACTTGATGGTCTTCACGGGACGGGCGGCCTCGCGGTCAGGGGCGCCTGGTGGAGGCGCGGGGCGACGGCGGAGGAGCGCATGAGGTTGTAGACGAGAAGCGAGAGACCGACGTCCATGGTGATCCCGGCCAGCGTCCGCACGAGCCAGGCGGGCTTCATCGCGTTCACGCTGTCCAGCCACTCCACGCCCGTCATCCACATGAAGCCCTGCTGGAGCCCCTGGAAGGAGAGGCCCACGCCCATCACCGAGATCCCCAGGGTGATCAGCCAGAAGCTCCAGTTGCCCAGCCGGAAGCTCCACAGCGGCGCGCCGGCGAGCCGCGGCCACACGTAGCTGGCCCCCGCCACGGTCCAGACGACGAAGGTGCCGAAGACGGTGAGGTGCGCGTGGGCGATGACGAAGTCGGTGAAGTGCGTGGGCTGCTGGATCGAGCGGAGGGCCTCGACCGAGCCCTGGAAGCACCCGACCAGGTAGATGAGGGCGCCGGTGATGAGGAACTTCGCCGGCAGGTTCTCGCCGAAGCCCCGCCAGTGGCCGATCATGGTGCCGAAGAAGTTCTGGATGACGGTCCACACCGGGATGATGAGCAGCATCGAGGAGACGATCGCGATCGTCTCCGCCCAGTCCGCGATGGGCGAGTAGAGGTAGTGGTGGATGCCCACGAACGGATAGAACAGGGCGAGCGACCAGAAGCCGACCAGCGAGAGCTTGTGGCTGTAGATCGGAGTCCGCACGCTGGCCGGCAGGAAATAGTAGATGACGACGTAGCCGGCGGGCGTGATCCAGAGGCCGACGACGTAGTGGAGATAGAGGCCGTGCATCGCCGCGTTGTTGATGCCGGGGAACGCGTAGGGGCCCACCAGGCCGAGCAGGAGGTTCACATCCGTCCAGACGAGGGCGGCGATCAGGTACCAGAGCGAGACGTAGAGGTCGCGCTGCACGCGCCGGCTGATCGTCACGAGGTGCTGCACGGTCAGGAACACGAGGACGAGCAGGATGACGACGTTCGTCGGCTGCGGCAGCTCGCCCACCTCCCAGCCCCGGTTGAATCCCCACGGCAGGCCGGTCGCCAGCGAGACGAAGCCGAGGACGAGGTTCAGGTTCCAGAGCCACAGGGCGGGCCGGCCCCACCGCGCGCGCCAGACCGGCACGCCGCAGAGCCGGGGCACGACGTAGTAGGCGAGCCCGATGAAGAGGGTGGAGAAGGCCCCCAGGATGACGCCGTTGACGTGGATCGGCCGGAGCCGCCCGAAGGTGAGCCAGGCGCTGTCGCCCAGGAACTCGGGGTAGGTGAACTTCGTGGAGACGAAGACGCCGATGGTGGGCGCGACGAGCAGCCACAGGAAGCCCCACGCGAGCCAGCGGCGGATCAGCTCGCGGTCGATCAGCTCGTCGTTCCTGGTGGCTCCGTCCTCGCCCGTCGCGCGCGCCATGTCGGGACCGGCACCGCGCCACGCGGGACGCGCGGCGCACGCCCGCCGGGGGGCCGGTGGCGATCGATTTCAGACGATGCACCGCCCGTGAACGGCCGTCAAGTGGCCCGCCCGGGGCCGGGCTTGACCGCCGCGTCGCGCCATGCGATAAATCGCCCGACCGAACCGCGCGTGTCCTGGCCGGACCCTCGAGCAACAGCGCCCCGCACCGACGCCGCGTCGCGCGCCGCCCGCGCGACTGCCCGGATCGACGACGGGCTTCGGCGGGCGTGGCGCGGCCGGCTCCCCCCGCGGGGGCCTGAGAGGAGGCGCACGATGACCCGAGCGTGGACCTGGCGCTGGCTCGCTCTCCTCGCCGCGGCCTTGACCGTCGCACTCGCCCTGACGTCCGGTCCCGCCGGCCCGGTCCCGGCGGCGGCCCAGGGGACCGAGCTCAAGATCGGGTACATGCCGCATCCCATCCACGAGAACTCGATCAAGTGGATGAAGCAGTGGGCGGCCGAGCACAAGGTCACGCTGACGCTGGTCCCCACCTCCTACGAGGTCTACGTGGAGAAGATGACGGCGAACCTGACCTCGCGCGGCGGCCAGTACGACATCATCTGGCACAACGACGACTGGGGCCAGCTCTGGGGCCGGTACCTGGAGCCCGTGGACGACGTCCCGGCCATCAAGAAGATGACCCGCTTCATCCTCGAGCCGCCCTTCGTCTGGGAAGGCAAGGACACGGGGGTCCCCTTCGTCGAGACGATCGGGACGTTCTTCTATCGGACCGACCTCCTGAAGGAGAACGAGGTCCCGCGCACCTGGGACGAGCTCGTGAAAACCTCCCAGCGGCTCCAGAAAGCGGGAAAGGTCAAGTGGGGATTCGTGGGCGGGATGAAGTATCCCCACGGCTGGTTCTCCTTCTTCTGGTCGATCTGGGCGAACGGCGGCGACCTGTTGCTGCCCGTGCACGAGCGCCGGAACGCGGAGCTGGCCAAGGCGGGCTGGAAGGTCGGCATCGCCGAGCCGGAGGCGGTCCAGGCCGTGGAGTTCTGGTGGGATGCCATCAAGGTGCACAAGATCAGCCCGCCCGGCATGCCGGGGTACTCGCGCGACGACGCGAACGCCATCTTCATGGCCGGTGACGCCGCCATCACCATGGCCGACACGACGCTCTACGGAAAGTTCAACGACCCCAAGCAGTCGAAGGTCGCGGGCCGGATCAGCGTGGCGCCCTTCATCATGGGGCCCCGCGCGAAGTTCAAGTCGATCGCCTGGCGGGACGCCTGGGCCTGGGCCATCCCGGTCCACGTCGATCCGGCGAAGAAGAAGACCGCGAAGGAGCTGCTCAGCTGGCTCAACCTGAACCACGACGTCCAGGTCGACCTGTGGAAGGCGACGGGCGGCTTCCCCCCGAACGAGGACGTGCAGAAGGAGCTGGCGAAGAGCGACGCCGTCTTCAGGCGGTTCCGCGCGGCGACGGTCGAGTCCGAGAAGATCATCCACGGCGCCTTCTACTTCGCGCGCTGGCCGGAGTTCTTCGCCACCGGGATCGACCACATGGTCAAGGCGGTGACCGGCCCCCGCGAGGCGATCAAGGCGAGCCTGGAAGAGGGCGCCAGGAAGATGGGAGAGATCGCCGCGCGGGACTAGCGGCCCTCCGGTGACGGCCTTCCAGCGCGCGGCGAGCCCCGGCGGCCTTGGCCTCCGGCGAGGTCTTCCCAGACCCGCCGACGAGGCTCGATGACGCCGCCGGCGCTCGCCGCGGGCAGCGCGGCGACCAGGCGATCTCCCGCGCGTCGGTGGCTCGGCGAGCGGGAGCGGTTCATGGCCGCGCTCGTCCTCCCCGCCTTCGGCGTCCTGGTCGGCTTCCAGATCGTCCCCATCCTGATCGGCGCGAACGCGAGCTTTCGCTCCTGGAGCCTGTTCAACCCCCAGAAGACGTTCGTCGGGTTCGCCAACTACCGCCGCATCCTGACCGACCCGCTGTTCTACGGCACCGTCCTGCCCAACACCTTCCTCTTCATGGGCTGCTCGGTGGCCGGGGGCCTCCTCGTGGGGCTCACCCTCGCCGTCATGCTCAACCGGCGGTTTCGCGGGGAGCGGCTCGTCCGGACCGCCATCCTGCTCCCGCTGATGGTGCCGCCCGTGGTCGCGGCGATCATGATCACGTGGATGTTCAACGACCAGTTCGGGATCGCCAACGTGCTGCTGGAGGCGCTGGGGTTCGAGCCCATCCCCTGGCTCATCGGCCGCTGGACGAGCCTCGCCATCGTCGTCATGACGGACGTGTGGCTGTGGACGCCGTGGTTCACCATCCTCATCCTGGCGGCGCTCCAGACCCTGCCGATCGAGCCCCACGAGGCCGCCCGGATCGACGGCGCCGGCCCCTGGCAGCTGTTCCGCAACATCACGCTGCCGCTGCTGCGTCCCGTCCTGATGGTCTGCATCGTGATCCGGGCGATCGACGCCTTCCGCGTCTTCGACATCGTCTGGACGATCACCAAGGGAGGCCCCGCCCGCTCCACGGAGGTCTTCAGCATCTACGCCTACAAGCTCGCCTTCGTCTACCTGAACTTCGACCTCGGCTCGGCGGCCTCCCTCGTCGGGGCGGCCATCATCATGGTGGTCGGCGGCGTGCTCTACAAGGCGCTGAGCTACGTCGTCGAGGTCTCGCGGTAGGCGGGGGCATGCTCGCACCGGGCTGGAAGCGCGCGTTCTTCGGGCTGGCCATCACCGCGGTCACGCTCCTCATGGTCTTCCCGGTCGCCTGGATGGTCCTCACGTCGCTGCGGCCGGCGTCCGGCGTCTTCTACGTCCACCGCGGCAGCGAGTTCACGCTGGGCAACTTCGCGGAGGCCCTGGCGAAGCCGGAGATGAAGGAGTCGTTCCTCAACAGCGCGCTCATCGCCACGCTGGCGACGGTGTTCTCGCTGGCCGTCACCATCACCTCGGGCTACATGATGTCGCGCTTCCAGTCGGCCGCCAGCCGGCTCTGGTTCGGCCTGATCTACCTGTTCCGCTGCATTCCGTACATCTCGTGGGTCATCCCGCTCTACCTGCTGACCCAGTGGCTCGGCATCCTCGACAGCTACGTGGGCCTCTTGCTGCCCCACATCGCCATCCACATCTGCTTCTTCTCCTGGATCATGAAGGGCTTCTTCGACGGGATCTCGCCCGAAGCGGAATATGCGGCCTACATCGACGGCTGCTCGCGCTGGGGGGCGTTCTTCCGCATCGCCCTGCCCATGGCCGCGCCGGGCATCGTCGCGCTGTTCATCCTGTCGTGGCTCTTCACGTGGAACGAGTTCCTGTTCGCCCTGATCCTGACGGGGAGCCGCACGCCGATGCTCACGGTCCGGATGGCGCAGTTCGTGCACGAGACCGGGATCGAGTGGCACCTCATGAGCGCCACCGCGGTCATGGCGATCGGGCCGGCCGTCCTCGTCACGCTCTTCGCCCAGGAGTACGTCGTCAAGGGCCTGAAGATTTGATTCGGCGGGGGGCACCGCCCCCCGCCGAGGGCCCCTGTGGAGGACCTCCAGCCGCTCGCCGTCGATCTTCGTCCCGGCCGGGACGCGCTCGGCCTGCGGCCTCGCGTCCGTCCCGACCTCTGGGGCCGAACGGCTCGGGCCTGCCTCCCCCAGGGCGGATGCGGTGGGCGAGATCCGTGACGACGCGCGCGAGACGATAGCTCCAGGAGGGACAGCGGCCGGCTTCAGAGGGCCCGGGCGCTACAACGACTTGCGCATCTTGAGGAAGAGCTGGCGGCTCCGCGGGTCGTCGAGGTCGGAGACCATCACGTAGGCGTACTCGCCCTGCTTCCAGTAGATGACGCTGAAGCCGTTGGCCTGCCGCATGAAGGGCTTGTACTGCTCGATCTGGACCCGGCCCCGGCTGGGCATGGCGAGGTCCGTGCCCGATGCGGCGAAGTAGGTGGTGATGAACCAGGCGCGGTCGCGGAGCACGACGGCGGCGGCCTTGCGGTTGGCGATGACCGTCGGGCGCGCGGCGATGAGCGTGAGCTCGTCGTTCCCCGCGAACGCCGGCGGGATCTGGATGTCGGTGAGCGAGCGCACCGTGGCGAGCGCCGTGTCGGGATCGGGCACGTCGGCCGTCGCGGCCTGCAGCTGGAGCAGGATGCGCGTGTGCTCGGCCAGCGCGGCCTGCAGGAACCGCTCGACGGGATCGTCCTCGGGGCGCGGCCGGAACTGGAGCCACGGCGACAGCGCCAGCGCGACGACCGCGGCGGTGGCCGCCGCCACGGTCCACGGGCGCCCGAGCCAGCCGCGCGCGCGCCCCGGCGAGCGCCCGAGGGCCGCCACCCGGCGGGCCAGTCCCGGCGGGGCCGGCGTGCGCGGCAGGCCGCGGACGAGGGCCGCCAGGCGGTCGGCCTCGTCGCGCAGGGCGCGGCACTGCTCGCACTGCGAGAGGTGCGCCTCGATCGGCCGGACCGCGTCGGCGGGCAGCTCGCCGCGGCGGTGTTCCTCCAGCGCCTCCCGTGTCGCCTGGCAGTCGAGCATGGGTCAGCCGGCCCGGTAATCGGCCAGGCGTCGGCGCAGCAGCCGGCGCGCGCGGAAGAGCCGGGACTTCACGGTGCCGACCGGGCTGTCCATGATCCGCGCGATCTCGACCAGCGCAAACCCCTCGAGGTCCGCCAGGAGGAGCACGGAGCGGAACTCCTGCGGCAGCGCCACGAGCGCGCGCTCGAGGTCCACGGCGGTCGGGACCGAGGCGATGGGCGCCTCGACCTCCCAGCCCTCCTCGGGCGCCTCCGCGGCCTCCTTGTCGAGCATGGCGAGCTCCCGCGCCTCGCGACGGTAGAAGGTCAGGAACGTATTTCTCAGTATCTGAAACAACCAAGCTCGCAGGTGCGTTCCCGGCTCGAACTGGTGGGCGAACCGGAAGGCGCGGAGGTAGGTCTCCTGGACGAGGTCCTCCGCGTCGGCGGGCCGCTTGGTCAGGTAGAGGGCGAAGTTATAGAGCGCGTCGAGGTGGCCGAGGGCCTGGGCCCGGAAGTCGCTGGCAGGGTCGGGCACGGCTCCGCTCCGTCCCGCCACGCTAACAGAAGGGGCTCTCGCCTGACAAGCGCCGGGAGGGCTCGGCCGCCGAAGCGCCGCTCAGGCGATGTAGAGGAAGATGCCCCGCCGGTCCTCCGTCTCGGCGAGGAGCTCGCGGATCGAGCGGTAGAGGACCGGGTGCTCGAACTCGGGGGCGATCTCGGCGAGCGGCGCCAGCACGAACCGCCGCTCGTGCATGAGGAGATGCGGGATCTGGAGGTCCTGGTCGCTGAGGACCTCGCTCCCGTAGAGCAGGATGTCGATGTCGAGGGTGCGCGCCGCGTAGCTCGTCCGCGGCGCGATCGGCTCGCGCACCCGTCCGGCTGCGGCCTCGATCTGCTGGAGCAGCCTGAGGAGCGGGCGGGGGGCGAGAACGGTGTCGATCTCGACCGCGCAGTTCAGGTACCAGCGGTCGCGGGTGACCCGCTCCTCCGGCCACGGCTCGGTCTCGTAGATCTGGGAGCAGGCGATGACCCGGATCGCGTCGTGCGACTGGAGGGCGCGGAGGGCGTCCTCGAGGAACCGCCGGCGATCGCCGAGGTTCGAGCCGAGGGAGAGAAACACGCGCGCCATGATTCAGGCCCGGATCCGCCCGCCACCTGCGCCGGCCGCGGACCCCGCCGCCGCCCCCCTACCGGCTGCGCTTCATCTGGACGCCCGGGAGGGCGGCGATCCCGTCGAGCGGCGGGGTCAGCTTCCGCACGCGCACGGTCACCTCGCGGGCGGGGAACTCCCGGAGCAACGCCTCGCTCACGAGCCCCGCCAGCCGCTCGAGCAACCGCACGCGCTCGCCGGTGCCGATCCCGACGACCTGCCGGACGACCCGCCCGTAGTCGACGGTGGCTTCCAGGTCGTCCGAGAGCGCGGCCGGGGTGAGATCGAGCGCCAGCTCGACGTCCACCGAGAACCAGGCGCCGACCTGCTGCTCGGCCTCGGTCGCCCCGTGGTGGCCGTAAAAGCGGATGTCCTCGACGAGGAGTATATCAGACTCGCCGCGCGAGGGCCGGACGGGGCTCACCGGGCGTCCGCGACCGTTACAGGGCGAGGCGTCCGAGGCGCTCCATCGCCTCGGCGATCCGTGCCTTGTCGACCGTGAGCGCGATCCGGTAGTAGCCTTCGCCCGACGGCCCGAATCCGACGCCGGGGGTCACGACGACGCCCGCCTCCTGGAGGAGCCGGGCCGCCCACTTGCGCGAGTCCCCGCCGTCCGGCACGGGCGCCCAGACGAAGAACGTCGCGCGCGGCGGGGTCACGGGGAGCCCGAGCCGGCGCAGGCCCGCGACGACCACGTCCCGCCGCTCCTGGTAGATGGCCCGGATCCGGCCGACCCCGTCCTGGGGGCCGGTGAGGGCGGCGATGGCCGCCTCCTGCACCGCCTGGAAGACGCCCGAGTCCACGTTGGTCTTGACCCGGCCGAGCCCGGCCAGCACCTCGCGGTGGCCCACGACGAAGCCGATGCGCCAGCCCGTCATCGAGTAGGTCTTCGAGCAGGAGTGGAACTCGACGCCGACCTCCTTCGCCCCCGGGACCTGGAGGAAGGACGGCGGCTCGTAGTCGTCGAACCGGAGCTCCGAGTACATCGCGTCGTGGCACACGATCACGCCGTGGCGCTCGGCGAACCGGACGACCGCTTCGAAGAACTCGCGCGTCGCGACGGCGGCGGTCGGGTTGTTGGGGTAGTTGAGGAAGAGCATCCTGGTCCGGCGGAGGACCTCGGGCGGGACCGCCTCGAGGTCGGGCAGGAAGTGGCGCTCGGCGCGGAGCGGAAGGAAGTGGGGCTCCCCGCCCGCGAACCAGGTGCCGGCGGCGTAGACCGGGTAGCCGGGATCCGGCACCAGGACCACGTCGCCCGGGTTCACGAAGGCGAGCGGGATGTGGGCGGTCCCTTCCTTGGAGCCGATGAGCGTGAGGACCTCCGTCGCCGGGTCCAGCGTGACGCCGAACCGCTGCCGGTACCAGGCGGCGGCCGCCGCACGGAACGCGAGCAACCCCTCGTAGTCGGGATAGCGGTGGTTCTTGGGCTCGCGCGCGGCCCGGTCGAGGGCCTCGATCACGTGCCGCGGGGTCGGCAGGTCGGGGTCGCCGATCCCCAGGTCGATGAGGTCGATGCCCTGCGCCCGCGCCTCCTTCTTCTGGCGGTCGATCTCGGCGAAGAGGTAGGGAGGCAACCGGGTGAGCCGGTCGGCCAGCCGCGCGCGCGTGGTCAGGGGTTCTCCTCCTCGCGGGCCCGGATCCGGAGCACGTCGTGCATGGAGTAGAGGCCGGGCTTGGCCGTTGCGACGAAGCGCACCGCGCGCAGCGCCCCGCGCGCGAAGGTGTCGCGGCTGTGGGCGCGGTGGGTCAGCTCGAGCCGCTCGCCGAGCGTGGAGAAGACGACCGTGTGCTCGCCCGCCACGTCGCCTCCCCGGAGCGCGTGGACGCCGATCTCCTTCGCCCCGCGCTCTCCGACCATCCCGTGCCGGCCGTAGACGCCGACCTTCCCGAGGTCCCGGCCGAGCGCCTCGGCGATCACCTCGGCCATGCGCTGCGCGGTCCCGCTCGGGGCGTCCTTCTTCGTCCGGTGGTGGATCTCGGTGATCTCGACGTCGTACTCGTCGCCGAGCGCGCGCGCCATGAGCGCCAGCACGCGGAACGCCAGGTTCACGCCGATGCTCATGTTCGGGGAGTAGACGACCGCGGTGCGGCGCGCCAGCGCCGCCAGCTCGTCGGTCTGCGCCGGCTGGAGGCCCGTCGTGCCGACGACGGCCCGCGCGCCCTGCGCGGCGGCCAGGCGGAGGTGCTCGAGCGTCGCTTCGGGGGTCGTGAACTCGACCAGCACGCGGTCGCGGGTCAGGGCGGGGGCCGGGTCGTCGCTGACCGGGACGCCGAGCGGCCCGATGCCGGCCAGCCCGCCGGCGTCCTGGCCCAGCGCCGGGTGTCCGGGCCGCTCCAGCGCGGCGGCCACGCGAATGTCCGGGCTCTCGCGCGCCAGCGCGAGGATCCGGCCGCCCATGCGGCCGGCGGCGCCGGCGACGACTACCTCGACCACGGGGGTCTGCGCGCGGGCCTAGAGATCTCTCGGATGGGGGGCTCTGCCCCCCTCCGATTCCTCCCCCCGGGAGGGTTGCGCGGGCCCAGCCCGCGCCCGGAGCGCCTCGTTCCTGGCGCGAGGGGTCTCTCGCCGCTGGCGTCCTTCTTCAGCATCCTGCTAGGCTTTCAGGACGCCGGCGTTGAGGAGGATCTTGCGGAGGCGATCCCGGTTGGCGTCGCTCATCGGGCACAGGGGGAGCCGCCATTCGGCGCGGCAGAGCCCGAGCATCGCCATCGCTTCCTTGACCGGGATCGGGTTCGTCTCCATGAACATTCCCCGGCAGATCGGGAAGAGCTTCCCGTGCAGCTCGCGGGCGCGCTTCCAGTCGCCGTCGAGCGCCGCGTGGGTCAGCTCGGCGACCTCCTTCGGCAGGACGTTGGCCACGACCGAGATGACGCCGCGTCCGCCCACCGCCATCAGCGGGAGGGTGAGCGAGTCGTCCCCCGACAGGACCGTGAAGTCGGCCCCGCAGGCGAGGACCACCGAGGTCATCTGGTCGAGGTTTCCGGAGGCTTCCTTGACCCCGACGATGTTGCGGATCTCGGCGAGGCGCGCGACGGTCTCGGTCTCGATGTTGACGGCGGTGCGGCCCTGGATGTTGTAGAGGATCAGCGGCAGCTCGGGCGCCGCCTGCGCGACCGCGCGGAAGTGCTGGTAGAGTCCCTGCTGGGTGGGCTTGTTGTAGTAGGGGGAGACGAGGAGCGCCCCGTCGGCACCGGCCTTCGCGGCGTGGACGGTCATCTCGATCGCCTCCGCCGTCGAGTTCGAGCCGGTGCCGGCGACCACGGGGATGCGCCCGGCGGCGGCCTTGACGACGATCTCCACGACCCGTTTGTGCTCGTCGTGGCTCAGGGTGGGCGACTCGCCGGTGGTGCCGCAGGGGACGAGCCCGTCGGTGCCGTTGCCGACGTGGAACTCGACCAGCTCGCGGAGCTTCGCCTCGTCGACCTTCCCGTCGTGGAACGGCGTGACCATGGCGACCAGGGAGCCCTGGAAGGTCCGTCGCATCGTGGTTCTCCTTCTTACGGCGAGGGGTCCGCCCACGTGCTCTCGCCCGCGATCAGGTCCTCGTAGCTCTCGCGCCGGCGCACCACCTGGAACCGGTCCCCCTGGACCAGCACCTCGGCGGCGCGCGGCCGGGCGTTGTAGTTCGAGGCCATGGCGAAGGCGTAGGCGCCGGCCGAGAGCACGGCCAGCAGCGCGCCTTCGGCGACCGGGGGTAGCGGGCGCTCCTTGGCGAGGAAATCGGCCGACTCGCAGACCGGGCCGACCACGTCCACGGTCTCCAGCGTCGCGGCGGCGGGCGGCTCGACCGCCGGGCGGATCTCGTGGTGGGCGTTGTAGAGCGCCGGCCGGATGAGGTCGTTCATCGCGGCGTCCACGACCAGGAAGCGCCGCCCCTCGGTCGTCTTCCGGTAGAGGACGCGCGTGAGGAGCGCCCCGGCGTTGCCGACGATCGAGCGCCCGGGCTCGAGAAGGACCGTGAGCCCGAGCCGCTCCAGCGCGGGCTTGAGCGCGCGGACGTAGTCGGCCGGGTTCGGCGGGGTCTCCTCGCGGTAGCGGATGCCGAGCCCGCCGCCCACGTCCAGGTAGCGGAGCGTGATCCCGTCCTCCGCCAGGCGTTCGACGAGGTCGGCCACCCGGGTCAGCGAATCGGCGATCGGCGTCACCTTCGTGAGCTGGGACCCGATGTGCATGTGGACGCCGACCACCTCGATCCCGGGGAGGCCGGCGGCCCGCCGGTAGACGTCGCGCGCCTCGCGGTAGGCGATCCCGAACTTCGAGGTCCTGAGCCCGGTGGCGATGTAGGGGTGCGTCTCCGGATCGATGTCGGGGTTCACCCGGATCCCGATCCGCGCCCGCGTGCCCTCCGCTCGCGCCACCTCGTCGATCGCGGCGAGCTCCGCCGGCGACTCGACGTTGAAGCAGAGGACGTCGGCCTTGAGGCCTTCCCGGATCTCGTCCCGGTTCTTGCCGACGCCCGCGAAGACGATCTTCTGCGGATCGAACCCGGCGCGCAGCGCGCGGTAGAGCTCGCCGCCCGAGACGACGTCGGCGCCCGCGCCGGCCTGGGCGAGCAGGGCGAGCACCGCCAGGTTCATGTTCGCCTTGACCGCGTAGCAGGAGAGGTGCGGGAGGCCCCCCAGGGCCCGCTCGTAGGCCTCG
Source organism: Candidatus Rokuibacteriota bacterium (assembly GCA_044866005.1). Classification (GTDB taxonomy): domain Bacteria; phylum Methylomirabilota; class Methylomirabilia; order Rokubacteriales; family DASRDR01; genus JBIOTN01. The sequence continues at coordinate 5,764 of JBIOTN010000002.1, read as the reverse complement.
TAGGCGTTCAGGATCGCGCCGGCGGAGTAGACGTAGGTCGGCGTGCCGACCGCCTCGGCGATCGCCGGGAGAGGCGCCCCTTCGCAGTGGAGCTGGCCGTCGTGGTAGCCGAAGGCGTTCATGCGCGTGCCGCGAGCCGTTTGTGCGACGGTAGCATGCAGGTTCGGGCAAATCAAGCGCGCGCCCGGGCAGACATCGCCGCCAGGACGCGGCCGTCAGGGTAGGCGGACGGAGACCTCCGGCGAGGGGACCGACTCGTTGGCGCGGCGCGCGCGGTCGACGGCGGTGACGACGTAGTAGTACGTCTGGCCCGGCCGCGCGCCGGCGTCCACGTACGTCGTGGCGGGCTGGAGGGCGCCGGTGAGCAGCTCGTAGCCCCGCCCCGGCGTCGTACTCCGGTAGACGCGGTAGCCGGCGACGTCCCGATCGGCGACCGGCTCCCAGGCCAGGCGCACCCGCCCCTCGGCGGGCACCGCGACGAGCCCCCGCGGTTGCGCGGGCGGGGTCATGTCCTCGGGCGTCGCGACGACCACGTCGGTCGGTCGGCTCGCCGGGCCCGCCGCGCCGAGGCGCGCGCGGACCGAGTAGTAGTAGGTCGCGTCGTTCTCCACGCCGAGGTCCACGAACGACGGGGTCGCGACGGGCTCCGGGGTCACCGGGCGCGCCGGGCGCGCCTCGCGGGAGGGCGCGCGGAAGACCTCGTAGAGGACGGGCCCCTCCACCGGCGAGCCGTCCTCGAGGCTCTCCGGCGCCTTCCAGGTCAGGCGGACCTGGCCGTCGCCCGGCTCGACGGTGAGCCCCGTCGGCGGTTTGGGCGGCGGCGCGACCGCCACCACGATGCGATTCGACGGGGGGCTTGCGCGGCCCTGCTCGTCCACGGCCAGCACGACGTAGGTGTAGCGGCGGCCGAGGGTGAGGCCCTGGGCATCGGTGTAGCTGACCCGGTTCCCGGCCAGCTCCGCCGGCGCCGGGGCGGCGAGCGCGATCGTGGCCACGCGCTCGAACCCGGCCACGCCGCTCGGGCCGCCGAAGAAGCCGCCGATCGTGAGGATGGCCGGTCGCGGCGGCGTCGCCTCGCCGGCGTCCTCGAGCCGCCGGTAGACCTCGGTCCGCCGCAGCTCCTTCAGCTGGCTCCGGTCCACGCGGATCCGGGGGAGCGTCCACGCCAGGCGCACGCCTTCGCCGACCACCGTCGCCGAGAGGTCCTGGACCGCGGCGGGCAGGCGACGCTCCGGCGCGACCGGCGGGCCGCGCCGGCCGCACGCGGCGAGCGCCAGGGGGACGAGGAGGGCGAGGAGGAGCGCCGCCCACCCGGCTGACCCGAGGCGCACCCTCACGGCGCCTCCAGAAGGGCCCGCGCCTCGAGGAGCTCCTGCTGCACCGCCTTCGGCGCCGTTCCGCCGTAGACCTGGCGGGCGGCCAGCGACGCGTCCACGCTGACCGCCTCCCGGAAGTCGGCGTCGAAGAACGGCGACAGCACGCGGAGCTCCTCGAGCGGGAGCTCGTGGAGGCCGACGCCGCGCGCGACGGCAAGCGCCACCGCCTTCCCCACCACCTCGTGCGCCAGCCGGAAGGGGACGCCCTTCCGCGCGAGGTAGTCGGCGAGATCGGTGGCCGTCGTGTACCCCTCGCCGGCGAGCGCCCGGAGCCGGTCGACACGGAAGCGGAGGCCGCGGAGGAACGGCGCCAGGATGCCGAGGCAGCCGCGGACGGTGTCGGCCGCGTCGAAGAAGGCCTCCTTGTCCTCCTGCATGTCCGAATGGTAGGCGAGGGGGAGGCCCTTCATCACCGTCAGGAGGCGCACGAGGTCGCCGTACACCCGGCCGGTCTTGCCCCGCACCAGCTCCGCGATGTCCGGGTTCTTCTTCTGCGGCATGATCGACGAGCCCGTCGCGAAGGCGTCGGGCAGCTCGACGAAGCCGAACTCGGCGGACGCCCACAGGACCAGCTCCTCGCCGAGGCGCGAGAGGTGCATGGCGAGGATGGCCGACGCGGCGAGGAACTCCACGGCGAAGTCCCGATCCGAGACGGCGTCCAGGCTGTTGGGGCTGGGGGCGGCGAAGCCGAGGTCGCGGGCGAGCGCGTGGCGGTCCACGGGGACCGTCGTGCCCGCGAGCGCGGCGGCGCCGAGCGGGAGGACGTCCAGCCGGCGGCGCGCGTCCGCGTAACGCCCGCGGTCGCGCTGGAGCATGAAGACGTAGGCCAGCAGGTGGTGCGCCAGGAGGATCGGCTGGGCGCGCTGGAGGTGGGTGTAGCCGGGCATGGGGCAGTCGCGATGCCGCTCGGCTTGCTCGACGAGCGCGGCCTGCACCGCCCGGATCGCCGGGAGGATCGCGTCGATCTCCGCGCGCAGCCAGAGCCGCATGTCCAGGGCGACCTGGTCGTTGCGGGACCGGCCCGTGTGCAGCTTGCCGCCGACCGGCCCCACCTTCTCCGTGAGCCGGCGCTCGACGTTCATGTGGATGTCTTCCAGCTCGAGCCGGAACGGGAAGCGTCCCTCCGCGAGCTCCTCGCGGACCTCGCCGAGGCCGCGCAGGATCGTCCGGAGCTCCGCCTCGGTGAGGACGCCGCTCCGCGCCAGCGCGCGCGCCCATGCCTCGCTCCCCTCGAGATCGTAGCGCCAGAGGCGGTGGTCGAAGGGCAGCGACGCCGTGAAGGCCTGCGCGCTCGCGTCGGGGGGCTCGGAAAAGCGCCCGCCCCAGGGGGCGCCGGAGGGGGTCGGCGGCTCCATCGTCAGGGCGTCCCGATCGCCGCGCGCTGTCCCTCCTCGTCGGCGAGCAGGCTCGCGATCTCCGCCATGATCCGGCTCGTCACGTCCGCGCGCATGGTCTGCGTGAGCGGGGACGGCGCGTGCTGGGTGAACCGGAGGGCGCGGCCGAAGCGCACGCGGAGCGGGACGCGGCGCGGGATGTGCCAGCGCCGGGCGGCCAGCGCGTGGAAGGTGCCCGTGATCGCGGCCGGCAGGACCGGCACGCCGGCCCGGAGCGCGACCAGGGCCACGCCCGGGTGGCCCCGGACGAGCTTGCCGTCCCGGCCGCACGGACCTTCCGGGAAGATGCCGACGATCCCGCCGCCTTCGAGGACGCGAAGCGCACGCCGGATGGCGCCGGGGTCGGGGCGCGCCAGCTCGATCGGGATCGAGCCGACGTGGCGATGGAAGTAGGGGTGGAGCGGGGTTGCGCGATAGACGCGCGGCATGACCAGGAAGACGATCTTTCGCGGCAGCGCGGCGCCGAGGACGACGCCGTCGAGGTAGTTGGCGTGGTTGGCGGCGACGATGAACGGCCCCCCGCGCGGGACGTGCTCGAGCCCGGCCACGCGGAAGTCGAAGAACCTGTCCAGGACGGGCCGGACCGCGCGCCGGAGCGCCGAGTACAGTGCGGGTAGCGGCTCGACGGCCTGCGGCGGAAACACCGAGGCATACGGGGAGGCCGGCGGCGTCTCTCCGTGCGGGTGACTCATCGGGATGGGGTCCACTGGGGTTATAGCACTCGTCAATAATTCCCCGCAAGGGTCATAGGGCGGAACGCGTGCGGAAGACGCGATAGCGCGCCACGGCCTGGTTGTGCTCCTCCAGGGTGGCGGAGAAGTGGTGGCGTCGGTCGTCGATCGAGACGAAGTAGAGGTAGGGGACCGGGGCCGGGTCGAGAGCGGCCTCGACCGAGGCGAAGCTCGGATTGCCGATCGGACCGGGCGGCAGCCCGCGGTTCCGGTAGGTGTTGAAGGGGTGGTTCACCTGGAGGTCCTCGCGGGTCGGTGCGCGCCCGTCCTTTCCGACGGCGTACGCGACGGTCGGATCGGCCTGGAGCAGCATGCCGCGCTTGAGGCGGTTCCAGAAGACCGCGGCGATGAGCCGTCGCTCTTCGGGCACGACGGCTTCCTTCTCCACGATCGAGGCCAGGGTCAGGAGCTCGTGTACGGTCAGCCCCCGCGCCGCGGCCCGCGCCTGGACCTCCGGCGTCGTGACCTTCTCCCTGAGGCGATGGACCATGCGCCCGAGGATCTCTTCCAGCCGCATGCCCTTGGTGACCTGGTAGGTGTCGGGGTAGAGGTAGCCCTCGACGCTGTCGGCGTCGATCCCCAGGCTCTGGACGAAGAAGGGCGCCGTGGCGAGCCGCAGGACGTCGGCGGCGGGCGCGACGCCTTCGCTCTCGAGCTCGCGGGCGAGCTCGCGGACGGTGAAGCCTTCCGGCAGGACGATGAGGTGCGGCTTCACCTTCCCGGCCTCGATCAGCTGGAGCGTCGTGAGGAGGGAGGCCCCGCGCGGTACCTCGTACTCGCCGGCCTTGAGCGAGCGGGCCGTGCCCCGGAGGACGGCGAGGCCGACGAAGGCGAAGCGGCTGCGGATGACGCCCGCGTCCGCCAGCGTGCGGGCCATGCGGAGGAGGCCCTGCTGGGGCGGGATCTCGACGGTCCGCGGGCCCGCGCGGAGCGCGCTCGGCGGGATCACGGCCCGCGCCGCCTCGATCCCTCCGAGCAGCGCCAGAGCGGCGAGGAGGGCGAGCGCGGCCCGCCGCCGCCAGCGCGGCCGGGCGCGCGGGGGCGACACCCCGGCGCTCATGGGGTCGTGGTCGGCGCCCTGCCCCCCGTGGCGGCCGGGGTGGGGAGGAGACCGGGCCGAGCCGGGCGGTGACTCATGAGGTCGATTCTAGTGACGCCCCGAAGCCCGGGTCAACCTCTCTTCCCTGACCGGCCATCCCGGGCTATAATCGAGATTCGTCCCGTATCCCCGCGCCAACCGGAGGAGGTTGCATGACGACGCTCCAGCTCCCGCGGAAGCACGAGTGGCAGGACCTCGCGGCCGAACACGGCAGGTTCATCGTCGAGCCGTTCGAACCCGGGTTCGGGCTGACGGTGGGCAACGCCTTCCGCCGGGTCCTGCTTTCGTCCATCGAGGGCGCCGCGCCCACGTGGGTCAAGATCGAGAACGTGCTCCACGAGTTCTCGTTCCTCCCGGGCATGCTCGAGGATACCCTGGACGTCCTCAACAACATCCGGAAAGTCGTCTTCAAGCTCCACGGGGACCGGGATCGGTTGATCCAGCTCCGGGCCACCGGGCCCGGCATCGTGAAGGCCGGCGACTTCCAGACGGACGCGAACATCGAGGTGCTGAACCCCGAGCAGCCGCTGGCCACGCTGGACCGCGAGGCGGTGCTGGCCATGGAGGTCCAGGTCGAGAAGGGCCGCGGCTATGGACCGGCCGAGAAGCGTGAGCTGGAGGGGGTGCCGGTCAACGCGCTGATCCTCGACGCGGACTTCTCCCCGATCCGGCGCGTCAACTTCCAGGTCGAGCCGGCCAAGCGCCACCCCGGCGCGGAGCGGCTCGTGCTGGAGATCTGGACCAACGGCAGCGTCTCCCCCGAGGACGCCGTCGGCGAGGCGGCGCTCATCCTGGAGGACCACTTCAACCTGCTCTCCCGCTTCCCGCGCGGGCTCGAGCCGGAGGAGGAGGTCCCGGTCGAGGCCGAGAAAGTCGAGCTGAACGAGAACCTCTTCCGCAGCGTCGACGAGCTCGAGCTCTCGGTCCGCGCCTACAACTGCCTCAAGACGGCCAACATCCGCACGATCGCCGATCTCGTCCAGAAGAGCGAGGCGGAGCTGCTCAAGACGAAGAATTTCGGGAAGAAGTCGCTCAACGAGATCAAGACCATCCTCGGCGAGATGGGACTCTCGCTCGGGATGCGCCTGGACCCTGCCGAGCTCGAGCGGCTGAAGGCGCAGCGCGACCGCGCCTTCGAAGCCTGATCGGAGGGGGCCTCTGCGG
>JBIOTN010000001.1:0-7374 GCA_044866005.1 Candidatus Rokuibacteriota bacterium | reverse complement strand
GGTTGCCGGCGAAGACCTGCGTCTCGGCGGGCCGCGTCGCCGCGCGGAGCGCCTCGGCGCGCGGCTGAGGGCTCGCCGTCACGTGGGCGTCGTTTTGCCGCGTGCCGCCGCCCGCGCGGGGCGGCGGGGTGCGGCGGTGGCCGTCGGCGTCGGGCTGCTCGCCCTGGCGGCGGTCGCGGTCGCCCAGGGGACCTGGCGCAGCGCCGCCCCGCTCCCCGCGTCCCGTACGGAGGTGACGGGCGCCGACGTCGAGGGCCGCATCTACGTGGTCGGGGGCTTCGGCGGAGGCGACCGGGTGGAAGCCTACGATCCCCGGTCCGATCGCTGGGAGCGTCGCGCCTCGTTGCCCGTGGCCGTGCACCACGCGGCCGCCGTCGCGGTCGGCGGTAACCTCTACGTCGTCGGCGGCTACGCGGGGATGCTCTGGAGCGCGCTCGACTCCGTGTACGAGTACAACCCCTCGACCGATCAGTGGCGCCCGCGCGCCCCGCTGCCGACGGCGCGCGGGGCGCTGGCCGCGGCCCTCATGGACGGCCGGATCTACGCGGTGGGCGGGGTCGGGCGGGACGGCAAGAACACGGGGGCTCTCGAGGTCTTCGACCCGGGCGCGAACCGGTGGGAGGCGCGCGCGCCCATGCCGACCCCGCGCGATCACCACGCAGCGGGCGTCCTCGCGGGCAAGCTCCACGTCGTCGGCGGCCGCCTCGAGGGCAGCTACGCGCGGAACCTCGACACGCACGAGGTCTACGATCCCACGACCAACGGCTGGAACCGCCGCGCGCCGCTCCCCGCGGCGCGAAGCGGCATCGCGGCCGCCGTGGTCGGCCGGCGCCTCTTCGTGTTCGGTGGGGAGGCGCCGAGCGGGACGTTCGACCGGGTCGAGGCCTACGAGCCGGGTGCCGACCGCTGGAGTGCCCACGCGCCGATGCCGACCGCTCGCCATGGGCTCGCCGCGGTCGCCCACGAGGGGCGGATCTACGTGCTGTCGGGCGGGCCGCGCCCCGGCGGCTCGTTCAGCGCGGCGAACGAGGTGTTCACCCCGCCTCCCTGAGCTCGTTTCCGCCGGAGCCGGTCTCTTGCCGGCGCTCGGTCATCGCCCTCTCAGACGGGAGTCCCGGGCGAGACCGGACGCGCTTTTCCCCGCCGCCGCCGTCAAAAGCCCACGTGGCCCGGCGTGCGTCCGCTGTGCGCACCGGGACGCGTGCGCGCTTCCCCGGGGCCCGCCCCACCCCGGAGATCCTCTTACGGCCTCGCTGGTTCCGTCCTGACCCGGCCTCCCGATCCCGTGCCCCGCGGACGAGCCGTGGCGTGGGGCCTCGCCGTGGCACGACTTTCGCTGGGTCTCGGCTCGGTCCTGGTCCGAAACGACGAGAGCGGCCATAGGAGGAGCAATGCAAGGGAAAACTCTGAGGTGGGTGGTGGCGGCGACGGTGGTGGGCGTCCTGTCGCTCGGCATTCCCGGCGTCGTCGTGGCGCCGGCCGAGGCGAAATCCGAGAACACGCGGGTGCAGGCGAAGAAGCTCGAGCCTTGCTGCGGCGAGCCCGAGCCGGAGGCCGAGGGCAGCGCGCGGCGGGACATCCACGTGAACAAGGGCGTGGTGAAGAGCGATCGGCTCACGGGCCGGGTCGAGATCCCCGTGCCGAGCGCGGGGCTCGGGATCACGGACGCCGTGGCGGCCGCGGCGGCCGACATCCGGCTGGTGTTGAGCCACGACGGCGGCGTCACGGCTTACGCCGAGTGCCTGCTGGCGTTCCAGGAGCTCGAGGGCGACGAGGAGGAGGGCGACGAGGCCCAGTATCGGGTGGACGTGCGGCTACGGCCGGGCCGGCCGCTCGAGCTGAAGAAGGGCAGCTGCACCGACCTGGTCACCCTCTTGGCCGTGGTGCCCGACCTCCAGGACGGCGATCTGGTCACGGCGGTGCTGGTCGTGGACCCCGCCGACCGGACGCAGGACGTGCTCTTTCTCCAGGGTACGGCAGAGCTGAAGTAACGGCTTGGGAGCGGAGCGCCCGCTGACGGGCGTCCGGCTCCCGCCGGCCGGGCCGGGCGGAGCGGCGCCAGCCCCTCAGGGCGGTTTCCCGGGGCGGCCGGCGCCCTCCGCATTTTCGCGTCCGGCCCGGCGACGCCCGGATCTTCGACCCCCGGCGGGGCCGTCCCCGCGCCGCCGACTTGACACCGCGCGCTCGGCTGCTAAATGACGGAACGGGAGGCCCAGGTGGCCGGCGGGGCGCCTCCGGCGCCCCGTACGTCGCTGTGAGGTTGGGAGGTGGATCGCTATGTTCGATCTCGCTCGCTGGTCCCCCGTTCGGCGCGTTCGGCAGCCCGTTTCAGCTCCACCGAGGTCTCCGTGGCCGAGAACATCCTCACGATCAAGGGGCAGCGGAAGACGCAGTCGGAGACGAGCGACGGCAGCTACTGCCTTCGCGAGCTGAGCTACGGCGCCTTCGAGCGGTCCCTCGTCCTCCCCGAGGGCGTGGACCCGGCGAAGGTGACCGCCAGGTACACCAACGGGATGCTCGAGATCAGCATGCCCGCGCCGCTCGCGGTCGCGCCGAAGAAGGTCGAGATCCAGACCGAGGGCGCGCCGCGCGCGAAGGCCATCAAGGCGGCCTGACGGACGTTCGCGGAGGGGGCCCCGGCGGTCCCCTCCGCGGCCCGACCTTCTCGGGCCGGGCGGGTGAGCTGGCCGGCCGGGCGTGGCCGACACGGCGCGCGGGAATTGATCCGCCGCCGGACGGGCGGGTATAGTGGGGGCCATGCCGCCGGGCCCGCGCTCCCTGGCCGCGTTGCTGTTCGGCCTCGCCCTTGCGACGGCGGCCCCGCGACCGGCGGCCGATGACCTTCCGATCGTCGACGTCCACATCCACTACAGCCAGAACGCCTGGAGCCAGTACTCGCCGGAGGCCGCGCTCGGGGTCCTCGACCGGGGCGGCATCCGCCGCGCATTCGTCTCCAGCACGCCGGATGAGGGCACCGTTCGCCTCCATGACGCCGCACCCGACCGCGTCGTCCCCGTGCTCCGGCCGTACCGCGGGCCGGGCGACCTCGCCGGCTGGTTCCTCGACCCGACGATCGTGGGGTACCTCGAGTCCCGCCTGCGTCGCGGCATCTATCGCGGCATCGGGGAGTTCCACCTGAGCGGCGGGGCCGCGCGGTCGGACGTCGTGCGACAGGTGGCGGAGCTGGCCGCCCGGGGTGGCCTGTTCCTCCACTGCCACTGCGACGCGGAGGCGATCGAGCTCCTCCTCGGCCTGCGCCCCGAGGTGCGCGTCCTGTGGGCGCACGCCGGCATGTCGGCGCCGCCCGGTGAGGTCGGGCGGCTGCTCGATCGCCATCCACGGCTGACCGTGGAGCTCGCCCTGCGATCGGACGTGGCCCCCGACGGCCGGCTCGACCCCGCCTGGCGCGCGCTCTTCCTGCAGCATTCGGACCGCTTCATGGTCGGGACGGACACCTGGATCGCGTCGCGGTGGGGGGACGTCCCCGCCGTGCAGGCGGCCACCCGGGGGTGGCTCCGCCAGCTGCCGGCGGAGGTGGCCGCGCGCATCGCGTGGGGAAACGCCGAGCGGCTGGCGCGTGGCGCGCCGTGAGGCCCGCCACGGGCCCGTCCGCCTCGGAGGAGCGGCGATGATGCGGTACACGGCGAACCTCACCATGCTCTTCAACGAGGTGCCGTTCCTCGAGCGCTTCGAGCGGGCCGCGCGGGCGGGCTTCGCGGCGGTGGAGTTCCTCTTCGCGCACAACGTGGATCAGGACGGGGTGGAGCGCGAGCTCCGCCGCCACGGGCTCGAGCTCGTCCTGTTCGATCCCGAGGCGGGCGACTTCGCGGCGGGGGAGCGCGGCTACCTCTGTGATCCGGGGCGTCGCGACCAGCTCCTGGAGACGATCCGGGAGGCCATCGGCACCGCCCGCCGGCTGGGCTGCCGGCGGCTCAACGTGCTGGCCGGCAACCGCGTCGACGGGACGAGCGACACCGAGCTCTACCGCACCGTCGTCGACAATCTCAAGCACGCCGCGCCGCCGGCGGCGACCGCCGGGATCACGCTCCTCATCGAGGCGCTGAACACCTGGGAGAGCCCCCGGTACTACCTCGACCGGTCGCGGCTCGGGCTGGACATCGTCCGCGACGTCGGGGCGCCCAACGTGCGGTTCCAGTACGACTGCTACCACATGCAGCGCATGGAGGGGCAGCTCATCGACACGCTCACCAGGAACCTCGAGTGGATCGGCCACGTCCAGATCGCCGACGTGCCGGGCCGCCACGAGCCGGGCACCGGCGAGGTCAACTACGCAAACGTGCTGGGGGCGCTGGAGCAGGCCGGCTACTCGGGCTACGTGGGGCTGGAGTACCGTCCGTCCGGGAAGACCGAGGACTCCCTGGCCTGGCTGCCGCGCGAGGCGCGCAGCCGGCGCTAGTCCGGCGCCCACGGCCTCGTCCGCCCGGTCGTCATGACCGGCTTCCTCCGGGACGTGCTCCGGCGATTCTGGAAGCACGACGGGTTCTTCCTCGCCGCGGGCCTCTCCTTCTACGTCATCATCTGCGTGGTCCCCTTCGCGCTCTTGCTCGTCGCCGGCGGCGGATTTCTCCTCTCCAACGAGACGGTCGTGCACGTGGTGGTCAACCAGCTCGCCGAGATCCTGCCCGTCTACCAGTCGGACGTCGAGCAGATCCTCACGGGCGTGGCGCGGGCGCGCCGCATCTCCAGCCTGCTGGGGACCGTGATCCTCTTCCTCTTCGCGGCGCAGCTGTTCGCGGCGACGCGCTTCGTGCTGAACCGGATCTTCGGGACCAAGGGGCGGGGATTCTTCCGGGGGATGCTCTTCGACTTCGGCATGATCGTGCTCCTGACGCTCCTCTTCTTCGTCACCATGGGAATCACGGCGGCCGCCGCGTGGATGAAGGGCTTCCTGATCCTGTTCCGCCGGGGCCTGCTCTTCGCGTCGCTCTTCGAGTGGACGAGCCTCTTCCTCGCGGTGGTCTTCGACACCGCGCTCTTCGTCCTGCTCTACCGGTTCGTGCCGGTGGCGCGCATCCCCTGGTCGAGCGTCTTGCGCGGCAGCGTCGCGACGGCCCTCCTGTGGGAGCTGGCGAAGCAGCTCTTCCGCCTGTACATCCAGGGGATCGACGTCTACGGGACGATGTACGGCTCACTCGGCGTGACGATCGGGCTCATCATGTGGGTCTACTACTCCGCGATCGTGTTCGTGGTCGGGGCGACCGTGATCCGCGTGCTCGAGGAGCGGCGCCCTCCGGACGCGGCGGTTTGACGCGTTCGCCGGCGGCTGCCTATAATCCGGCATCTCGGGACCATCCCGCCGCCCAGAAGGGACGAGGCCATGGACGAGCCTGTTCGGCTGACGACGCTCTCCCACGGGGCCGGGTGAGCCTGCAAGCTCGGGCCGGAGGATCTGGCCCAGGTCTTGCGGCTCCTGCCGCCCATCACCGACCCGAACCTCCTGGTCGGGCCGGAGACGTGTGACGACGCGGCGGTCTACCGGCTGACGGACGAGCTGGCCCTCGTCCTGACGGTGGACTACTTCACCCCGATCGTGGACGACCCCTACGCCTTCGGGCAGATCGCGGCGGCCAACGCGCTCTCGGACGTCTACGCCATGGGCGGCCGCCCCCTCGCCATGCTCTCGATCGTCGGCTTCCCCAGGGACCGGCTGCCGCTCGGCATCCTCGGCGAGATCTTGAAGGGCGGTGCCGAGAAGGGGCGGGAGGCGGGGGTGAGCGTGGTCGGGGGGCACAGCATCGACGACGCCGAGCCGAAGATCGGGTACGCGGTGGCCGGTCTGGTCCACCCCGACCGGATCTGGAAGAACGTGGGGGCGCGACCCGGCGACGCGCTCGTGCTGACCAAACCCATCGGCACCGGCATCATCTCGACCGCGATCAAGCAGGGGCGGGCGCCGGCGGCGGCGGTGGAGCTGGCCATCCGCACGATGGCGCTCCTCAACCGCGCCGCGGCGGAGGCGGTGGCGCAGGTCCGGGCCCACGCGGTGACCGACGTCACGGGCTTCGGCCTGCTGGGGCACCTCCGCGAGATGACGTGCGGCTCGGGGGTGCGGGCCCGGCTCGTGGCGAGTCGGATCCCGCTCCTGCCGGAGGTCGTCGCCCTGGCCGAAGCGGGCCACGTCCCCGGCGGCACGAAGCGGAACCTCCGCGCGGCGGCGAGCGGCGTCCGCTGGGATCCCGCCATCGCCGACCCGCTGCGCGCGGTCATCGCCGACGCGCAGACCTCGGGCGGGCTCCTGGTCGCGACGCCCGAAGGGCCGGCGCTCCTCCAGGCGCTGGCCCGGGCCGGCGTCTCCGACGCGCGGCAGGTCGGCGAGGTCGTGGCCGAGGACGCGGCCGGCACGATCGAGGTGGTCCCCTGACGCTGGCCGTCGATCCGGTGTGATGCTCCTCCCGGGACGGGTGGCGGTCGTCACCGGCGCCGGCCGCGGCATCGGGCGCGAGATCGCCCTCATGCTGGCCCAGGCCGGCGCGCGCGTCGTCGTCAACGACGTCGGCGCCCGGGAGGACGGTACCGGGGGGGAGGCCGTCCCCGCCGACCAGGTCGTGAAGGCCATCCAGCAGGCCGGCGGCCAGGCGTCGGCCAGCTACGACTCGGTCGCCTCCATGGCCGGGGGCCGGCAGATCGTCGAAACGGCGCTCGACGTCTTCGGGCGGATCGACATCGTCGTCAACAACGCCGGGATCCTCCGCGACCGGATGATCTTCAACATGACCGAGGACGAGTGGGACGCGGTCATCGCCGTGCACCTCAAGGGCGCCTTCGCCGTGACCCGCGCGGCGGCGCCGCGCTTCAAGGAGCAGCGCGGGGGCCGATTCGTGAACATGACGTCCACGTCCGGACTCGTCGGCAACGTCGGTCAGGCCAACTACGCGGCCGCGAAGCTCGGGATCGTCGGGCTCACCCGCGTGACCGCGCTCGACATGGCCCGGTACAACGTCACCGCGAACTGCATCTCGCCGTTCGCCTGGACGCGGCTCGTCGGGACCATCCCGACGGAGACCGCGGAGCAGAAGGCGCGGGTCGCCAAGCTCGAGAAGATGAGCCCCCGCGACATCGCCCCGCTCGCCGTCTACCTCGCCTCGGACGCGGCCGCGACCGTCTCCGGCCAGATCTTCGGGGTCCGCGGCAAGGAGATCTTCGTCTTCTCGCAGCCGCGCCCGGTGCGCTCGATCCACCACGCCGAGGGCTGGACGGTCGAGCGGCTCGCGGAGGTGTTCCCGGGGGCGCTCGGGCACCACCTCACCCCTCTCGAGAGCTCCGCGCAGTACTTCAGCTACGACCCGCTCGTCTAGTGTTCTCGGAGGGGGGCCCTGCCCCCCTCCGATTCCTCCCCCCCGGCCGGTTGCGCCG